>SFHJ01000009.1 GCA_004555655.1 Clostridiales bacterium
TCCTCTCCAAATCACGACTGAGCACAGTCGTGATTTGGTTTACATTATTTCGCGCCTGCGGGCGCGAAACTCTGCGAGGCTTTTTCGACACGCTGAAACTGGCTGCCCACTGGGCAGCCAGTTTTTACACTTGCGGGAGAAAGTCAGAACAGGCGCTCGCCGGCGACAAATTTTGCCGTGATGTTGCGCTCATCTGCCAGATACACGGCGCGCTCAAGCCGCGCGCGCACGGAAAGCGCCTGCGGATGGTCGAGCGTACCGTCATCGAGCACCACCGCGTCAAGCTCAAAGCCATCGAGGAAGCTGCCCACCTTGCCAAAGAACGCGCCGCCGCCCATGGTGGCGAGGTAGAACGCGCGCTCAAATGAAAGCGGCTTGACGTTCTGGTCATAGAGCCGCCAGCGCAGCTTGGAGGCCTGAATGGCGTGCATGGTTGCGCGGAGCATGCTCTCATGGCTGCCGCCCGCGATGTCGGTCGCCAGGCCCACGCGCAGTCCGTTGTCCAAAAACTGGTTGACCGGCGCCACACCCGAGGCAAGGTTGATGTTCGACTCCGGCGAGTGCGCGATGAACACGCCGCGCTGCCTGATCAGCGCCTGCTCGTCCTCGTTTGAATGCACGCAGTGCGCCATGATGCAGGGATAGCCGCCGCCAAAGAGGCCAAACTGGTCATATGCGTCGCCGTAGTGCTTTGCGCGCGGGCACAGCTCGCGGATCCACGCGATTTCGCTGTAGTTTTCCGACAGGTGGCTCTGCACCGGCAGGTCGTATTCCTCGCGCAGATCGCGCAGCGCGTACATGAGATCATCCGTGCACGACGGGATGAAGCGCGGCGTGATGATCGGCCTTGTGCGCGTAAAGCGGTCTTTCGTCTCCTCGATCCAGCGCCTTGTGTCGCGCACGGCCTGCACGGTGGAGTCTTCGCGCAGATAGTCGGGACAGTTGCGGTTCATATTGACCTTGCCGACGTAGCTGCACAGGCCCGCGTCTTCGAGCTTCTGCATGAGAAGCTCCGTGGCCGGGACGTGGATGGTGGCGAAGATGACCGCGCGTGTGGTCTCGCTGCGGCGCAGATGCTGCACAAAGCTGCTGTAGGCGCGCCCGGCGTAATCGAGCTCACGGTATTTTGACTCCTCGGGGAAGGTGTAGGTGTTCAGCCACTCGAGCAGCTCCATATCCATCCCGAGCCCGCGGAAGGCAAACTGCGGCGCATGCACGTGCAGATCGGTCATGCCCGGCAGGATCAGCCGGTCGCCGAAGTCGGCGAGCGGCAGCTGCGCGTAGCGTGCGGGAAGCTGGTCGAACACGCCCGCGCACCGGCCGTCCAGGCAAACCAGATACGCATGCGCGCGCGTTTCGATATGGTCCATGTCTGCGCTGTAGCAGAGATTGCCCCGTAAAACATAGTCTCTCAAAATGAATCTCCTTTTTCCAAAAGCAGGACGCCTGAACCGGCATATCTGCTGAATGTGCAGATTGCAATAATTCGTACGCCTATCATATCATGATTTTCGTGTTTTTGCCAAGGAAACTTCTGGTCATAGTGAACGAAATGCGCCGGGCGCGTTTTAGCAAAAATGTCAAGACGCAAAAAAACCTAAAAAATATTTAGGTTTATGAGGCAAATTTGTCGATATTTTCGCATTTTTGCACGCATTTCTTGTGAAAATAATATTGCATCTTTTTCGCAAATGGAGTAGAATACGGGTAGCGAAAGCGCATTTGTTCAAAATGTGCTGGGGCCGACAGCCCAAATTAATTTTTAGGAGGACATGAAAATGAAAAAGATCATCGCTCTGCTTCTGGCGCTCGTGATGGTATTTGCTCTGGTCGCCTGCGCGTCCGGCGAACCCAAGACCGAGGCTCCCGCCGCGGAAGAGCCCGCCAAGACCGAGGAACCCAAGACGGAAGAGCCCGCCGCTGAGGAACCTGCGGCAGAAGAGCCCGCCGCTGAGGGCAAGACCATCAAGGTCGGCCTGATCTGCATCGGCGACGAGAACGACCAGGGCTACACCTACAACTTCATCCGTGGCAAGGAAGCTGCCACCGAGGCGCTGGCCGCCAAGGGCATCAACGTCGAGTGGATTGTCAAATACAACATCGGCGAGGATTCCGGCTGTGAAGACGCCAACATCGAGCTGGCCGAAGAAGGCTGCGAGATCATCTTCGACAACTCTTATGGCCATGAGCCGTTCATGCTGAAGGTCGCGCCCGACTATCCCGATGTTCAGTTCGTCGGCTGCACCAACCAGGGCTCCTGGGGCGACGATCTGCCCAACACGCATAACGCGTTTGCCAACATCTACGAAGGCCGCTATATCGCCGGTGTTGCCGCCGGTATGAAGCTGCAGGAGCTGATCGACAACGGTGAGATTACCGCTGACCAGGCCGTCATCGGCTACGTCGGCGCGTACTCCTTCGCCGAGGTCATCTCCGGCTTTACCTCCTACTTCCTCGGCGCGCGCAGCGTCTGCCCGAGCGTGACCATGAAGGTCCAGTTCGTCGGCTCCTGGTCCGACGCCACGGAAGAGGGCAACGCCGCTTCCGCCCTGTGTGACATGGGCTGCGTGCTCATCTCCCAGCACTCCGACAACACCACCCCCGCCACCACTGCCCAGAGCAAGGGTGCGTTCCACACCGGCTATAACAACGATATGACCGGCGTTGCGCCCGAGGCCTCCATCATCGGCACGCGCATCGACTGGTCGGTCTACTTCGAGCATGCCATCGAGACCATTGCCAACGGCGGCGAGCTTGAGCAGGACTGGTGCCACGGCATGGACGAGGGCGCTGTTGTGATGACCGCTCTGAACGAGGCTATCGCGGCCCCCGGCACTGCTGAAAAGCTGGCCGAGGTCGAAGAGCAGATCCGCTCCGGCGCGCTGCAGGTGTTCGATACCAGCACGTTCACGGTCGGCGGCGAAACTGTCACCACCTCCTTCGCGCTCGACACCGATGGCGACTTCGTACCCGACTCGGAAGAGGCTGTCTTCGACGGCGCTTACCACGAGTCCTACTATCAGTCCGCGCCGTATTTCGCGCTGACGATCGACGGCATCGAGTGGATCAACTCCGCATTCTAAGTTCTGACCCTGAAAACGGGGCTGCCAACCGGCAGCCCCGTTTTTTTGCCTGCGCAGCTCAGGCTGCCATGGCATGGCGGGGCGGGACGCGGTACTTCATGGGGCCGGACGCTTTTCAGCAGGGCTGCTTCTGCGCGCCCTGCGGCCGGGCGCGGCAGCGGATCTGCGGAAAAAGACAAAATTGGGAAAAATACGAAAATCTCCCCTCTATATTCGGCAATGCCGAAAGATGCGCATTGCTTTTCGGCATTCTACCTGCTACAATAGGAGTGTCAAACGTGATTCTCTGTAAAAAACAACGAGTTGAGGGGTGCATTACCATGAAAAAGCTGCTTGTTGTGTTCCTTGTGCTGTGTCTGCTGCTTGCACTTGCCGCCTGCGCGTCCACACAGCCTGCCGCCGAAGCGCCGCAGGAAGCACCGGCCGCAGCCGGGCCGCAGGCTGACGCGCCTGCTGCCGAACCTGAGGCGCCGGCCAAATCCGCCGCCGAAGCGCCGTCTGAGACCACTGATGCGCCTGAGGAAGAGGCCATCGAGCTCATCGTCTTTGCCGCGGCCTCCATGACCGAGACGCTGCAGGAAATTCAGACGCTCTATGAAGCCGCGCATCCGAACGTGAAGCTGGTGTTCAACTTCGACTCGTCCGGTACGCTGAAGACGCAGATTGAATCCGGCGCCGACTGCGACGTGTTCATCTCCGCCGGTCAGAAGCAGATGAACCAGCTCGACATCACCGCCGGCCCCGAGGTCAATACCGACGCGCTGGACTTCGTGCTCGCGGATACGCGCATCGATCTGCTGGAAAACAAGGTCGCGCTCTGCGTGCCCGATGGCAACCCCAAGGGCGTGGCGTCGTATGACGATCTGGCAGAAAAGCTCACGAACGGCGGGATTCTCATGGCGATGGGCAACGCCGACGTACCCGTGGGCCAGTACACACAGAAGATCTTCGCGTTCTACGGCCTGAGCGAGGAGGACCTGGCCGCCTCGGGCGTGCTCAGCTACGGCTCGAACGTCAAGGAGGTCACCACGCAGGTGGCCGAGGCCGCCGTTGACTGCGGCATCATCTACCAGACCGACGCGTTTTCGGCCGGCCTGACGGTGATCGACACGGCCACAGCCGAAATGTGCGGTCAGGTCATCTACCCTGCGGCCGCACTGAACGTCACTGCGCACGAACAGGCAGCGCGCGACTTCCTCACGTATCTCACAAGTCCCGAAGCGGGCGAAATCTTCGCCGCCGTCGGCTTCACGCCGCTGCAGTAACCAACATCGCATCTGCGCGAGCCGGTTTTCCGGCCCGCGCACTTGCCGTTTTCCGGTTTTTCTGCTATGATATTTTTGCCGAAATTTCTTGCAGTGATTTCGGCAATCCCGTAAGGAGTCTTCTATGGACTGGTTTCCGCTACTCAACTCTCTGCGCATCGCCGTCATCTCGGCGGTGATCGTTTTTTTCCTTGGCATCGCCGCGGCATATTACGTCGCAAAGCTGCCGCGCGTGGTCAAGGGCGCGCTGGACGTGGTGTTCACCCTGCCGCTGGTGCTGCCGCCCACGGTGGTAGGATATTTGCTTCTCATGCTGCTGGGGCCGCGGCGCGTCGTGGGCGCGTGGGTGCTGGAGCACTTCGCCGTGAAGCTCACGATGCAGTGGTGGTCGGCGGTGTTCGCCGTGTCGGTGGTGGTGTTTCCGCTCATGTACCGCACGGCGCGCGGCGCGTTTGAATCGTTTGATGAGACGCTGGCGCAGGCCGGGCAGACGCTGGGCCTGTCCAATACCTGGATCTTCTGGCGCATCCGCATGCCCGCCTGCCGGCAGGGGATTCTGGCCGGTGCGGTGCTGGCGTTTGCGCGTGCGCTGGGCGAGTACGGCGCGACGAGCATGCTTGCCGGCTATACGCCCGGCAAGACCGCGACCGTCGCCACCGAGGTCTATCAGCTCTGGCGCATCGGAAACGACGCGCTGGCGCTTCGTTGGGTGCTGGTCAATATCGCCATCTCGGCCGTGGTGCTGCTGGCGGTGAACCTTCTCGAGCGGCGCGCGCCGCGCAGAAAGGGGGCCGGCCTGTGAGCCTGTATGTGGATATCGAAAAACGGCTGGGCGGCTTCCATCTGCGCGTGCAGTTTGAGACGGGCGGCGAGGTTCTGGCGCTGCTCGGTGCATCGGGCTGCGGCAAATCGATGACGCTCAAGTGCATCGCGGGCGTGGAGACCCCCGACCGGGGCAGGATTGTCCTCAATGGCCGGACGCTCTTTGACAGCGAAAAGAAGATCAATCTTCCGCCGCAGAAACGGCGCGTGGGATACTTATTCCAGCAGTATGCGCTCTTTCCCAATATGACGGCCGCGCAGAACATCGCCTGCGCGCTGCGAAATCTTCCGCGCGGCGCGCGTGATGCACGTGTGGCGGAGCTCGTGAAAACGTTCCGGCTGGAGGGGCTGGAAAAGCTGCGCCCGTCGCAGCTGTCCGGCGGGCAGCAGCAGCGCGTGGCGCTGGCGCGCATCTTCGCCAGCCAGCCCGAGGCGCTCTTGCTCGACGAGCCGTTTGCCGCGCTCGACAGCTACCTCCGGTGGCAGCTGGAGCTCTCGCTCATGGACACGCTGCAGGCTTACGCGGGCGACGTGCTCTTCGTCTCGCACAGCCGCGACGAGGTCTGCCGGCTTTGCCAGAGCGTGTGCGTGCTCTGCGGCGGTCTGGCCGAGCCGAGGCTGCCCGTGCGCGAGCTCATCGACGCGCCCGCCACACGCGCCGCGGCGCTTTTGTCCGGATGCAAAAACGTCTCGCGCGCGCGGCGCGCAGGGGAGTATAAAGTCGAATGCCCGGACTGGGGCGTGACGCTCAAAACCGCGCAGCAGGTTCACGAGGACGTGACGTTCGCGGGCTACCGCGCGCACTATTTCGACCTGGCGGACGGCCCGGGCGAGAACGTGATCGAATGTCGTGTGGTGCGCGTGATCGACAATATTTTCTCCGTCATCGTCATGCTGCAGCCGCTGCGCGGCACAGAACTTCTGCGCTATGAGCTGCCGCAGGACGCCTGGCGGCAGGCCGAAGCTGCGACGGTCTATCTGCACGCGCGGCCGGAATGCGTGCTGCTGCTCACGGGCGAGGAATAGGGGATACGATATGAAAGACAGCTTTGGGCGGACAATCGACTATCTGCGATTGTCCGTCACAGACCTCTGCAACTACCGGTGTACCTACTGCATGCCGGAGGCGGGCGTGTGCAAGCGCGCGCACGCGGAGATTCTTTCCATTGAGGAATTATATGAGATTGCCGCGGCGGCGGTGCGCTGCGGGGTCAAAAAGCTCCGGCTCACGGGCGGAGAACCGCTCGTGCGGCGCGGGATTCTGGAGCTGTGCCGGATGCTGCGAAGCCTGCCGGGGCTTGAGACGCTCACCATGACCACAAACGCGGGGCTTCTTGCGCCCGTGGCGCGGGAGCTGAAAGACGCGGGCGTGGACCGGCTGAATATCAGCCTCGACACGCTCAATGCCGCGCGCTTTGCCGCCATCACGCGGCGCGGGCGATTGGACGACGTGCTGGCGGGTCTTCGCGCGGCAAAAGAAGCCGGTTTTACGAATACGAAGATCAATGCCGTCCTCATCGGCGGCGTGAATGAGGACGATATCGCGCCGCTGGCCGCGCTGACAAAAGACGAGGATATCAGCGTCCGCTTTATCGAGCTCATGCCCATGGGCGAGTGCGCGCACTGGCCGGCCGGGCGGTTTTTACCGGCGGACGCGGTGCTGCGCGCGCTGCCGGAACTCACGTTTGTCGATACCGACGGTGTGGCCGAGCGCTACCGCCTGCCGGGCGCAATCGGCACGGTGGGGCTGATTCGCCCGATGAGCTGCAAATTCTGCAGCCGCTGCAGCCGACTGCGTGTGACGGCGGACGGCAAATTGAAGCCGTGCCTGCACTCGGGCGAGGAGATCTCGCTGCGCGGCCTGCACGGCGCGGCGCTGGAGGCCGCCATTCTGGACGCGGCAAAGAAAAAGCCCGCCGCGCACACGCTGGATGCGGCGCACCCGAGCCGCGCCGCGCGCGATATGAACGAAATAGGTGGATAATATGGACTTTACGCATTTCAATGAACAGGGCCGGGCGCGGATGGTGGACGTGACGGAAAAGCCCGCGACCGACCGCGTGGCCATCGCCGCCGGGCGCGTGTATATGCGCGATGAAACGCTCGCCGCCATCAAGGAAGGCCGCGTCAAAAAAGGCGACGTGCTGGCCGTGGCGCAGGTGGCGGGCATCATGGCAGCCAAGCGCACGTGGGAGAATATTCCGATGTGCCACCCCGTTCCGCTCACGGGCGTGGATATCGCGTTTGAATATGAAGAAAACGCCGTGGCCATCCGCGCCACCGCGCGCTGCAAGGCGGAGACCGGCGTGGAAATGGAGGCGCTTTCGGCGGTTTCGGCGGCAGCGCTGACGATTTACGATATGTGCAAGGCGCTGCAGCGCGATATGGAGATTTCAGACATCCGCCTGCTCTGTAAAACGGGCGGCAAGAGCGGAACATTTTGCCGGGAGGGAGAAGCATGATGGAAGTGGTTGCCGTCTGTATCAGCGAAAAAAAGGGCGAGCGCAAGCACCCCGTATCCGAGATCACGCTCCGATGCGGCCATGGGATCGTGGGCGACGCGCACGCAGGCAACTGGCACCGGCAGGTGAGTCTGCTGCCGGAAGAAAGCGTGGACACGATGCGCGCGCCGGGGCTGGAGCTGCATCCCGGTGATTTTGCCGAGAACATCCTCACGCGCGGGATCGCGCTCAAGACGCTGCCCGTCGGCACGCGGCTGCGCGTGGGTGAAACCGTATTGGAAATCACGCAGATCGGCAAGCAGTGCCATAACGACTGCGCCATCAAGAAAACCACCGGCCGCTGCGTCATGCCGACCGACGGCGTGTTCGCCGTCGTGTTGGAAGCGGGCGTGGTCCGTCCGGGCGACGCGATTGAAATTCTGGAGGCAGGAACATGAAACTGATCAAAACCGTCGACGCTGTGGGCCATGTGCTCTGCCACGACCTCACACAGATCATCCCCGGCGAATTCAAGGGCGCGCGTTTCCGCAAGGGACACGTCGTAACCGAAGAAGATATCCCCGTGCTTCTTTCCATGGGCAAGGAAAACTTATACGTCTGGGAAATGCAGCCCGGCATCGTACATGAAAACGACGCGGCCGAGCGGCTGTGCGCGCTTTGCATTTCAGACGGCATGGGCCGCAGCGAGGTCAAAGAGGGCAAAATTGAGCTGACGGCGGCGCGCGCGGGCCTTTTCACCGTCGACAGTGCGCGGCTTCACGCCGTAAACGCCATCGACGAGCTGATGATCGCCACGCGCCATGGAAACACCCCCGTGCAGCCGGGTGACAAGCTCTGCGGCACGCGCGTGATTCCGCTTGTGATCGAAGAAGAAAAGCTCGTACAGGCCGAGAAGGCCGTGGGCGCGGAGCCGCTGCTGCGCATCCTGCCCTATCAGCTTCGCACCTGCGCCATCATCACTACCGGCAGCGAGGTCTATTCCGGGCGTATCGAGGATAAATTCACGCCGGTGCTCATCAAAAAGCTCGCGGCCTACGGCATCGGAGTGACGAAGCACACGACTGTCGATGACGGCATTGACCGCATCGAAGGAGCCATCCGCGAAGCAAGAGAAGAAAAGCCCGACCTCATTCTCTGCACCGGCGGCATGAGCGTCGATCCCGACGACAACACCCCCGGCGCGATCAAAAAAAGCGGCGCGGACATCGTCACCTACGGCGCGCCGGTACTGCCGGGCGCGATGCTGCTGCTCGGTTACTATGACGACGGCACGCCGGTTCTTGGCCTGCCGGGCTGCGTGATGTACGCCAAGGCGACGGTCTTCGACCTGGTTCTTCCGCGCATCGCGGCGGGCGTACGCCTTTGTAAGGAAGATTTTGTGCAGATGGGCGAGGGCGGACTGTGCCTCGGCTGCACGCCGTGCCATTATCCCACCTGCCCGTTCGGAAAGTGAGGCAGACGATGTTTACAGCAAGAGTCATTACCGTCAGCGACCGCGGCTACAGCCGCGAGCGCGAGGATTTGAGCGGCCCGGCCGTGCGCGAGCAGCTGGCTGGCGCGGGCTATGCCGTCGAGCCGGAGGTTGTCGTCGTGCCGGATGAAAAAAACGCCATCCAGACCGCGCTCACCATCGCAGCCAAGGACGATGTCGCACTGGTGCTCACCACAGGCGGCACGGGCTTTTCCCCGCGCGACGTAACGCCCGAAGCCACCATCGCCGTGTGTGAGCGGCTGGTGCCCGGCATTCCGGAAGCCATGCGTTACGCCAGCCTGCAGATCACACCCCGCGCCATGCTCTCGCGCGCGGCCGCGGGCATCCTTGGCAAAACGCTGATTATCAACCTGCCCGGCAGTCCAAAGGCCGCGCGGGAGAATCTCGCGGCGGTTCTGCCCGCGCTCGAGCACGGACTTGCGATGCTGCGCGGCGGTCAGGCCGACTGCGCGCAGACGGTAAAATAAGCGGTAAACACCCGCATTGCCCGCCATTGGCGGGCAATGCGGGTGTTTTTGCGCAGCATCATAAAGCCTTGCGGCAGCCATACCCCAAAACGCCAAACGGAGTTTTGGGCAAGCTCTGCCGCTTACTTTTTCTTCTTTTTCTCCGGGTCGGGGAACCATGTAAACATCCGCGGGTTGTTTTCCACGCTCGCGGGATCGATGTTTTTCACAGCGCACCATTTATAGAACGCCTTATTCAAAAACGCGTTCAGATTCTGCATGGTGCTGTAGACATTGATCTCGTCGTCAGCCACAAACAAAATCGAATTGATGCCGCTTCTGGTCATTACCGAGCGCTGGCCCCTGATCTGGCTGTAGTGATACGCGGTCTTTTTCCGGCGCAGATCCTTATACACGAAGCCCTCGTCGTCGTAGTAGATGGCAAACGACAGATAGCTTACCAGCAAAATCACGCCCAGCGCAATGGCGATCACGCAGCCCACGGTCATGAGCGTATCGCCGCCTTCGGGGATGAAGAACAGCAGAACGACCAGCGGCACGAAGATGAGCAGGATACCGGCGATGGCGTTTCTGCGCGGCAGTCGCACGACGTTGCCGCTTTTTTCTGCCTTCGACTTGGGAAAGATCAGCGAAAACAGCTTATCGATGAGGAAACAGACAAGAAATACCAGCGCGCAGAGGGCGGCAAGCAGCACATACTTCATACGCATTCCTCCGGCCCGGCCCAGATGACCGCGTCCACGGGGACGTCGTGCGCGTCGGTATCGAGGTGGTCAAACATCTGAAAAGCATAGCACAGCGCCACAGTCGGATGCTGCGGCTGCTCCGCCAGAAAGCGGTCATAGAATCCGCCGCCGTAGCCCAGACGGTGGCCCTCGGGGTCAAACGCAAGGCCCGGCATCAAAACCAGCGCCGTCTCGTCGTCGGCCTCGGGCGTGTCGGCCACGGGCTCGGGGATTTGGCAGTAGCCCGGCGCGATAGCGGACAGATCGTCCAGCCACAGAAATTTCATCGTCTCGCCAAACACCTTCGGCACGGCCACGCGCTTGCCGTCTTTTTGCGCGCGGGCCAGAATGGGCATGGTGCGTACTTCCTCGTTGTAGGAAAGATATCCATAGATTGCGCGCGCGTTCCGGTACAGCGCGTGCGCGAAAAATTTCTGCGCCAGCGCCGCGCTGCAGGCTTCAATCTCCTCCGGGCGCATGGCGCGCTTTTTCGCGCGGATCTCGGCGCGCAGCGCCTTTTTGTCCAGCATCGGCCTCGCCTCCTGCGCCTATTTTACAGCAGACGCAGCGGTTCGTCAACTTGAAGGGGGAAAATTGCCGTATACGCCGCCCGGGGAAAGCTCCGCGCCGTAGAATCTGGCCAGCTCGGACACGGTACAGAAGACGTAGCCCTCCTTCTGCAGGCGGTCGATGATTTCCGCCGCGGCCGTGACGCAGTGGTCATACAAATCGTGCATCAAAATGATTGAGCCGGGCCGGACGTTTTTGACCACCGATGAGACGATACTGCTCTTGTTTTTGGGGTCCCAGTCCTGCGGGTCGACCGACCACAAAATGACCGAAAGCTGCTCGTCCTTCGCGGCGGCGAGCAGCTCGCCGGAGTACAGCCCGCCGGGCGGGCGGAAGAGCCGCGGCCGCACGCCGCAGCATTCAGACACGGCCTGCATGCAGTTCGTGATGTCCTCGGCCACCTCTATGCGCGGCATCTTGTGCATGTAGCTGTGGCAGCAGCTGTGCAGGCCGATCTCGTGGCCTTCGCCTGCTGCGCGGCAGAGCATGTCGGGGTACTGCTGGACGCGGTAGGCGCAGACAAAAAATGTGGTCTTCACCCCGCGCGCATTGAGTGCATCGAGCAGCTTTCCGGTGACCGGCCCCGACGGGCCGTCATCAAATGTCAGCGCGACGCAGCCCTTGAAGGGCTTATCCGGCCCGCCGGCGGATCCCTGCGTGCAAAGACACTGGAAAAAACAAACGGCTGCCAGAAGCAGCGTCAGACAGCGTTTCATACAAGCCTCCTTCGTCATCCGGAGTAGTATGCGCAGTTTTTCCGGAAAATCGCCCGCCGGGATTTGACGCTGATGAGAAAATGCGGTATACTATAGCCGCTATCATGATTTTTGTGAGGTTTTTATGCTCGATCAACTGCGTCTGGTGGAAGAACGATATATGGAAATGGCCGAGCGCGCGGCGCAGCCGGATTTCTATGCCGACCCCAAGGCTGCGGCGAAGCTGTTAAAAGAGCAGAAGCAGCTTGAGCCCATCGTGACGGCTTACCGCGAGTACTGCAAAACCGGGCAGGAGCTGGAGGATCTGCGCCAGATGCTCTGCGAGCCGCAGGACGCGGAGATGAAGGCGCTTTGTCAGGAGGAATTTTCCGAGAACAAAAAGCGGCTCGAGCAGCTGGAGCAGGAGCTGAAAATTTTGCTTCTTCCGCGCGACCCCAACGACGACAAGAGCGTCATTGTGGAGATTCGCGGCGGCGTGGGCGGCGAGGAGAGTGCGCTTTTCGCGCACAGCCTGTTCCGGATGTACACCATGTATGCAGAGTCCAAGGGCTACCGCGTGCAGCTTCTGAACTATAACGAAACCGAGCTTGGCGGCGTGAAAGAGGCCGATTTTGAGATCTGCGGCGAGGGCGCGTATTCCCGGCTCAAGTTTGAGTCCGGCGTGCACCGCGTGCAGCGCGTGCCTGAGACCGAGTCTGGCGGGCGCGTGCACACCTCCACGGCCACGGTCGCGGTGCTGCCCGAGATGGAGCAGGCCGAGGTGGATCTGCGGCCTGAGGATATCGAGATGCAGGTCTACCGCTCGTCCGGCGCGGGCGGGCAGCACATCAACAAGACGTCCTCCGCCGTGCGGCTCATTCACAGGCCGTCCGGCATCGTGGTCGCCTGCCAGGAGGAACGTTCACAGGTGCAGAACCGCGA
Source organism: Clostridiales bacterium (assembly GCA_004555655.1). Lineage (GTDB taxonomy): Bacteria > Bacillota > Clostridia > Oscillospirales > Oscillospiraceae > CAG-170. The sequence continues at coordinate 12,524 of SFHJ01000009.1, forward strand.
AAAGTGTATGCAGATGCTGGCCACAAAGCTCTATGAGATCGAGCAGGCGCGCATCACCGACTCCGTCACCGCCGAGCGGCGCAGTCAGGTCGGCACGGGTATGCGCAACGAGCGCATCCGCACGTACAACTTCCCGCAGGGCCGCGTGACCGACCACCGCATCGGCCTGACGCTCTACAAAATTGACGCCATCATGGACGGCGATCTGGACGAGCTCATCGACGCGCTCGTCACTGCCGATCAGGCGCGCAAGCTGCAGCAGTCACAGGAAGAATAAAGAAACCGGGGAATCAACTTGAAAACGATCTGTTTCAGAGAACCGACAAAGGAAAACATCGCCGCCGCCGCGAAGATCATCCGCGAAGGCGGGCTTCTCGGCATCCCGACCGAGACGGTCTATGGCCTCGGCGCGAACGCGCTCAACGAGCAGGCGGTGTACAATATTTTTGCCGCCAAGGGCCGTCCGCAGGACAATCCGCTTATCATCCATGTGCCGGAGGCAGGCTGGCTTTCCCGCTACTGCGAAAACGTGCCCGACAGCGCGTACCGGCTGGCCGGGGAATTCTGGCCGGGGCCGCTGACCATGATTTTGCCGCGAAAGGAGATTGTGCCGCTGCGCACGACGGGCGGGCTGAACAGCGTCGGCGTGCGCTGCCCCGACCATCCCGTTACGCTCTCGATCATCCGCCAAGCGGATGTGCCCATCGCGGCGCCGTCGGGCAACACGTCTGGCCGGCCCAGCCCCACGTCGGCTTCCGACATGCTTGAGGACATGGACGGCAAGATCGAAGCGATCTTTGACGGCGGCCCCTGCCGCGTGGGCGTGGAATCGACGATCATCGATCTGACCTGCCAGCCGCCGCGGCTTCTGCGCGCGGGAGGGCTTCCGCTGGAAGAACTGCAGCGCGTGCTGGGCGAGGTCGTTGTTGATAAGTGCATCACGCAGCAGATGAGCGCCGCAGAAAAACCCAAGGCGCCCGGCATGAAATACCGCCACTACGCGCCCAAGGCGCCCGTCACCGTTGTGACCGGCGCGCCGGGGGATAGTGCCCGCTATATCGCCGCGCATGTGAAGCCCGGCGCGGGCGTCATCTGTTTTCACGAGTATATTGCGCAGTTTCCCGGCTGCGCGGTGCACGATCTGGGGCCGCAGGACGACAAGGCCGAGCAGGCCCGGCGCGTGTTTGACGCGCTGCGCGAATTTGACCACGAGGCCGTGACGGAGATCTTCGCCCAGTGCCCCGACGCGGGCGGGCTTGGCCTTGCCATCGGAAACCGGCTCAAAAAAGCGGCGGGCTTCCACGTGGTGGAGCTTTGATATGCTGACGATCGGAATTACCGGCCCCACGGGCAGCGGCAAGACGGCGTTTTTAGAGCGTATCGCCGCGCGGGGCGGCGCGGTCATCGACTGCGACGCACTGTATTATGCGCTTTTGCAGACCGACGCAGATTTACGCGCGGCGCTTGTGGCCGCGTTTGGAAATGTGTTCCTGCCAGGCGGCGCGCTTGACCGGCAGACGCTCGGCGCGCGGGTTTTCAGCGACGCGGCCGCGCTGGCCAAGCTCAACGACATTGTTTTTTTCCACGTCGGCAGGGCCGTGAGGGCCGGACTTGACGCGGCGCGCGCAGAGGGCCGCGTGCTTGCCGGTGTGGACGCGATCAATCTGTTCGAGAGCGGGCTGGCGGAGCAGTGCGGCGTGACCGTTGCCGTCACTGCGCCGGAGCAGGTGCGCCTTGCGCGCATCGTCGCGCGCGACCGTCTGACGCAGGAGTACGCCGCTGCGCGCATCCGCGCGCAAAAAAGCACGGCATACTATACGCAGCGCTGCCGGTATGCGATTGAAAACAACTGCGCCTCGCGCGGGGAATTTTCCCGCCGGGCGGACGAGTTACTGGAAATTATCATGAAGGAGAATGCATCATGACAAAAGAAGAAAAAAAGAAGCTGCTCTACAAGCCTGAGCACGGCTTTGACCGTCTGACGGCCGCGGAGGAGGCCGAGATGAACGCGTACTGCGAGGACTACAAGGCGTTTCTCGACGCATCCAAGACGGAGCGCGAGTGCGTGTTCACGGCCATCCGTCTGGCGGAACAGCACGGCTTTGCCGAGTACAAGCGCGGCATGAAGCTGCAGCCCGGCGACAAGGTGTATTACAACAACCGCGGCAAGGCTATCATGCTGGCCGTCATCGGTACGCTGCCGCTGTCTGCGGGCGCGAACATCGGCGCTGCCCACACCGACGCGCCGCGTCTCGACCTCAAGCCCAATCCCCTGTATGAAGACGCGGAGCTGGCCTATCTCAAGACGCACCACTACGGCGGCATCCGCAAGTACCAGTGGGTCACGGTTCCGCTGGAGCTGCACGGCAAGGTGACGCGCGCCGACGGCAGCGAGGTGTATATCAAAATTGGAGACGATCCCGCCGATCCGCAGCTTGTCATCAACGATCTGCTGCCGCATCTGGGCCGCGAACAGGGCAAAAAGCCCCTGAACGAAGCAATCCCCTCCGAGAGCCTGAATATCCTCATCGGCAGCCGCCCCGAGCGCGATGATGACGGTTCGGAGCGCGTGAAGCTGGCGGTCATGAAGCTGCTGAACGAAAAGTACGGCATCGTGGAGGAGGATTTCATCTCCGCCGAGCTCGAGGCCGTGCCTGCCGCGAATGCGCGCGATATCGGCCTTGACCGCACGCTGATCGGCGCCTACGGCCACGACGACCGCGTCTGCGCGTATGCAGAGCTGGCGGCGCTGTTTGCCACCGAGCACCCCGAAAAGACCGCCGTGTGCATCTTCGCCGACAAGGAAGAAATCGGCTCCGAGGGCGTGTCGGGCATGCAGTCGCAGGCGTTTGACACGTTTATGGCGGATCTGTGCGCCTCGCAGGGTGTGGAGCTGCGCGAGTGCTTTGAAAACTCCTTCTGCCTGTCCGCCGACGTGACGGCGGCGTACGATCCCAACTTCGCCGAGGTCTATGAGCGCCGCAACAGCGCGTTCGTTAACTACGGCATCGGCCTTTGCAAGTACACCGGCTCCGGCGGCAAGGGCGGCGCGTCCGACGCATCCGCCGAGGTCGTGGGCAAGGTGAGAAAGCTCTTCAACGACAACGGCGTCATCTGGCAGATGGCCGAGCTCGGCAAGACCGACGCGGGCGGCGGCGGCACGGTGGCCAAGTTCATGGCCAACCGCAATATCGATACGCTCGACGCGGGTGTGCCGGTGCTCTCGATGCACGCGCCGTTTGAGACGGTCTCGAAGCTCGACTGCTACATGACCTACCGCGGCATGAAGGCAGTGTTTGCCTCGAAATAATTGCATATTGCAATCCCCTCCGGCATATATCTATGCCGGAGGGGATTTTTACGCAGTACATAGAAACTGGAACGCCTGTGCCGATGACGTCGCAGCTGCAGCGGCAGGAGCTTCTCCGCCTGCGCCGGCAATACCCGTTCGTCTATCAGAAGACGCTCAGCGTGACGGCGCACGGCCGCAAAATACCGGCCCTGCAGCTCGGCTGCGGCAGCAATAAGGTGCTGCTCACGGCCGGGCATCACGCCAACGAATATATCACAACCATGCTCGTCTGGCAGCTTTTGCGTCGGTATTGCCGCGCGGTGTGCGACAGCCGTCTGTTTGCCGGCTTCGACGCGCGCGAGCTCTACCACAACGCGATGCTCTACGTCGTGCCGATGGTAAATCCGGACGGGATCGACCTCGTCACGGGCGCGATCCGCCCCGGCTCGGCGGAGTATGAAAGGGCCGCGGCCATCGCCGCGCGCTATCCCAAGGTGCCGTTTCCGCAGGGCTGGAAGGCGAATCTGGAGGGCGTGGATCTGAATTTAAACTATCCCGCCCGCTGGGACACGGCCAGGCAGATCAAACGCTCGCTTGGCGTGAGCGGCCCCGCGCCGCGCGACTACCCCGGCGCACATCCGCTCGACCAGCCGGAGACGGCGGCGCTGGCGGCGTATACCTGCTGTATCAGACCGGATCTTGTGCTGGCGTATCACACGCAGGGCGGCGAGATCTACCACGCGTTCGCCGGCATCCGGCTGCCGCAGGCCGATGCGCTGGCGCAGGCGTTTGCCCGCGCGTCGGGCTATCGGGTGGCCGAGGTGCCGCCGGAGTCCGCCAACGCGGGCTTTAAGGACTGGTTTTTGCAGCGCTTTCACCGCCCGGGCTTTACCATCGAGGCAGGCCGCGGTGAAAATCCGCTGCCGCTTACCCAGCTCGATACGCTGGTGTGCGAGAATGAAGCGATTCTGGCACTGGCACTGTCGCAGTAAGCCGCGCAAAAAGCAGGGCTCCCGCCGTATGGCGGGAGCCCTCAGCGTGTCGAAAAGCCTCGCAGAGTTTCGCGCCCGCAGGCGCGAAAGACGTGTAGATCATTTTTCCCGGCGGCGTGTACGTCGGGAAAAATACACTCCGGCCTGCAAGTGTGCAGTCTGTCCGCCTTTGGCGGACAGATCGTGCGCGCAGCAGGCCGCAGCCTGTTGTCGAAAAACTCCAAAGGAGTTTTTCGACAGCCGCAAGGCTCCCGCCGTATGGCGGGAGCCTTGCGGCGATTATTCCACAGTTACGCTCTTTGCCAGATTTCGCGGCTTGTCGATGTCGCAGCCGCGCTGCAGCGCGACGTAGTACGCAAACAGCTGCAGCGGCACCACGCCCAGCGACGGCAAAAACATCGGTTCGGTGTCGGGCACGGTCATGACCGCGTCGGCGGTCTTTTCCATCTGACCGCGCTGCTGCGCGGTGGTGAGCGCCAGCACGCTTGCGCCTCTGGCCTTGACCTCGACAACGTTGCTCATCGCCTTGTCAAACAGCGGCGCATAGGTACCCAGCGCCACGACGAGCGTGCCGGGCTCGATGAGTGAAATGGTGCCGTGCTTCAGCTCGCCCGAGGCATACGCCTCGGAATGGATATACGAGATCTCCTTCAGCTTGAGCGAGCCCTCCAGCCCCAGCGCATAGTCGAGATTCCGGCCGATGAAGAACACGGAGTCGTGGTTAAAATACTGTGAGGCAAAGTGCTTGATGTTTTCGCAGTCGGCCAGCACCGCGTCGAGCTGCTCGGGCAGGCGCTGCAGCGCGCAGACGAGCGCGTCATACCGCTCAGCTGTGAGCAGGCCCAGCGTGTCGGCCATATGGATGCCCAGCATGTCGAGCACGGCCAGCTGTGTGGAGTACGCCTTGGTGGTTGCAACGGCGATCTCGGGCCCGGCATAGGTGTAGAGCACGTCGTCGGACTCGCGCGCAATCGAGCTTCCCACCACGTTCACGATCGACAAAATTCTTGCCCCGCGCGCTTTGGCCTCGCGCATGGCGGCCATGGTGTCAAGCGTCTCGCCTGACTGACTGATGACGATGGCGAGCGTCCGCTCATCCACGATGGGGTCACAGTAGCGGAACTCGGACGCCAGCGTAACCTCCACCGGGATGCGCGTGAGCGACTCGAGATTGTACTTGCCCATCATGCCCACGTGGTACGACGAGCCGCAGGCGATGACGGCGATGTTGCGCAGGTTTTCCAGCTCGGTTCTGCCAAGCTGCAGGCCGTCAAAGACGAGCCGGCCGTCTTTGATGCGCGGCGAGATGGCGCGGCGCATCGCCTCAGGCTCTTCCATAATCTCCTTGAGCATGAAGTGCGGATATCCGCCCTTTTCCGCCGCCGAGATCTCCCAGTCGATGTGCTGCCGGGGCTTGGCGACCGGCAGTTCCATCGCGTTCAGAACCGTGATGCCATCGGCGGTCACGACGGCGACCTCGCCGTCTTCCATATACGATACCTCGCGCGTGTGCTGCACGAGCGCCGTCACGTCGGACGCAATGAAATTGCACCCCTCGCCGTAGCCCAAAAGCAGCGGCGCGTCTTTTCTGGCCGCGTAGATGCGGTCGGGTGCGTCGGCGCAGACGATGCCGAGCGCGTAAGCGCCCTCAATGCGGTGCAGCACCATGTACAAAGCGCCCAGCACCGTGTCTGTCTTCTTGTAGTAGTATTCCAATAGCTGCGCCACGACCTCGCTGTCGGTCTCTGAGGTGAAGCGCACGCCCTTGCGCTCGAGAAATTCGCGCAGTTCGAGATAATTCTCAATGATGCCGTTGTGCACCAGCGCGATCTTTCCGTCCTCGCTCAGATGCGGGTGGGAATTGATATCATTCGGCTCGCCGTGCGTGGCCCAGCGCGTGTGACCGATGCCCACCGTGCCGGGCAGCGTCCTGCCGCCGTCTGTCATCCCGGACAGGTTTTCCAGCCGCCCCTTGGCCTTGGCCACGTGGAGCTGCCCGCCGTCTGCCACGCAGATGCCCGCCGAGTCATAGCCCCGGTACTCGAGCCGCTTGAGGCCGCCCAGCAAAATGGGCGCGGCGGGCTCTTTGCCGATATATCCAACAATACCGCACATAATAGAAGTTCCTCCTGTTGATTTTCCAGGACAAACTCGCAGATATTCGCCTGTTTGTCTGTTCACAGCCCCTCTGTTTTGCAGTTGCCCGCATATTTCTGACTGTGTCACGCGCACAGACCGGCACGAAAACGCATCCGCCGATATCTTCGATCACGTTTTCCCTCGTCATCCTGCACGATGGCAGGAACACGGCGCTTGTGATGGGCTTACCCCATGGGCCTCCTTTCCGTCTCTGCGATATGGCCTATTATATGACAACCGCACGAAAAAAGCTATGCTTTTTTTCAGCGCTTGCGCCATACAGCGTTTTCGCGTAAAATTGATTCAGAAATTTGTGCAATCTTCCGGCGCGGTTTGCGACTGTATGGGTAGAAGGAGGCGGAAAAATGGAGGACAACGCGATCATTCAGCTCTATTTTGACCGCGACGAGCGGGCGATCTCGTGCACGGACGAAAAATACGGCGCGCTGTGCACGCGCATTGCGAAAAACATCGTGCAAAGCCGCGAGGACGCGGAGGAATGTGTCAGCGACACCTGGCACACCGCCTGGCGCACGATGCCGCCCACGTGGCCCGGGAGCCTGCGCGCGTTTTTGTCGCGCATTACGCGCAACCTCGCCATCAGCCGCGTGCGGCAGGAAACGGCGCAAAAGCGCGGCGGCGACCAGCTTCTGTGCGAGCTGACGGACTGCATCCCCGCGGCAAGTACGCCCGAGCGGCAGGCCGAGCTGCGCGAAATCACGGCCGCCATCAGCCGCTGGCTGGACACGCTTGCACCGGACGACAGGGCGCTGTTTATCCGGCGCTACTACTTTGGCGACGATCTGAAAACGCTGGGAAGCTGCTGCGGACAGACCGGCAAACAGCTGGCGCAGCGGATGCTGCGGCTGCGCCGGCGGTTACAGTCTGCGCTGGAACAGGAGGGGATCACAGTATGACGCAGGAAAGACGGCTATTTGACGCCATCGGCGAACTGCCCGACCGGCAGATCGACGAGGCCGGGACGCACAGGTTTCACAAGCGCGTATGGACGCGCTGGGCCGCGCTGGCGGCGGCTGCGGCGCTGGTGGTCGGACTTGGCACGCTGGCGATGCGGCTTCTGGGCGGCGCTTCATCGGAAGCCCCGGGTGCGAATGCGGGCGGCGGAGGCGGTGACGGCGAGACGTACATGGCCTACTGCGGGCCGGTTTTTCCGCTGCTGTCGCTGAACGGCGCCGGCGGCGTGACGGCTTCGCGCAATGTGGATTACGATTTTTCGCCCTATGCCACGCGCATTGAACGTTACGGAGACGGCGAGGACGAATGGTACGAGACATATGACAACGAGGCCATCGTCACCGACAGCTATGTGCTCACGAATGAGACGGACGAGGCTGTCACGCTGGAACTGGCCTACCCCTTCGCGGGCAGCTTTTCAGATCCTGAGACATATCTGCCCGTCATTACGGTTGGTGGTGAAAGTGTCGGGGCGGGCCTTCTCGCCGGGCCGTATGCTGGCGGCTATTGCGGTGCAGCCAGCCCGGATGCCGACGATACCGAGCGCTGGAATCTGGCCCAGCCGACTTCGTGGCTCGATTACAAGGCGCGCATCGAAAGCGGGTATCTGGAAACTGTGCTGGACGAATTTCCAGTGCTTGATCAGCCGCTGATCGTCTACCGCGTGTCGGACTATGTTGTGCCCGAAACGGATGCGGTCAATCCCACGCTGAATCTGGAGTTCTATGTGGATGAGGGCGCGCAAATCATCACGTTCAACTCCAACGGTGGAACCAACGATGAGCAAACCGGCTATCGTGCGCGGCATATCGGCGGCCTTGGAAATACGTACCGCGCGCCGCAGCCGATGTATGTGGCGATTCTGGGCGGTGATCTGCGCAGTCTCACGATGCAGGGCTACGAAAACGGCGGCTGCGAGTCGGGCGAGGAACTGGAGATCACAGCGACGCTGACCCGGGAGGAGACGACACTTGGCGAATTTATCCAGGTGCTGATTGCTGATACCGACGGCTACGGCTGGTACAGCCAACCCGGGCAGACGGAAATTTACGACTATCTGCCAGACGGCGTATTTTACGGTTGCGTGGCCGAGATGATTGAGCAGTACGGATTTTTGAGTGACAACCCCGCCGAGCGCTACTGGGGCGCGATGGAGGATTTTTTGGGCGAGACACGCAGCGTTACGCGGCTCATGTACCGCACGTTTGAACTGACGATTCCGGCGCATGAAAGCGTCACGGTCACAGCTTCGATGCGAAAACACGCGAGCTATGACTTCATCGGCGAAAACGCCGGACGAAACGGCTACGATCTTGTGACAACGCTCGGCTCGAACCTCACGTTCACCGAACAGACGGCCTCGGTCAGCCGCACGGAATGTATCGAACTGGTGCGGGATAGCTTCGGCTTCGACCTGGGAGCGGGCGTCACGCGCGTACAGCTTGACATGGAGCAGGCGCATTACTGCCTGGAAATCACGAAAAAGGAAGAACCATAGCCTGCGGCGGGCGGAAGGTGCGAACTGGCATTTGCACTTTCCGCCCGCTTGTGTTATTGTAGAAGAAAACAGAAAAAGGAGCGGCGGATATGAGGATCGTCAATCTCGGCTCGAGCAATATCGACTACGTCTATCAGATGGAGCATTTTATCCGGCCCGGCGAAACGCTTGGCTGCGCGCAGCTTTCCATCGGCAGCGGCGGCAAGGGCCTGAACCAGTCCATTGCGCTGGCCCGCGCCGGCGCAGAGGTCTACCATGCGGGGCTGATCGGCCGCGAGGGTACGTTTCTGCGCGAAAAAATGGCGGCCGCGGGCGTGCATGTCGAATTTGTCCGCTATGGCGAGGGCGCAAACGGCCACGCCATCATTCAGGTGGACAAAACCGGGCAGAACTGCATCATTCTCTACGGCGGCACCAACCATCAGCTCACGCACGCGTTTGTGGACGAGGTGCTTTCACACTTTGCCGCAGGCGATATCGTGGTGCTGCAGAACGAGGTCAACGACATTCCCTATATCATCAATGCCGCGCACACAAAGGGCCTGCGCATCGCGTTCAACGCCGCGCCCATCGGCGAGGAGGTGCTGTGCTACCCCATTGAAAAGCTCGACTGGCTGATCGTAAACGAGATTGAAGGCGGCGCGCTGGCAGGTCAAACAGAGCCGGAGAAAATTCTGGATGTGCTGCATGCGCGCTATCCGTCTGTGCGCGTGCTGCTCACGCTGGGCACCGACGGCTGCGTCTACTGCGACCAGGAGCAAACCGTCCGCGTACCGGCCTGCCGCGTCACGGCCGTGGATACCACCGCCGCGGGCGACACGTTCATCGGCTTCTTCCTGCGCGGCGTGGCCGACGGCAGGCCGGTCAAAGACGCGCTCAGGCTTGCCACGGTGGCCAGCGCCATCGCCGTCACGCGCCCCGGCGCGGCGGACAGCGTGCCGGCGTATGACGAGGTGGCCTCGTCGGAGCTTTTGTCATGTCTGTAAACTGGCTGAGCGTACAGCTGATGCTGATGCTGGCGGCGCTTTTGCCGTCGGCAGTGCTGCTCTTTCAGGTCTACCGGCTCGACAGCATCGAAAAAGAGCCGAAGCGGCTGCTGGCGGGGCTCGTGGGCGTGGGCGCGTTGGCGGGCGTGGCGGCCTGCGCGCTGGAATTGGGGCTCTTGTATCTGCTGCGCAGGCTCATGCCCGGCAGGAGCCTTGTGCGGCTGCTCATTGAAAATTTTCTGATTGTGGGCCTTCTGGAGGAGAACTGCAAATTCCTGCCCGTGCGCGCCATCACATGGCGCCATCCGGCGTTCAACTATCAGTTTGACGCGGTGGTCTACTGTGTGTTTGCCGCGCTGGGGTTTGCCGCGCTGGAAAATGTGCTCTACGTTGGGCAGTTCGGCCTGACGACTGCGCTCACGCGCGCGCTTTTGGCCGTGCCGGGGCATTTCTTCTTCGCGGTCTATATGGGCGTGTATCTGGGCGAGGCGAAGCGCGCCGAGCTGCGGCAGCGGCGTATGCTCGTCGAGGTGGCTGACGGCAAGAAGCGCTATCTTCTCGAGGCGCTGGCCGTACCGGCGCTGCTGCACGGGTTCTGGGATTTTACGCTGGCCTCCGGCAGCCGCCTGATGGCGGCGGTGTTCTACGTGTTTGTGCTGGCGTTCTTTGCCGACGCATTTTTGCGGCTGCGCCACGCCGCGCTGAGCGATACGCCGCTGATTTAGAAAAGGAGCGATCTGCTTGATCTATCTTGACAACGCTGCTACCACGCTGCAAAAGCCCGCGTGTGTGGCGCAGGCGGTGCTGGAAGCAATGGGGACGCTCGGCAACTGCGCGCGCGGCGCGTATGGGGCGAGCCTCGGCGCGGCGCGCACGGTGTATGCGGTGCGTGAGCAGCTTGCACGGCTGTTTGGCTGCCCGCGCGCCGACCATGTGATCTTCACGCAGAATTCCACCCATGCGCTCAATATCGCGCTTTCGGGCCTGTTTTCGCCGGGCGATCATATCATCACCACCGACTGTGAGCACAACTCCGTCCTGCGCCCGGTCTTCCGCCTGCAGGCGCAGGGCGTGCAGGCCAGCTTCGTCCCGGCGGACAGGCAGGGCAGGCTTGACTATGACGCATTCGCGCGGCTCATCCGGCCCAATACGCGCGCGATCGTGTGCGTGCACGCGTCAAATCTGACGGGAAATCTCTTTGATATTGAAAGAATCGGCCGCATCGCGCACGAGCATGGCCTGCTGTTTGTTGTCGACGCGTCGCAGACGGCGGGCGTGTTCGGGCTTGACATGGCGCGCCAGCACATCGACGTCGTCTGCTTCACCGGCCATAAGAGCCTCTACGGCCCGCAGGGCACGGGCGGCATGTGCGTCCGCCCGGGCGTGGAAATCAGACCCTTCGCTGTGGGCGGCACGGGCGTGCAGACGTATCTGCCCACCCAGCCCGCACAATATCCCACAAGGCTTGAGGCAGGCACGCTGAACGGCCACGGCATCGCCGGGCTCGGCGCGGCGCTTTCGTGGCTGGAGGAAACGGGCATGGCGAACATCTGCGCGCACGAGCAGGCGCTTTTGCGCAGGTTCTACGACGGCGTGCGGAGAATTCCCGGTGTGACGGTCTACGGCGATTGGGACACGTGGCCGCGCGCGCCGGTCTGTGCGCTCAATATCCGCGGCCTTGATTCCGGCGAGGTCGCCGATGCACTGGCAGAGGACTTTGACATCGCCGTGCGCCCCGGCGCGCATTGTGCACCGAGGCTTCATACGGCGCTCGGTACGAAGGCCACGGGCGCGGTGCGCTTCAGCTTCGGCTTTTTCAACACCGAAGACGAGACCGATACCGCCATCGGCGCGGTGGAAAGGATTGCAGAGCCATGAAAGAGAAAAAACGGCAGCTCATTGTGACGTTTCACACCACGGCTGCGTCCGTGGCGATGGAGCGGGCGTGCAGGGCGGCGGGAATCGAGGGCCGGCTTGCGCCCGTGCCGCGTCAGCTCACGGCCGACTGCGGCATCAGCTGGCGCGCCGCGCCCGATGCGCGCGGGGCGCTTGAGCAGATCATCCGCGAAAACAATCTGGAAGCGGCGGGCATTTACGAGATGGAAGTATGACGGCGCGCGGCGGTCCAATGGGCCGCCGCGCGCGTTTTGTTCAGAACGAATGAAAGTTTCGCCTCAATTTGAAATAATCTGTCGATTGTGTTGCAAGAAGGGTCAAAGCGCTGTATAATATAAAAAAGATTTATTTCGGCTAAATTTTTGTTTGGCCCTAAAAATGCGGAATGACGGTGGCGCTTGCGCCGAGAACAGCTCGCTGTGACGTATTGCCGAAATCTCGTCAAAAAGGAGTTTTTGCGATGGCTGAGTTTTTCATCAACGGCGCGCCGGTGGCGGCAGAAAAGAACCAGAAGCTGCTGCGCTTTTTGCGCGACGAGCTGCATTTGACGTCGGTCAAGGACGGCTGCTCCGAGGGCGCGTGCGGCGCCTGCACGGTATTGATCGACGGCGAGCCCATCCGGGCCTGCACGCCCGATACCGACTCGCTTGCCGGCCGCCGCGTGCTTACGGTTGAGGGCCTTTCCGAGGAAGAAAAGGCGCTCTACACCTATGCCTACGCGGAAGCAGGCGCGGTGCAGTGCGGCTTCTGTATTCCGGGCATGGTGCTTTGCACCAAGGCGCTGCTCGACAAAAACCCCGACCCCACCGAGCAGCAGATCAAATATGCGCTGCGCAACAACTACTGCCGCTGCACGGGCTATGTGAAGATCATCGCGGCCGTAAAGCTGGCGGCGAAGCTGAAAAAAACGGGAGAGATTCCCGCGCCGAGCCATACAGACTGGAAGCTCGGCTCGAGCGTGCACCGGCTGGACGTGGCCGAGAAGGTGCAGGGCTACGGCAAATACCCCGACGACTGGTATCTTCCCGGCATGACCTACGGCTCGGCCGTGCGGGCAAAATATGCGCGCGCGCGGGTGCTCAAAATCGACGCCAGCCGCGCGCTGGCGCTTGACGGGGTACTTGCCGTATTGACGGCGGACGATATCCCCGGCGAAAACCGCATCGGACACATCAAGCATGATCAGTATACGCTCATCCCTGTTGGGGGTCTGACGCATTACCTCGGCGACGCGATTGCGCTCGTTGTGGCCAAAGACCAGCAGACGCTGGAAAAGGCAAAAAAACTGGTGGACGTGGAGTATGAAATCCTCCCGGCAGTACATAACCCCACCGAGGCCGCGGCCGACGGCGCGCCGTGCGTCTTTGATGAAGAGGGCACAAACGTTCAGGCCGTGCGCCGCGTCTCGCGCGGCGATGCCGACGGCGCGATTGCAAAGGCGAAATACGTCATCTCGCGCCACTTTGAAACGCCGTGGACCGAGCACGCGTTTTTGGAGCCCGAGTGCGCCGTGAGCTATCTGGACAACGATGGCGACGTGATGCTGCTCACGACCGACCAGTCGGCGCACACCACGCTGCACGAGTGCACGCTGCTGCTTGGCACGAAGAAAATCAAGGTGGAGAACCAGCTCGTGGGCGGCGGCTTCGGCGGCAAGGAGGACATGTCGGTGCAGCACCACGCGGCGCTCATCACCTATGTGACGGGGCTGCCGGTGAAGGTGAAGCTCTCGCGGGCAGAGTCGCTGCTCATCCATCCCAAGCGCCACCCGTTCTGGATGGACTTCACGATGGGCTGCGACGAAGACGGCCGCATCCTCGGCGTGAAGGCGAAGGTCGTCTCCGATACGGGCGCGTTCGCCTCGCTGGGCGGGCCGGTGCTTGAGCGCGCGTGCACGCATGCCGCCGGGCCCTATGCCTATGAGAATTTCTCCATCGAGGGCACGGCCTATTACACCAACAACCCGCCGGCCGGCGCGTTCCGCGGCTTCGGCGTGACGCAGACGTGCTTTGCGGTGGAATCGCTGCTCAACGAAATGGCCGACAAGGTGGGCATCAGCCCCTGGGAGATCCGCTACCGCAACGCCATCCGTCCCGGCCAGGTGCTGCCCAACGGGCAGATCGTGGGCCCTGAGACGGGCCTTGTTGAGACGCTCGAGGCCGTAAAGGCCGACTACGACGCAGCCGTGGCCGCGGGCAAGCCCGTGGGCATCGCCTGCGCGATGAAAAACGCAGGCGTGGGCGTGGGCCTGCCCGACTACGGCCGGTGCAGGCTGATTGTGCAAAGCGACGGCAAGGTACATATCTACGCCGGCGCGTCGTGCATCGGCCAGGGCGTGGGCACGGTGCTGGTGCAGATGGTTGTGACCAATACCGGCCTTTCGCGGGAGGATATCGTCTATGAGCGCTCGAACACGTGGATCGCGCCCGATTCGGGCGACACCTCCGGCTCGCGCCAGACGCTGGTCACCGGCGAGGCGTGCCGCCGCGCGTGCGAAAAGCTGAATGAGGCCCTGCAGCAAAAGCCGCTCGCGGCGCTGTGCGGGCAGGAGTTTTACGGCGAGTATCTCGCACGTACCGACCCGCTGGGCTCAAAAAAGGAAAACCCCGTCTCGCACGTGGCCTATGGCTACGCCACGCAGATGTGCGTGCTCGATAAAAAGACGGGCAAGCTCGAAAAGATCGTCGCCGCGCACGACGTGGGCAAGGCCGTGAACCCCATCTCCTGCGAGGGACAGATCGAGGGCGGCGTGGTCATGAGCATGGGCTACGCCCTGCGCGAGCAGTATCCCATCGACGAGACCTGCAGGCCCATCGACAAATTCGGCAAGCTCGGCCTTATCCGCGCGCACGAGATCCCCGAGATCAAGGCTATCGTGGTCGACAAGCCGGGGCTGGATGTTGCGTGCGGCGCCATCGGCATTGGCGAGATCACGTCGATCCCCACCGCGCCCGCCATTGCCGACGCGTATTACCGGCTGGACGGCGAGCGGCGATCGAGCCTGCCGCTTGTCAACACGCCATATGAAAGGAGAAGATGACGATGGCCGTAAAAAAACGCTTTCCCTACCGCGCCGCGCTCGTCGCGTGCAGCGGCGGCTGCCGCGCCACGGCCGCGTGTGAATATGGCTGCGTGGCGTGCGGCATCTGCGCCGGCGCGTGCCGCTTCGGCGCGATTGAGATCAACGCCCTCGGCGTGGCCGAGGTGGATGAAGACAAGTGCATCGCCTGCGGCGTGTGCGTGCGCGAATGTCCGCGCGGCGTCATCCATATCCATGACTGCGCAAATCCCGTCGTCGTCAAGTGCTCCAACCATGACCCCGGCAAAAATGCGCGGAAGTACTGCTCCGTGAGCTGCATCGGCTGCGGCCTGTGCGCGAAGGCCTGCCCCACGGGCGCGATCGAGGTGCAGAACAACCTCGCCGTCATCGACGAGAGCGCCTGCCTGTCGTGCGGGCAGTGCGCGGTCAAATGCCCGCGCGGCGCGCTGCGCGATCTCAGAGGGATTCTGACGGCGAAAAACGCCTGAACCGGCGCGCCTTTTTCCGTTTCGTGAATAGATTCTTAAGGTTTTGTGAAGCATATTGACGCGGCTGGTCAGATTTGGTATGGTAGGGCCAACAAATCCGGATGGGTGGCGTGTATGGACGGAACGGGCGGAAACAACCGAACATGGAAGAAAACACTCCGGCGCTGGGTGCAGTTTTTTCTCAACCCCCGGCTGCTGTTGTGCTTCGGTATCGCGTGGATGATCACAAACGGCTGGTGCTACGTCTTCATTCTGCTGGGCACATGGCTGGGCATCGGCTGGATGCTGACCGTGGGCACGGCGTGGGCGGGCATTTTGTGGCTGCCGTTCACGCCGGAGAAGGTCGTCACGCTCATCATCGCGATCTTTCTTCTGCGGCTGATCTTTCCGGGCGATGAAAAGACGCTGAAGCTGCTGCACGAAGAAAAGCAAAAGCTGCAGGCGGCGTGGCGCGGGCGGCGGAAAAGGCCGCGCCGGCGCAGGGAAAATCTTAAAAATTCTTAAAACTGCCGTCCGCGGCTTGCCGCGGAGCGGCGGTTTTGTTATGATGTGGACAGAAATGATGCAGTCGGGGAAACAGTTACTTCGTCATATATGCAAGAAGGAGGCGCTGACGATGAAGAAATTATACGCGCTTTTGGCGCTGCTGCTGGCGTTCACGCTGCTGCTGGGCGCGTGCGCGAAGCCCGCGCAGGACGATGCGTCCGACGCGCCCGGCGATGACGTACAGCAGATGCAGCCGGACGATACGCTCGAGCAGCCCGATGCGCCCGACGCGCCAAAGGAGGATGCGCCGCAGACGGCCGTATTCACGGCCGCGGTGCTGGAAGCCGGCGAAAAAACACTACTGGTCGAACCTGCCGAGGGCAGCGCAGAGCTCGCCTCTGCCGACCGTATCAGCGTGGGTCTGACGGCGGGCGCCGCAGTGCTGGATGTGGACGGCGAGCCGTGCACACTGGCGGATATCCGCGTGGGCGATACGGTGGAGATTACATACAGCGGCATGATCGAAGAGTCGTACCCCGCGCAGATTACCGCGCAGCGCATCGCCGTTACCGCCGGGGCCGGGCCGGAGCCGCTGCTGCTTACGCCCGTCGAGGGCGAGTGGGTCGACGCGGCCTCGATCACCGTGGAGCGTGTGACCGTGGAGCAGAGCGACGACGCGTTCATCCTGCGCGCGCTGGGCGATCTGGAAAAGGTGGAGCTGGCCCGTGTGTATTTTGACGCGGAAAAGCAGGACTATGTGCAGAAGGATCTTCTGTGGATGACCGATCTCTGGGACGCGGGCAGCGAGCTGGCCGTGGTTGAAAAGACGCCGCTTGACGGGCCGAATCTTGCCATCAGCTGGCAGGACGAATATGGCGAGCGCGAGCGGCGGCTGGTGCTTCCGCTGAAGGTCAAGACGGGCGATACGCTCACGCGCAGCGTCATGATTACAAGCTACCTGCCGCCGTTTACGCCTGTGGAGCTCTCGGCGCAGGTGGACAGTGAAGGAAACGGCACCGCCGCCGTGGAGACAGGCCAGTATCGCGGCGTGGACGCGTTCGGCTTTGCGCCGACGAAGACCGAGATCGTCTGCCGCATGAACTACGACCTTGACGGCTGCGGCCGCAAGGAGTCCGTGCAGCTTCTGCGGCTGTGGGACGAGTATGACCAGTACAGCTTTGCGCTGCGCGTGGTGAAAAACGGCGTGAACTACGACTCGGGCGTGGTGACGGGTGATCTCGATGGCGGCGGGACAGCGTATAACGTGCAGCTGCCGCGTTATTGCCCGCAGCTGTGGCTGGCCGATCTCAACGGCGACAATCTGGTCGAGATTTATTTCGGCGGCGACATGGCCTCGGACGATTATGCATTCTCCGTCTGGACGGTAGGCAGAAGCGGGCTGGAGCTTGTTGCCGTCGACGGCCAGCCGTATATCCCTGCACGCGTCGTCTCGTTCGAGGACAGAACGGTGAAGCTCGAGCAGACAATCTATGTGCTTGGCACCTATCGCGGCACGAGCAGTTATTGCTTCGGCCCGACGGACACGCTTGAGCAGCTTGATGCCTACTGGCAGGTGGAAAGCACGTTCGCGCTCAGGCTCGTGAAGGCACTGCCGGTCGTGATGAGCGACAACACGCAGACGAGCCTGCCGGCCGGCACGCAGCTGTATGTGACGGCCACGGATGCCAGCAGCGTCGTGTTCTTCAAAACGGACGCCGGCCTCACCGGCAGCTTCGCCATCGACCAGGCCGAGGACGGCTACAGCTGGCTGATCGCGGGCGAGAGCGAGAGTGCGTATTTTGAAGTCCTGCCCTACGCGGGATAACGGCTGAAAAACGCTGCCGCGCAGCAATTTTGCTGCGCGGCATTGCTTTTTTCTTCCAGAGGCGTTACAATGCAGAAGAAGAAAAAGGAGGCTATTTTATGAACGATCAGCCGACCCTTGTCATCATGGCCGCGGGCATGGGCAGCCGTTTCGGCGGGCTCAAGCAGATCACGCCGGTCGATCCCGAGGGTCATTTTATCATCGACTTTTCCCTGTATGACGCCTACCGCGCAGGCTTCCGCCGTGTCGCGTTCATCATCAAGCGCGAGCTGGAGGCGGAATTTCGCGAGAAGATCGGCACGCGGATGGAGCGGTTTTTCCATGTGGACTATGTCTATCAGGAGCTGACGCGGCTGCCCGAGGGGTTTTCCGTGCCGGATGGGCGTGTGAAGCCCTGGGGCACGGCGCATGCGGTGGCCTGCTGCCGCGGCGTGGTGAAAGGGCCCATGGCCGTCATCAATGCCGACGATTACTATGGCCCGTCGGCGTTCAGCACGATCTACAAATTCCTGACGGACAATCCGCGCGGCGACCGGTACGCCATGGTGGGCTATCAGCTGCGCAACACCGTGACGGAGCACGGCTCAGTCGCGCGCGGGGTGTGCCAGGAGAAGGACGGCTTTCTCACGGGCGTGGTCGAGCGCACAAAGATCTTTAAGCGCGGCGACGACGCGGTCTACACCGAAGACGGCGAGACGTTTGTGCCGCTGTCCGGCGGCACGGTGGTGTCGATGAACTTCTGGGGCTTCCCAAACCGCATTCTCGACGTGATCTGGCAGCGCTTTCCTGCGTTTCTGCAGGAAAATCTGCCGAAAAATGCGGAAAAGTGTGAGTTCTATCTGCCGTTTGTCGTCAACTGCGAGCTGCAGGAGCAGGCGGCCAGCGTCAGGATGCTCCACTGCGACGAGACGTGGTACGGCGTGACCTATCAGGAGGATCTGGCGTCGGTCCGCACGGCCATTGCGGAAAAGAAGGCTGCCGGGCAGTACCCGCAGCACCTGTGGCAGGCATAAGCGATTCGTATGTTGCGGGCGTCCTGCTGCAAAAGGGCGCCCTGCGCAAAAAGCGGTATCCGGACAAATCCGGATACCGCTTTTGTCATGCTTTGGCTGTTGTCGGTTGGTTGTCTGTGTAAAAGCGATGTTATTGATGCATCGCATCACCTCCGGAGAAATGTAACCATTTTTACCAATTTGTAACCTGCGCTCCCATTATAGCACAGATCCCCCGGAAATGGCGGTATTAAGAGAAATTTAAGATTTTCCGGTTTCCGGCAGCGTTTCGATCAGAATATCGGGGAAAACCGCCTCGATTTCGGAAGCTTCCGCCAGCGCGTCGCTGCACGCCGTGGCCGTACCTGCGGCTGTGGCAAGCCGCAGCGCGCCGTCATAGCCGCGTCCGGCGGCCAGTCCCGCCAGAAACCCCGCCAGCATCGAGTCGCCCGCGCCGATGGTCGAGCGGACGCAAAAGCGCCTGGCAAAGCCCGCGCGGTATGTACAGCCGTCGCCCGCTGCGAGCACTGCTCCGTCTGCGCCCAGCGAGACGAGCACGTTCTGCGCGCACTGCGCGCGAAGCTGCTGCGCAAGCCCTGCCGCAGCGGCCGCATCGGGCACGGGTGCGCCGCACAGCTCGCAGAGCTCGTCGGCATTGGGCTTGATGAGAAACGGGCGGTATTGCAGCGCCCGGCGCAGCGCGTCGCCCGCCGTGTCGACCACAAGCCGCGCGCCGCGTGCATTTGCCAGCGCGGCCAGCGCGTCAAATGCTTCGGGCAGATTTGCCGGGGTGTTGCCGCTCAGAACGAGCGTATCGCTGTGCGAGAGCGGCGCGAGCTTTTCCACAAGCGCGTCCAGCGCCCCGGGCGTGAGATCCGGACCCTTGCCGTTGAAGGCGGTCTCCACTTCCTCCTCGAGCTTTACATTGATGCGCGTCTGCCCGGCGGGCAACCGCACAAAATCTGCCGGACAGCGGAAGCTGCGCAGCAGCGACAGGAACATCTCGCCGCTTTCGCCCGCGACGAAACCCATTGCGCGCGTTTCAGCGCCGAGGCGCGCGAGTACCAGCGAGACGTTCACGCCCTTGCCGCCCGGCAGCATCCACTCGCACGCGGCGCGGTTGATTGTGCCGAGCGCTGCAGGCCTGGTCAGGCGAAGAAAATAGTCGATATTGGGGTTGAGTGTCAGCGTATAGATCATGGCGTTTCCTCCGGTAGAATGACGGATTGTCCGGACTGCAGCGTCAGGGGCCGGCCGGTCATGGGGTGCACGAAGGCGAGCCGCACGGCGCACAGCTGTTGGGAAACCAGCCCGGCGGCATCGGAATACGCCTTTGATGCGCCCGAGCAGTATTGCGGGTCGCCCAGAATGGGAAAGCCCGAGACAAGGCAGTGCAGCCGCAGCTGGTGCGTCCTGCCCGTGACGGGGTGCAGCTGCAGAAGCGCGCTCTGTGCGTAGCGCCGCAGGACGCGGTACTCAGTTCTGGCGTACTGTCCGCGCACATCCACCACGCGCAGAAGGCTCCCGCCGCCGGTCTTATACACCGGCAGCTCAATGACGCCCGCGTCCGCCTCCGGCGCGCCGAACACCGCCGCGTGGTATGTCTTTTCGATCTCGCCCGCACGCAGCATCTGGCACAGCTTTGCATGCACGTGCGCCGATTTTGCCGCCAGCACGACGCCGAACGTGTCGCGGTCGAGCCGCGTGGCGGGATGCACGCCGCAGCGCTGGCCGGTCGCTGTAAAATGGTATAAAAGCGCGTTTGCAAGCGTGCCGCTGTTGCGCTGCGGCGACGGGTGCACGAGCTGCCCGGGCGGCTTGTCCAGCGCGATGAGCCATTCGTCCTCGTAGAGAATGGAAAGCGGCAGCGGCTCGGGCGCAAAGCCCTCCACCTGCTCGTCGAGCAGAACGCTCACCGTGTCGCCCGGCACGACAAGCCGGTCGGTATGGGCGGGTTCGCCGTTGACAAAGAGCGCGTTTTGCCATTTGAGCCGTTTGACGAGCCCCGACGAGAGCGAAAGCTCCCGCCGCAGAATGCCGAGCAGTCTGCATTCGCGCTGCGCCACGCAAGAAAGCTCCATCTTCCCGCCCCCTTTTTGTCCATTCTACCGCAAACGGGCGAAAAAAGCAACGTCAGGCCTGCGTGTCCGGCACAAGCAGCTGCTTGAGGAAAATTGCCGCGAGCGGAAACAGCAGCATCCCGGCGATCCCGGCGCAGCGGAAGCCGACATACAGCGCCATCAGTGTCAGCAGCGGGTCGAGGCCGATGTGCCGGCCCACCATGCGCGGCTCGAGTGCCTGACGCGTCAGTGACGCGCAGCCATATAAGATGAGCAGCCCCACGCCGCAGCGCATGTTGCCGCGCAGGAACATGAGAACGCTCCATGGGATGAGCACCGTACCTGTGCCGAACACCGGCAGTGCGTCGACAAATGCCAGCACCAGCCCGAACAGCAGCGGATACTGCATGCGCAGAATCAAAAATCCGGCGGTCAGGATCAGAAATGTGACGCCCATCAGCTTGCATTGCGCGCGCACATAGCCGCCCAGTGTGGCCCGCAGGCGCGCGCAGAGGGCCGAGAGCTTCTTCTGCCAGCGCTCCGGCGCGCGCGTTCTGACAAGCTCGCGCAGCTTCGGCAGCTCGGCGGCCGACATGAAGCTGGCCACCACGGTGGTGATGAGAAACAAGACGATGTCCGGCAGCTTTCCCAGCACGCCGGACGCAAGGCGGAACAGCCAGTCGTAGATGCGGCTTCCGATGCGCGCGCCGTTTGCAAAAAAGCTCTCCACGCCCTCACGCGCGGCCGCTCCCACGCCGTCGGGGAGCCTGTCTGCCAGCGCGTAGAGCTTCTCCTGCAGGCGGCCGAACGGCCCGGCGAGCGAGGAGGCAAGCTCCGGCAGCTCCTTTAAAAATCGCGTGGCCTCGTCGCAGACGATGCGGCACAGAAAATACGCCGCCGCGATGAGCAGCGCATAGAATACCAGCACGAACAAGAACGCGCCCAGTGCCCGCGGCAGCCTTGTGCGTGAAAGAAACAGCCGCAGCGGCTTTTCGACCAGCGCCGCGATGGCAAGACCGATGACGAACGGCAGCAGTACCGGCAGCGCGAACACGGCCAGTAGCCACACGCCCACGGCGCAGGCGAGTGCGATGAGCGCCGTGCGGAGATAATTTCTGGCCTGCATTCCGGGCCTCCTTTTCAAAAAGAATTTGCTTGCTTTTTGCTGCATCGTGATGTATATTGAACACAGCTTGTGGACATTTGCAGTTTTATTAGAGACATAACAGAGGTGACAGCATTGGAAAAAACACCGAAATATTATATCGTCGAGGCGGCGGCGCTGCCCGAGATCTTCCGCAAGGTGGCCGAGGCCAAGCGCATGCTCGAGACCGGAGAGACCGACAAGGTCAATGTGGCGACGCGCGCGGTGGGCATCAGCCGCAGCGCGTTTTATAAGTACCGCGACACCGTCCAGCCGCTGCAGAATATGATGGCCGGCCGCATCATCACCTACCAGCTGGTGCTCAAGGACAAGGCGGGCGTTCTGTCGGCGATATTAACCATTTTTGCCAATTCCGGGGCAAATATACTGACCATCAACCAGAGCATCCCGGCAGGCGGGCGTGCGATGGTCACCATCTCCGCCGAGACGGGCAATCTCAGCTGCCCCATCGAAGAACTCACCAATCACATCTGCGCAACCAGAGGCGTGGTCAAGGCAGAACTGGTCGCGGGTTAGGAGGAGGACATGCATTCGTTCCAGTATTATATCTCCACCGAAGTTGTCTTCGGTACGGATTGCCTTGAAAAGCTGCCCGCGCTCGTGAAAAAGCACGGCGGCAGCCGCGTGCTCATCGTCTACGGCGGCGGCAGCGCCGTGAGAAGCGGCCTGATCGGCCGCGTCGAGGCGCTATTGACGGACGCGGGCATCGCGTTCGACACGCTTGCGGGCGTACAGCCCAACCCGCGCGTGGCATTGGCACGCGAGGGCGTGAAGAAGGCCGTGGCGCTTGGCGCGGACCTCATTCTGGCCGTGGGCGGCGGCAGCGTCATCGACACGGCCAAGGCCGTGGCGCACGGCGCGGCGAACCCGGAAACGGACATCTGGGAATTCTGGAAAAAGCGGCAGACCGTCACGAAGACCACGCCTGTGGGCGTGGTGCTGACCATTCCGGCGGCCGGCAGCGAGATGAGCGATTCGGCGGTGCTCACAAATGCCGGGGAGGATGAAAAGCGCGGACTCAATACCGACCTCAACCGCCCGGCCTTTGCCGTGATGGACCCGTCGCTGGCGTCGACGCTGCCGAAGCGGCAGGTGGCCTGCGGCGTGACGGATATTATGATGCACACGCTTGACCGCTATTTTAACCCCGTGACCGACAACGCCATCACCGACGCGCTGGCCGAGGCGCTGCTGCGGGTGGTGGTGCGCTACGGAAAACCCGTGTGTGAAAACCCCGGCGATCTTACGGCGATGAGCGAGATCATGTGGTGCGGCAGCCTGTCGCACAACGGCCTGACCGGCCTCGGCGGCAACAAGGACTTTGCCCCGCACCAGCTCGGCCACGCACTGAGCGAGAAATTTGACGTCTATCACGGCGAGAGCCTATCCAGCGTCTGGCCCGCGTGGGCGCGCTATGTGTGCCCCGTGAACCCTGCGCGCTTTGCGCAGTACGCCAGAAATGTCTGGGGTGTAGAGGAGCCGGACGACGTTCTGGCGGCGGAACAGGGCATCGCGGCCACGGAAGGCTATTTCCGTTCGCTCGGCATGCCGGTGCGCTTCGGCCAGCTTTCCGGCGTGGGCGTACAGGACGAGGCGGGCATTGAGGATCTGGCGCTGCGCTGCAGCTACCGGAAGACGCGCACCGTCGGCACGTTCCGCACGCTGGGCTATGACGACATGCTGCAGATCTATCGCGCGGCGAATGAAAAAGGAGATTGAGTTATGAAGAAAATTGCAATCGTTGGCTTCGGCGTCGTCGGCGGCGGCGTGGCGGAAATTTTGCAGCGCAACGCGAAGATCATCGAAAAAAACGCGGGCGAGGCCATTGAGCTGGGCTATATCGTCGATCTGCGCGACATGCCGGACAGTCCCTTTGCCGGCAAAATGGTAAAGGATTTCGCTGTGGTGGAGAATGACCCCACCATCAGCATCGTCGTCGAGGCCATCGGCGGCTGCGGCGCTGCGCTGCAGTTTGTGCGCCGGGCGCTCACGGCGGGAAAGAGCGTCGTCACGTCCAACAAGCAGCTCGTGGCCGAGCACGGTCTGGAGCTGTTCCGGCTTGCAAAAGAGCACGGCGTCAACTTCCTCTTTGAGGCTTCCGTCGGCGGCGGCATCCCGGTGCTCAACCCCATGACGAGATGTCTGGGTGCGAACGAGCTGTACGAGGTCTCGGGTATTTTAAACGGCACGACCAACTTCATTCTCAGTCAGATGCTGGAAAAGGGCGAGAGCTTTGACGGCGCGCTCAGGACTGCGCAGAAGCTCGGCTACGCCGAGGCCAATCCCGCAGCTGACGTCGAGGGTACGGATGCCGCCAGAAAGAGCTGCATCCTCGCGGGCCTTGCCTTTGGCGAGAACGTGTCGCCGTCGGAAATTCATGTCGAGGGCATCACCGGCGTTACGTCCGCCGACGCGGCCTTTGCCGAGGCCGGCGGCATGAAGATCAAGCTCCTTGGCCGCGCGCTGGTGCGGGACGGGAAAAAATTCGTCTTTGTCTCGCCGCACTTCATGAAGCTCGAGCAGCCGCTGGCCTGCGTGGGTGACGTCTTCAACGCCATTCTGGTGCGCGGCAGCGATGTGGGCGAGACGATGTTCTACGGCCCCGGCGCCGGCCGCTATCCCACGGCGAGCGCCGTGCTGGGCGACGTGATCGATATTGTACGCAATCCCGGCCGCGCGCAGCCCACGGGCTGGGAGGCCGCGGCGAGCGCGCCCGCGCCCTTTGACGAGTTTGCGGCAAGATATTATATTCGCACCCGCGCGGAAAAAACGCTCGCGGGGCAAAAGCTTGGCAAAATCACATGGCTGCCCGGCCAGCAGGGATATTCCGGCGGTGTGACCGGGCCCTGCACGCGCGCGCAGCTGGAAGGAAGCGGCGTGGCGCTGGATGCGTGCTGGCCGGTGTTCGAGTAAACGGAGGCACGGAAAGATGGCACGCATTGTACAGAAATTCGGCGGCAGCTCGGTGGCGGATGCCGAACGCATCTTCCACGTCGCAAAGATCATCACGAACACCTACCAGAAAGGCAACGACGTGTGCGTCGTGCTCTCGGCGCAGGGCGATACGACCGACGATCTCATCGCCAAGGCGGCGGAGATCAACCCCCACGCGTCGCGGCGCGAGATGGATATGCTGCTCAGCTGCGGCGAGCAGATGTCGGTGGCGCTCATGGCCATGGCGATTGAAAAGCTGGGCTTTCCGGTCGTCTCGCTGTGCGGCTGGCAGATCGGCATGCAGACCGACTCCAACCACTCTGCCGCGCGCATCAGGCGCGTCGACGGCGAACGCGTGCGCGAGGAGCTGGATAAAAAGCGCATCGTGCTCGTAGCGGGCTTTCAGGGTGTAAACCGCAGCGGCGATGTGACGACGCTTGGCCGCGGCGGCTCCGATACCACTGCCGTGGCAATGGCCGTGGCGCTGCAGGCCGACCTCTGCCAGATCTACACCGACGTCGACGGCGTGTATACCTGTGACCCGCGGCTGGTGCCCGATGCGCGCAAGCTCGACGAGATCACCTATTCCGAGATGCTGGAGCTGGCGTCGCTTGGCGCGCAGGTGCTGCACAACCGCTCGGTCGAGCTGGCCAAGAGCTATAACGTCCCGCTGGAGGTACTCTCCAGCTTCACCGGCAACCCCGGTACGATTGTCAAGGAGGTCGTGAACAAAGTGGAAAAAACGTATATTACCGGCGTGGCGCAGGATAAGAAGATCGCGCGCGTCGCGCTGACCGGCATCGCCGACGAGCCGGGCATGGCCTACCGCGTGTTCGGCCTTCTGGCGAAGAACAAGATCAACGTCGATATGATCCTGCAGTCCTATGGCCGCGGCGAGAGCAAGGACATCGTCTTCACGCTGGCCGAGAAGGACGTGCCGGCGTGCACGAAGCTGCTGGAGGAGAACTGCCAGTCGCTGGGGTATGAAAACCTCGACGTCAGCACGGACGTGTCCAAGGTGTCCATCGTGGGCGCGGGCATGCTCGGAAACGCCGGCGTGGCGGCCAAGATGTTTGAGGCGCTCTATCAGGCGCGCATCAACATCCGCATGATCTCGACCAGCGAGATCAAGATCTCCGTACTCATCGATAAGGACGAGTCCGAGCGCGCCGTCAGGGCCATCCACAGCAGGTTCTTCCAGTAAAGCGGAAAAAAGCCCGCAGCGCTGCGCGCGTGCGCGAATCGCTGCGGGGCTTTTTGCATATCACGGATATCTCCCATCATATGATACGACGGGAGGGGTTTTATGAAAAAGCGGTTTGCGCTGGCATTTGCGCTCACGGCGCTCATCGGTACGGGGCTGCACTTTGCGTACAGCCTGTGCCCTGTGGCGTTCGTGGGCCTGTTTGCGCCGGTGAACGAAAGCGTGTGGGAGCACCTGAAGCTGCTCTACTGGCCGTTTCTCATGGCAGGGTTCGTCCTCTGCTTCCGCGCCGCCGACGCACCGCGCGCGTGGAGCGGGTTTCTGCTGGCGCAGCTGGTGATGCCGGCTGCGCTGCTCGGTACATACTATACGCTGCGCGCGGGCTTCGGCGTTCATGCCCTATGGCTCGACATCGCGCTGTATTATTTCGTTCTGGCGCTGGGCTTCTGGCTTGCGTACCGGCTGCACAGAAGTGGGAAGCTGGCGTTTCTCGCGGGCGTGCTGGTGATTCTGGTGGGGCTCTACGGCGCGGCGCTGGTGCTGTTCACGATGGCGCCGCCGGAGCTTCCCATATTTGCGCCGTAGGACGGAACTTTGCAGAAATGTTCAAAAAAGATGTTGACAAACAGCGATTTCATGCTATAATAACCGGAGAAAACAAAGAAGGAGCGGCGGCACCGCACCTCACCTCCAGCATGCGCGACGAGGTTCATACTTCACTTCCCTCTGGGAGTTTGCGTGATCGTATGTGCGGGTGCTTAGCGGCATCCGCACTTTGCATTTGGAGGTGCTTTATCATCGGTAAATTAGATCATCAGATCAACGAGGAGATCCGTGACAAGGAGCTTCGCGTGATCGGAGCCGAAGGCGACCAGCTTGGTATTATGTCCTGCGCCGACGCGTTGCGTCTGGCCGAGGAAAAGGAGCTCGATCTTGTCAAGATCGCACCGAATGCCGTTCCGCCCGTCTGCAAGATCATGGACTACGGCAAGTTCCGCTTTGAACAGCTGAAAAAAGAAAAAGAAGCCAAGAAGAACCAGCATGTGGTCGAGGTCAAGGAGATCCGCATGTCTCCGAGCATCGACACCAACGACTTCAATACCAAGGTCAAGAATGCTCTGAAGTTCCTGAAAGATGGCAACCGAGTTAAAGTCACCGTTCGTTTCCGCGGCCGTGAAATGGCGCACACCTCCCTTGGCGCAGAGCTGCTTGCGCGGTTCGGTGCCGATTGCTCCGAGGTTGCCGTCGTGGCCAAGGACGCCAAGCTCGAAGGACGCAATATGTCCATGTTCCTCAGCCCCAAGAATTCCAAATAAAAGCAAAACACGGAAGGAGAACCACTATGCCTAAGCTGAAGACCCATAGCGGCGCGAAGAAAAGATTCAACCTCACCAAGACCGGTAAGGTGAAGAGAGCGCACGCATTCAAGAGCCATATCCTCACGAAGAAGACCACCAAGCGTACGCGCAACCTGCGTAAGAACGGCTATGCCGACGTGACCGTGGAAGATACCGTTAAGAAGATGATTCCTTACAAATAATCGTAAGGATTGACGACACATAGGAGGATTAAAAAATGGCAAGAGTTAAGGGCGCAATGATGACGCGCAAAAGAAGAAATAAGACCCTCAAGCTGGCAAAGTCCTACTGGGGTTCCAAGTCCCGTCACTTTAAGATGGCCAAGCAGGCCGTTGCGAAGTCCGGTGTATACGCTTACGTCGGCCGTAAGCTGAAGAAGAGAGATTTCCGCAGAGTGTGGATCACCCGTATCTCCGCTGCCGTGGCTCCCTTCGGCATCAACTATTCCCGCTTTATGTACGGTCTGAAGAAGGCCGGTATCGAGATGAACCGCAAGGCCCTGTCCGAGCTGGCGATCTCCGATCCCGCTGCGTTCGAAGTTCTCGTCGAGACCGCGAAGAAGGCGCTGTAAGAGTTTTTTCAAGGCCGCTGTACTACAGCGGCCTTTTTTCTGCAAATTTTCGGAATAGGAGGTCACAGCGTATGCAGATGCTGCTTGGAATCAGGAGGCTCCGGCATGAAAGTTAGGGCGATTTTATTTGATATGGACGGCGTGCTCATCGATTCGGAGGCGCTCATGGCCAGGGCCGGCATTCTCGCGCTGCGCGAGTTCGGCATTGAGGCTGTGAGCGAGGATTTCCTTCCGTTCGTTGGGCGCGGCGAAGACAAGTACATTGGCGGCGTGGCGGAAAAGCACGGCGTCCGGTACGATACTGCAATGAAGGACCGCGCGTATGACTACTACGGGCAGATGGTCGCGGCGGAGGCTACAGTGCCCGCCGACACGCTGCCGACGCTCAAGGCGCTGCATGCGCGCGGGATCAGGATGGCGGTGTGTTCCTCCGCCGACCGCGTGAAGGTACGCTACAACCTTCGCGCCATCGGCGCGGACGAATCGCTTTTCGGCGCGATCGTGACCGGCAGCGACGTGGAGCGAAAAAAGCCGGAGCCGGATATCTACCTCAAGGGCGCAGAGCTCCTCGGCGAAAAGCCGGAGGACTGCCTTGTGGTGGAGGACGCGCCCAGCGGCATTCAGGCCGCGCATGCGGGCGGAATCCGGGCGGCCGGCATTACCTCCAGCTTTTCCGCGCAGGAGCTGACGCGGCAGGCAAGCCCCGAGTATCTCATTGACAGGCTTTCTCAGCTGCTTGAGCTTCTGTGACCTGCGCCGCCGGTGCGGCGGACAGAAAGATCAGGAGACATGAAAAAGGAAACCACAACCAAACCCAACAACCGTCTCTGGACAAGAGACTTTACCATCATCACGCTCGGCTCGGTCATTTCGATGCTGGGCAACGACGCGGCGGGCTTCGCGATGAGCCTGCTGGTGCTCGACTACACCGGCTCGAGCTTCTACTATGCGGTGTATCTGGCGGTGTATCTGCTGCCGTCGATCTTCGTGCCCATCTTGTCCGGGCCGTTTCTCGACCGGTTTTCGCGCAAGCGCGCGATCTGGACGCTCGATTTCTGCTCGGCGGGGCTGTACCTGCTTCTGGCGCTGATGCTGGGGCTGGGTAAGTTCAATTTTGCGCTCTTCGCGCTGGCCACGTTTCTCATGGGCTGTATCGACGGCGTATACTCGGTGGCATATGAGAGCTTCTACCCGCTGCTCATCTCCGAGGGGAACTTCACCAAGGCGTATTCCATCTCCAGCACGCTGGAGACGATGACCTTCGTCATGATGCCCGTCTCGGCGTTTGTCTACAACACGGTCGGCATCGTGTGGCTGTTTGCGTTCAACGCGCTGACCTTTCTTGTCGCGGCGCTTTTCGAGCTGCAGATCAAAGCGGCCGAGCAGTATGTGGCCGACCGGGCGGGCGAAACGCTGGAAAAGACAAAACATGTCGTCCGGCAGTTTGCAAGCGACTTTCAGCAGGGCATCCGGTTTTTGCGTGCCGAGCCGGGCCTGCTCGCCGTGACGGCATATTTTACGGTCTCGTCGCTCTTTGGCGGCGTGAGCAACGCCATCGATCTGCCGTATTTTAAGAATTCGTTTTCCAATGGCGAGTATGTGTTCACCATCGTCTGGGGAATGGCAACCGTCGGACGCATGATCGGCGGGGCACTTCACTACAAGCTCAGGTTCCCAACCGGGGCAAAATTCGCCATCGCGCTGGGCGTATACATCGTGCTCTCGGTTCTGGATGGGACGTACCTGTATTTCCCCGTGCCTGTCATGATGGCCATGACGTTTACCACCGGCATCCTCGGCGTGACGTCGTACAACATCCGCATCTCGGCCACGCAGAGCTATGTGCCGCACGAGAAGAAGGGCCGCTTCAACGGCATCTGGGGTACGCTCATGACCGCGGGCGCGCTCATCGGGCAGCTGGCAGGCGGCGCGCTGGCGACGGTTCTGCCGCCGCGCGCGGTGATATCCGCGTTTGCGCTTGTCACGCTGCTGGCCGCCGTCGTCCTTGTCGGCGGAAACAGACAGGCCGTATCCAAAATCTATAACACGCAAGCGTAAAAAGCAGCCTGCACACAAATGTGTGCAGGCCGCTTCAGCGTGTCGAAAAAGCCTCGCAGAGTTTCGCGCCCGCAGGCGCGAAATAATGTAAACCAAATCACGACTGTGCTCAGTCGTGATTTGGAGAGGAGAGTGCAGGCTGTCCGCTTTTGGCGCGGACAGCTCGTGCGCGCAGCAGGCCGCGGCCTGTTGTCGAAAAACTCCATTGGAGTTTTTCGACAGCCTCAGCAGCCTGCACACAAAGGTGTGCAGGCTGCTTTATTGCCGGTATGCGGTATATGTGAGCACATGTCCGGTGAAAAACCGGTGGAACGCCTCATACTGCGCCTGCGTGATCGCAGGCCTTGCCATAAGGCAGAGGGGGACGCATACGGTGCGCGCCTGATAGGCGAATGCGCCGTGCGGATACGGCTGCAGGGTAAAGCCCAGCCGCTCGTAGAAATGCTCGCGGCGGCGGGTGGCCTCGTCCGTGGGCTGCTCGATCTCCAGAATGAGCGGCGCGGGCGTTTCCGCAAACAGCTTCTGCAGCACGCGTGTGCCGCAGAGCGTGCCGCGCATGGGGGGATTTACCGCAAGATGCTCAAGAAAAGTGAATGCCTCCGTCTGCCAGTAGAAGACGATGGCGAGCAGAAGGCCGTTTTCCACCGCCGCGCAGGCGTGAAATGCCGCGTCTTCGAGCGCGCGCAGATGGTCTTCGCGCGTGCGCCGCTCGCTTGCGGGAAAGCTCTGCTCATAGACCCGCCAGGTCTCGTCAAACAGCGGGTGTGACAGGGAGGTGATGCGCTGAAACTCCATGATTATTTTCTGAAAAAAACCTCCAAATCATTTTTGTCGCGCGCAAGCTGCTCACGCAGCGCCTGCATCGACGAAAACGGCCGCTCAGGCCGGGTGAACGCGGCAAGCTCCACGGAGATTTCCCTGCCGTAGAGATCGCCGTCAAAGCCCTGCAGCCACGCCTCAAGCACCGGCTGCGCCAGCGCGCCCGCCGTGGGATGCACGCCCACGTTCACAAGCGCCGGGAAGCGGCTGCCGCCAGCCGCAGCCTCGGCCAGATATACCCCGCGCTTCGGGACTAAGACGCCCGGCGCGAACGGGACATTCGCCGTGGGAAAGCCAATTTGGCTGCCCTTGTGCGCGCCATGCACGACCACGCCGCTCACAAGATGCCGGTGGCCGAGAAAGCGCGCGGCGCGCGCGGCCTCGCCGGTTTGCAGAAGCTGGCGGATATACGTCGAGCTGACGGTCTGGCCGTCGAGCGTGACCTTCTCAATCACGTCGCAGCCAATGCCCAGCCCGGCGCACACTTCGCGCAGCTTTTCCGGCGTACCCGCGCCGTGGTCGCCGAAGCGGAAATCGTGCCCGCAGACGACGTGCTGCGCGTGCAGCCCGCCCACGAGATAGCCGGTGATAAAATCGCGCCACGGCATGTGCATCATGGCCTCGTCGAAATGCGCCAGAATGACCTCGTCGATGCCGAAGAGCGTCTGCATCAGCCGTTCGCGCTCTTGCGCCGTGTTGATGAGCGGCACCGCGCAGCCGAAGACCAGCGTGTCCGGATGCGTATCAAAGCTCATGGCCGCGGCCGTAAGGCCCAGTTCATCGGCCCGCGCGCGCGTTTTTTGCAGCAGCGCCGCGTGGCCCAGATGTACCCCGTCGAAAAAGCCCAGGGCGATGACTCGCTTTCTCATGCGTCTACCTCGAAAAAACTCTTGATGGTGGTAAGCACGCCGCCCTCCACGCGGCCGAGCAGCAAAAACTCGCCCGTCTCGCTGTACACGCGGTATGTACCGGGGGAGAAGTGCCAGTCGCGCACCGGTGCGCCGCAGCGCAGCTTCTGCGCCTGCGCGAGCGTGACGATGAGCGGCGGATGCTGCGAAAACAGACTGTCCACCGGCAGAAGAAGCTCTTCCGGGTCACGATGCGCAACGATCGAATCCATGGGCATCGACTGCGCAAGTGTAAAGCTGCCCGCGCGTGTGCGCCGCAGGCCCGCCATGCAGCCGCCGCAGCCAAGCATCTGCCCGATGTCATGGCAGAGCGTGCGGATATACGTTCCCTTTGAGCAGCGTACGCGCAGCGTATAGTCCGCGCCGCCGCTTCCAAGAAGCTCCAGTTCATGAATCGTAATCTCGCGCGGTGCGCGCTCAACTTCCTGCCCCTTGCGGGCCAGCTCATAGAGCTTTTTCCCGCCGATCTTCACGGCGGAGTACATGGGCGGAATCTGGCTGATCCTGCCGGTAAAGCGCGGCAGAATGGCAAGAAGCGCTTCTTCTGTGACGCTGACGGGCGATTCGGAAAGGACTTCACCCGAGGTGTCCTGTGTGTTTGTCACAAGACCCAGCCGCAGCTGCGCCACATATTCTTTTTCCGCCGACTCGCAAAAGCTTGCCGCGCGCGTCGCCCGGCCGACAAATACCGGCAGAACGCCCGTGGCCATGGGGTCGAGCGTGCCGCCGTGGCCGACACGTTTGGTGTGGAACACGCCGCGCAGCTTCGCCGTCACGTCCTGGCTCGTCCAGCCCTCGGGCTTGTCAATAATGATGATTCCGTTTGCCATCTCGTTACCTTTCCGGCACGATGCCGCGCTCAGACAGTACGGCCAGAATCGCCCGGCGCGCACCCGTGATGCCGCCCGGCACCGACGCGCCTGCCGCCGCGGCGTGACCGCCGCCGCCCAGCGCCTGACAGATATCGGACGCGCTGTACTCCGGCCCCGTGCGCACCGAGAGCTTGCCGAGGCCGTTTTCCACCTCGCGGATCATCACGCCGATCTGCACGCCCTCGATCGCGCGGGCAAAGCCCGAGATCGCGTCCACGTCGTCCTCCGTGAGCTGCAGCTCCTCCAGCCACGCATTCGGCAGGCAGCAGATCGCCACGCGCCCGCCGGCGAAAAACTCCATGTTATCCACCAGCCGCGCCTCCAGCTTCAGCCGGGCAAACGACTTGGTGTCGAAAAACAGCTTGTTGATGGGAAAAACGTCCGCGCCCGCCTCGACGAGCCGGGCCGCCACGCGGAAGGTGTTGGCCGACGTGTTGGAATATTTGAAGCAGCCGGTGTCGGTCGAGATGGCCACATAAAGAGCCTCGGCGATGGGCTTTGTGATGTGCACGCCCAGCTCCGCAAGAATCTCATAGATGATCTCGCCGCAGGCGGCCTTGTCCGCCTCAACGAGCTTATTCTCCAGCGGCAGCGAGTTGCTGCCGTGGTGGTCAACAGCCAATGCAATGCGCGGGAGATAGGGCTCGGCGTCAAAGCTCAAAAGCCCCTCCGACGCGATGTCCACACTCACGAGCGTGGCCGCCTCCGGCACCTCCGCGCAGACGAGTCCGTCGAGATACGGCGCAAAGCGCGGCGTAAACTGCCGGTTCTGCAGTACCGCCGCGCGCTTGCCCATCTGGCGCAGGCCCATGCACAGCGCTGCGGCGCAGCCGATCGTGTCGCCGTCGGGCCGCCGGTGGGTCAGAATGACATAGGTATCATGTGCGCGAAGAAACGCGCAGAGCTCACTGCGCGTCATCATCCGCTGCTTCCTCCTGCCTGGAGAGCTTGCTCAGAAGGTCGAACATGTGCGCGCCGTATTTGAGAGAATCGTCCAGCGTGAACACCAGCTCCGGCGTGTAGCGCAGCTGCAGCCGCGCGCCAAGTTCGCGCCGCAGCCAGCCGCCCGCAGATTTGAGGCCCTTGAGAACCTCCTGCTGGCGGCTTTCCTCGAGGACGCTGATATAGATTTTGCTGTAGCGAAGATCCGGCGTGGTGTCCACATGCGTGATGGACACGATCGTCTGCACGCGAGGGTCCTTGAGATTGCGGATCAGCTCAGACAGCTCGCGCTGGATCTCCTCGTTGATCCGGCCAATGCGGTTGGATGCCATAGACAGCCTCCTTTGTGAGAATTATGCCGCCGCGGCAGGCGCGCAGCCTGCCGCGGTGCGGCGATGCGGTTTGTTGCGTCAGGGCTGAATCTGCTCCATGACGAAGCACTCGAAGATGTCGCCCTCTTTGATGTCGTTGAATTTCTCAATGGACGTGCCGCACTCGTAGCCTGCGGCGACCTCCTTGACCGAGTCCTTGAAGCGCTGCAGCGAGCCTAGCTTGCCCTCGTGGATGACGATATTGTCGCGCAGCACGCGCACCTGGGAGTCGCGCGTGACTTTGCCGTCTTTGACGTAGCAGCCTGCGATGGTGCCGATGGCCGAGACCTTGTAGGTCTGGCGCACCTCGGCGTGGCCGATGACGGCCTCGCGGTACTTGGGAGCCAGCATGCCCTTCATTGCGTCGCCGATCTCGTTGATCGCGTCGTAGATGACGCGGTACATGCGCATGTCGACCTTGTCGCGCTTGGCGGCGGCCTGTGCCAGATCGTTCGGGCGGACGTTGAAGCCGATGACGATGGCGTTCGACGTCGAGGCAAGCAGGATGTCGGATTCGTTGATCGCGCCGACGCCCGCGTGGATGACGCGCACGCGCACTTCCTCGTTCGACAGCTTCTCCAGAGATGCCTTCACGGCCTCGGCCGAGCCCTGTACGTCGGCCTTGACGATGAGGTTAAGCTCCTTCATCTCGCCCTCCTGCAGCTTGGAGAACAGACTCTCGAGCGTGACCTTCTGGTTCTTCTTGTTGAGCTCATCCTTGATCTTCTGCTTGCGCTGCTCGACCAGCTGGCGGGCCATGCGCTCGTCAGAGACGGCGCTGAACTCGTCGCCCGGCGCGGGCACCTCGGTCAGACCTGTGATCTCGACCGGAACGGAGGGGCCTGCGGCCTTGACCTGCGCGCCCTTGTCGTTCGTCATGACGCGCACGCGGCCGACGGCCGTACCCGCGATGATGAGGTCGCCCTGCCGCAGCGTGCCGTTTTGCACGAGGAGCGTGGCGATGGGGCCGCGGTTTTTGTCCAGGCGCGCTTCGATGACCGTGCCCTTACCGGCGCGGTTGGGGTTGGCCTTCAGCTCGGCGACCTCGGCTGTGAGGATGACGGTCTCAAGCAGATCGTCTATGCCCATGCCGGTTTTGGCCGAGATGCGGCAGACCTCGGTCTCGCCGCCCCATTCGGCGGGCGTCAGGCCGTGCTCGGTCAGCTGGGTCAGGATGCGGTCGGGGTTGGCCCCGTGCTTATCCATCTTGTTCACCGCCACGATGATGGGAATATCGGCGGCCTTGGCATGGTTGATGGCCTCGATGGTCTGCGGCATGATGCCGTCGTCGGCGGCCACGACCAGAATGGCAATGTCGGTGCACATTGCGCCGCGCGCGCGCATCTCGGTAAAGGCAGCGTGGCCCGGCGTGTCGAGGAAGGTGATGGGCTGGCCGTTGATCTCGACGGTATACGCGCCGATGTGCTGCGTAATGCCGCCGGCCTCGCCCGCCGCGACCTTGGCGTTGCGGATGTAGTCGAGAAGCGACGTCTTGCCGTGGTCGACGTGGCCCATGACGACGACGACGGGCGGACGGGTAACAAGCTCGTCGGCGGTGTCCTCGTGATCGTCGAAGAGCTTTTCCTCGATGGTGACGACAACTTCGCGCTCGACCTTGCAGCCGAGCTCCACGGCGACAAACTCCGCCGTATCGAAGTCGATATTCTGATTGACCGAGGCCATGACGCCGTTTTTCAAGAGGCACTTGATGACCTCGGCGGCGGTCTTCTTCATGCGCGAGGCAAGCTCGCCGACGGTGATCTCGTCGGGAATCTTGACGACCAGCTGCGCCTTCTTGGCGATTTCAAGCTGCAGCCGGCGCATCTTCTCCTGCTCCTCCGAGCGGGACTTGGTGCCGAATTTCTTCGCCTGCTGCTGCTTTTTGTTCTTATTGCCGATCTTCTGCTTGCCGCTGGAGTAGTTCTGCACGCGCTCGGACACGAGTGAATCCACGCGGTCGTCGTAGCGGTCGGCGTTGACGGTGACGGCGCTGGTATCGATGACGCGGCGCTCACGCTTGCGCTCGGGCTGCTGAGGCTTGGCCTCCTTGCGCTGCTGCGGCGCGTTCTGCTGCTGTTGGCGGGGCTGATTCGGCTGCGCGGCGGGCCGCTGGGACTGCGGCTGCTGGGGCTTTGCAGCCTGCGGCTTCGCGGGCGCGGGAGCGCCGGCGGCCTTCGTCGCTTCTGCCGCCGGGGCGGGTGCGGGCTGCTTTTTTGCGTGTGCAAAGACCTGCTCGACGGAATCGATCTGGTTCTGCTGGGTGATATAGTCAAAAATGACGTTCAGCTGGTCCTCCGTCAGGTTCTGGGAGCTGCTCTTCGGCTTATCGTAAAACTTGGCGACGATTTCGATCAAAGCCTTGGCCGGCATGCGAAAATCGTCGGCGACCTCTTTTATTTTCTGCTTGATTTCAATACTCATACAGCCACCTCCAGTTATTTCTTCCCGTGTTTGATGTTGTTCCTGTGCGCCTTCTGCTCCTGGCGGCGCTTCGTCACGCGCGCACTCTGGCGCGTCAGCTCGTCAAGGGCGGCTTCATACCGCTCAGGCTCGCCGAGCGCCTGCACAAACGCCAGGGCCAGCGCCGGGTCGGTGACGGCGCAGATCGCGCATACGCTCACGCCCAGCGCGCCGCCAAGCGCACTTTTCGTAAACGGCGCCTGGATGCAGACGGGCTTGCCGCTGCGGCAATACGAACGCGCGCGGCGCACGGTGTGTTCGCCCGCGTCCGAGGCCACGAGCAGCAGCCGCGCTTTCTGGCTGCGGCAGCTTGCGCCGGCCGGCTCCTCGCCGAGCTCGACGTATCTGGCCTTGCGGGCCAGGCCCAGCAGGCCCAGCGCTTTGTCATTCACCCGCGCCCACCTCCATCTTTTCCAGCAGCGCGTCATACACGCTCTGCGGAATCTGGCAGTCGAACGCACGCTCAAGCGCCTTGACCTTGATGGCGCGCTTCAGGCAGTCACAGTTTGGGCATAGGTAGGCGCCGCGCCCGGGCGCTTTTCCCCGGAAATCGAGCGATATTTCGCCCTCAGGCGATTTGACGACGCGGACAAGCTCTTTCTTCGGCCGCATCTCCCGGCATCCGACGCATTGCCGCATGGGAATCTTACGCTGCATCACAGCACCTCCTTGCATGTAAAAACGCGTTATTCTTCTTCCGGCTCAAGCGCCTCTTCGGGCACGCGCTGCTGCGCCTCGGCCGCGGCCTGCTCGGCGGCCTCGATTTCGGCGGCCTGGGAGGCGGGCTTGATATCGATCTTGAAGCCGGTCAGCCGCGCGGCAAGGCGCGCGTTCTGGCCCTCCTTGCCGATGGCAAGCGAGAGCTGATCGTCGGGCACGATCACGCGGCAGGCCTTGGCAGAGCCGGGCAGCACCTTGACGGAAACCACGTCCGCCGGGCTGAGGGCGGAGGCGACGAACTGCTCGGGGTCCTCCGACCACACGACGATGTCCATCTTCTCGCCGTGCAGCTCATCGACGACCGCGCCCACACGGCCGCCGCGCGTGCCGACGCACGCGCCCACGGGGTCGATATTGGGCTCGGTGGCGCAGACGGCGAGCTTGGTGCGCGAGCCTGCCTCGCGCGCGATGGACTTGACCTCCACAAGGCCGGACTCGATCTCCGGCACTTCCAGCTCAAACAGGCGCTTGACGAGGCCCGGATGGGTTCTCGAGACGATGACCTGCGGGCCGCGCGTGGAGCGGCGGACCTCGACGACGTAGACACGGATGATATCGCCCTCGTGGTAAACCTCACCGCGCGCCTGCTCGGACTTCGAGAGCATCGCGTCGGTCTTGTCGTTGCCGCCGCCAATGCGCACGGTCATGTCGCCGGAATTGGGCTCGATGCGCAGTACCGTGCCGGTGAGGATCTCATGCTCCTTCGACGAGAAGGTGTCGAAGACCATGCCGCGCTCGGCCTCGCGGATGCCCTGGATGATGACCTGCTTGGCGGTCTGCGCGGCGATGCGGCCGAAGGCCTGCGTCTTCACGTCGACGTTGACAAGATCGCCGAGCTCCGCATGCTTGTTGATTTTTCTGGCCGCGTCGAGGGAGATTTCAGTGGCGGGGGAGATCACGTCATCGACGACCTCCTTCTGCACATACATCTTCATGTCGTTGCCTTCGACCTCGACGAAGACGTTGTCGGTGTAGCCGTCCTTGTCCTTCTTGTAGGCGGCGACGAGCGCCTGCGTGATTTTTTCGATCATGTACGACTGCGGGATGCCGCGTTCTTTTTCAAGCTGGGCAAGCGCTGCAAAAATTTCGGCGTTCATGTTTTTCTGTATTCCTCCTCGTTAAAAATCGACGTGAAGCCGCACCTGCGCGAGCTCCGCTTTTTCAAACGTATATGATTTTCCGGCGCTCTCAATGCTGACTGCGCCGTCGTGATAGCCGGTGAGCGTACCGATGAACTCCTTCGCGCCGTCTACCGGTCTGTAGAGCTTGACACAGACCCTGGAGCCCATGAACTGCCCGAAATCGCCCGGACGCTTGAGCGTGCGCTCAAGCCCGGCCGAGCAGACCTCGAAGCTGTAGCTGTCGGGAATGGGGTCTTTTTCATCAAGAATGGGATCGATTGCGCGTGAGATGGCCTCACAGTCATCGATATTCACCCCGCCGGGCTTGTCGATATACAGCCGCAGAAACCACGCGCCGCCCTCGCGGAGATATTCCACGTCCCACAGCGAGCAGCCGTGCGCCTTCACAACCGGCTCGGAAAACTGCCACACCTCGTCGGTGATCTTCATGAAAAACACCCTTTCTCAGCAAGAAAGAGTGGGGAACCGTTCCCCACTCTCCATCTAACCTCTATACGAACACATGCATTATACCATCTATTCTGTGAAAATGCAAGAAGAATATTCCGAAAAAACGATATTTGAGCCGCTTTTTTCTGGCGAATTTCGGAAATCTTCGCACCGTGGCCGTTTTTTTGCGCGCCGGGGGTGTCATTTGCCGGCGGGGTGTGGTATACTGAGTAAAATATGTGCAACGGAAGGAAAACGTTATGAAATACATTCGGGCGATTCTCATTGTGCTCGTCGTGGTACTGGCCGCTGTGGCACAGGGATTCTCACGCACGGCTGCGCAGACGGGCGCGGCACTGGGGCTTATCATCGTGTCCGTGCCGGCTGTTTTGCTGGCGGTGGCGGCGGCATTCAGCAGGGCAAAGCAGCGGACATATCAGCAGGTGTTTTCCCCGCAGAAGGCGGATACCGCGCTCTCGCTGCTAAGTGCGCTCTGCCTGGCCGTCGGCGGCGTGCTGCAGCTCATGCAGGGCGGGCTGGTCTGGGCGGGGCTTGGCATATTGTGCATGCTCGCTGCATTCGGACTGGCTATGGGCGCGATCTACCGCCAGCGCGGGAAGAATCCGCCCGCGCGCTGCTATGTGCCCGCCGTTCTGTTTTATGCGCTGAGACTTTTCCGCGACTTCCGTCACTGGATGGTCGACCCCGCGATTCTGGACTACTGCTTTCTGCTCTTCGCGGTGATCAGCTTCATGCTGGCGGCGTATCACATGGGCGCGTTCAGCTTTGACAGGGGCGACAGCCGCGCGCTGACGTTCTTCGCACTCTCCGGCGTCTATTTCTGTGCCGCCTCGACGGGCTTTATCAGCCTGAAGGCAGACGGTTTCGTATTTGGCGGCAGCGCACTGTGGCTGCTGGCGTGCCTGCTGCAGATGAGCGGTTACATGCAGGCGCAGAAGCCGGCGCAATCGCCCGCAGAGGAGCAGTAGACCCCGTTCAGACAGACTTGCGCCCGCCGCACTTCCCCAAATGCGGCGGGCGTTTTCAGGAGTATTGGAATGTTTGAACCGATGGTGCGAGTTTAGCATATCCCCCGGAGCGGCACAAGCCGCCCCGGGGGATATTTTTAAGTCTCAGGGTCAAATCGCTCGAAAATGGGGATCGCGCCCTCGCGCTCGCAGGCCAGAAGATCCTGCTTTGTGCGGATCGTCCAGCTGACGGGCTGCGCGCGCCACA
This sequence comes from Clostridiales bacterium, assembly GCA_004555655.1. Lineage (GTDB taxonomy): Bacteria > Bacillota > Clostridia > Oscillospirales > Oscillospiraceae > CAG-170. The sequence goes on from SFHJ01000009.1 coordinate 52,382, forward strand.
GCGCCTGGCAAAGCCGCGGGCTGAGCTTGTGCCGGTCTTCAAACTTGTACGCGATGAAATCCGGGCGCGTGAGGAAGTTCAAAAGCAGATTCGTCACAATCAGCCGCTTATAAAAGGGCAATCCCGCGTGCTCCTTTTCAAAATCCATCGAAAGCTGGCCGCGGCAGAAGTCGGGCCGCAGCTTTTTGACGTCCATGAGCGCGAACGGGTCGAACGATTCGATGCAGAACCGGCCGCGGTAGCTGCCGAGCCTGTCGCACACGGCCCTGCTCAGCGCAAGGTGGTTTCCGCGCGCGGTCTTGAGCTCGATAATGAGCGGCGTCTTGTCTTCAAAGAGCGCCAGAACCTCGTCCAGAAGCGGCACGGGCTCGGCCGTGCCCTCGAGGCGGTACTGCGCGAGCTCCCCGCGCGTGAGATCTTCGATCTGAACGTCCGCACCTGCCGTGCGCAGAAGGCTCGAGTCATGCATCACAGCCAGCGTGCCGTCTTTTAGCAGATGCACGTCCAGCTCTGCGCCGAAGCCATGCTCCACGGCGCGGCGGAATGCCGCCATCGAATTTTCGGGGATCTGCGGCTTGTCGTGGTAGCCGCGGTGCGCGTAGCGGAATTTTTTGAGCTCCGCCATTGTCGTTTTTCCGTGCCGCGCGGCCAGCAGCAGCAGATACACGCAGAAAAGCGCCAGTACAACCAGCAGTAGAATCAGAATTATCTTCAATTTGCTCGCTTCCTTTTAGTCGTCCATGTCCTCAAACGCCTCGAGGCCCTTTTTCGGCTCCGCCTTGCTGTCGCCGTGGCGGACAAAGAGCATCGTCACAAACGACATCGCCACAAAGAACGCCGCGTACGGGAAGAGCACCTGATAGCTGATGCTGCGCATCAGCGTACCGGCCAGCACCGGCGTGACGATCTGCGCGGCCATGGAGGCGGTGTAGTAATAGCCAGTGAATTTGCCGATGTCCGAGCCCTTGCACATCTCGACTACCATGGGAAGCGAGTTGACGTTGATGGCTGCCCACGCCAGGCCAACCAGCGCAAAGACGAGGAACATGATGGCGTTGATGCTGTCAAACATCGTCGTCAGAATATAGCCCAGCGCAAAGCACGCCGCCAGCAGAATGATGCCGCCCTGAATGGTGCGCCTGCGGCCGATTTTGGAGGCGATGGAGCCGATGGGGATGTAGGATACGATGGCGCCCGCCGTGGCGACCATCAGACAGGTCGAAGCGCCGCCAAGACCCTGCCCCATGACCTCGTCGATATACGTGGTGAACCACGTCGTCACGCCGTTGTAGCCGATGAACCACAGCGCGATGGAGGCCAGCAGAAAGCCCAGGCTCTTTTTGACGGGCTTGGGCAGCACTTCGTTGCCCGAGCCGTCGCTCTCGGCCAGGTTCCACTCCGGGTGCTGCGCCTCAAGCGCCTTGTTCCCGGCGACGAGCTGCGGCTCTTTGATGGTGAGAAACAGCGCGCCCACGGCCACAAACATGATGGCGGCCACCACGATGAACAGCGGCTGGTAGTTCACGTGCGCAAGCCCTGCGATCTTCGCGTTCGGATACAAAACAGCCGCCACCGCCAGATACAGCAGGCCGCCGACCGCACCCATGAGGTTGATGATGGCGTTCGCGCGCGAGCGCAGGGGCTTGGGCGTGACGTCGGGCATCAGCGCCACGGCGGGCGAGCGGTAGGTGCCCATGGCAATCAGAAGAAGCCCCAGTACAATGACGAACGACACGGTCTTGAACGTAGAAGGCGCCGCGGCGTAGCTGTTGTCCAGCACGGGCAGCAGGTTTAACAAAATGATCGCGCAGCCGGTGCCGAACAGGATGTACGGCATGCGCTTGCCGATCTTTGTATTCGTGCGGTCGGACAGCGTGCCGAAAAACGGCAGCAGAAACAGCGCCAATACGTTGTCCGCCGCCATGATCGCGCCGGAGAACGTCTCGTTCATGTGGAAGGTCTTCGTCAGAATCAGCGGCACGACGTTGTCATACATCTGCCAGAACGCGCAGATGGACAAAAATGCCAGGCCGACGAGGATGGTACGCTTGTTGTTGAGCTTCATGCGGACATCTCCTTATAACATAGAATTGAGCACCTCGCGGATGTTGGGGAAAATATAGCTGGGCGTCACGTGGTATTTTTCAATGTCACTGATCACGCCTTCGCCCGAGAGGACAAACACCGTATCGATCCCTGCGTTCACGCCGCAGGCAATGTCGGTGTACAGCCGGTCGCCGATGAGACACGTCTCATGCTTCGCGCAGCCGAACTTCTCCATCGCCGCCAGCGCCATTTCCGGCTGCGGCTTGCCGATGATTTTGGGCCTGCGGCCCGTGGCGGTAAAGAGCATCTCAATGACGCTGCCGCAGTCGGGCGCGCTGCCATACCACGTGGGGCAGACCATGTCCGGGTGCGTGGCGATGTAGTCAAGCCCGCGGCCAAGCAGAATGCAGCACGTCTCGAGCTTTTCATATGTCAGCTCCGTGTCGTAACCCAGAAGCACCGCGGTGATACCGTCCTGCAGCTTGTCTGCCACACACAGGCCTGCCGCGCGCAGCTGCCTTTTGAGCGATTCGGTGCCGCAGACGTAGTATACGGCGTCCTGGTACGTCTTTTTGAGATACAGGATGGTCGCGTCGGCCGAGGTGAAAAATTCCTCCGGGCTTGCCGCAATGCCCAGCCGCGCGAGCTTTTGTACATACGCGTCGGTGCCGCGCGAGGAATTGTTGGTCAGAAACACATACCGGCCGCCGGACTGCCTGACGTGGCGCAGAAAATCGAGCGTGCCGTCAAAGACCGTCTCACTCAGGTAGATCGTGCCGTCCATGTCCAGCAGAAACAGCCGCTTGTCTTTCAGGGACAATGGAAAAACCCCCTCCTGTGGGAAATCATGGACTCATTATAAACGATGCCGTCTGTTTTTGCAGCAGTTTTTTCAAACATTTGACTTTCCGTGCTGAATTTTTTACAATAGTGTCTGCTGTACAAGCCGCGCTGCGGTTTGTGCGTGCGGCGTCTGCCGCACAATTCGTCTGAAAGGAGGCGCGGCATGGAGCGGCTGCCTGAACAACTGGCGGAAAACCTGGTTGCGTGGTTCCGCGCAGATCACCGCGACCTGCCGTGGCGGCAGGACAAAGAGCCGTACCACGTCTGGCTGTCGGAGATCATGCTGCAGCAGACGCGCGCAGAGGCCGTGAAGGGCTATTACGCGCGGTTCCTGCGCGAGCTTCCCACCATTGAGGCTCTCGCCCGGTGCGAGCCGGACCGGCTGCAGAAGCTGTGGGAGGGCCTCGGCTACTACAGCCGCGTGCGCAACCTGCAGAAGGCGGCGCAGATGATCGTTTCAAGGCTTGGCGGCGAATTTCCGCGCACGGTGGATGAAATTCGCAAGCTGCCCGGCGTGGGCGCGTATACCGCCGGGGCCATTGCGTCCATCTGCTTCGAGCTGCCCGCGCCCGCCGTGGACGGAAATGTACTGCGCGTCGTCTCACGCGTCATGGCCGACGGCGCGTGCGTGTCAAAGCAGGCGGTAAAGGACGAGTACGGTGCAAGGCTGGCGGAAATTTATCCTGCCGGCGCGTGCGGCGATTTTACGCAGAGTCTGATGGAGCTGGGCGCGACGGTGTGCCTGCCGAACGGCGAGCCGCGCTGCGAGGCCTGCCCTGTGGCAGGGCTCTGCCGCGCGCGGTCGGAGGGAACGCAGAGGCGCTACCCCGTCAAGGAGGCGAAAAAGCCCCGCCGCGTGGAAAAGCTCACGGTCTTTCGACTCGTCTGCGGCGAACGGTGCGCCGTCAGAAAGCGCGCGGACGCGGGACTTCTGGCGGGGCTCTGGGAGCTTCCGAACGTGCCTGGTTTTTTGGAGGCGCCGGAGGCGCTGGAGCTGCTTGAGACGTGGGGTGTGCAGCCGCGCGAGCTTGTGCGCATGCACGAAAAGACGCATATCTTCACGCATGTCGAGTGGCAGATGCGCTGCTTTACCGTTCTTTGTCAGAGCGAAGGCGGGGGCTTTCTCTGGGCGGACCCCGCGCGCTTTGCGCGCGATGTCGCGCTGCCCACGGCGTTCCGCCGGTTCTGGGAGCAATAAAAATCGCCCCGCAGGAGGTCCTGCGGGGCGCAGCTGAATCTGCTCAGAAAATGCCTGGGATCAGATTGGAGATTACGAGCCCGCCGGCAAACGAGCAGGCGTTCGCCGCAAACGCGTAAGCGACGGCCCTGCGTTTGCTGACGGCAGCGCCTTTCTTGAAAAACAGGCGGCTGTACAGGAACGCTTCGAGCGCGAAGACGAGCAGCTCAAACAGAATGTAGTACGCGACGAACGCATAATAGCCCTGCCGGAAGCCAATGGCCTCCAGCGCCAGATTCAAAATGATCTGCGTGATGACGTTGATCCCGGCGATGAGCGGCAGAAGCTTTTTCTGCCGCAGACCGAACGGCAGCGCGACGGCAAGCTCGATGAGAATGGTGATCGCGATGCGGCAGACGAGCGAGAGCAGCGCCCGCGCGTAGTCATAGTCCGTTTCTGCCGTCAGATTGAACTGCTTCGTGCCGTCGGCATTCAGCACGCTGGCGCGCATCGTGGCGGCATCGACGCTGAAGTAGCTGTCAAAGGCGTAGCGCTGGCAGATATCGCTGACGGCAAAAGCACCGGATTCAGGGTAGTACAGAAGGATTTTGAACGTCTGCGGCGGGTAGTACGTCCAGTCCAGCGGCTGCGTTTCGGAGCACTCCCACCACTGCTGCAGAAAGTAAAACCCGTCCGCGTCCTCGTAGTTCACGAATGCCTGCCAGATGGAGCGGCCCTCTTCGCCGTATTCATGATCGTAGTATTCGCTTACGCCGTCCCACGCCGAGGACGGCCCTGTTGAATCGGTCTTGGAAAGAAGCGTGCCGTAACACAGCGCATCCGGCATGTTTTCAAAGCGGATATGTACCGACGGCTTCGGCCCGGTGTCGGCGCAGACGGCGGCGGACAGCAGCATTGAGACTGCCAGAACACAAAGGAATCCATAAAATAGCCGTTTTTTCATAAAAATACATCCTCTTCCAAACAGAATCCAGCCCCGCAGGAGTTCCTGCGGGGCTGTTTTTACGTCTGCGGCGTGTCGCTCTGCTCGGGCGGCTGCTGCTTCGCGCGGCGCTTTTTGATGATGCGGCGCACGACGATGATGGCTGCCGCCACGATCACGATCAGAATGATGAGCGTGGGCAGCGCCTCGGCCATGCCGATGACAAAGCGCTGCAGGCCGCGCGTGAAGCCTCTCCAGCCGCTTGCAAACGCGTCGGAGAGCTTTTCACCGAACGTGCGCTGCACGGGTGCGGTGGGCGTGTAGACCTCGACCTCCTGCAGGTCGACCGAGACGGTGGAGTAGCTGATCTGCATGTCAAGATTTCTGAGGTTGCGCTCGATGGACTCGATCTCATAGCGCACATCGGCCAGCCGCTGCTCAAGCGCGATGAGACTGTCCACATCCTCACTCTTTTCCAGCATGGAAAGAAGCCTTTCCTCCTGCGTGTATAGACTCGACAGACGCGCTTCGTAGTCGGTGTACTGGGAGGTGACGTTCTCAGCATACTTACTGCTGGAAATGATGTTGCCGAGCCCCTGCGTCTGCGTCAGGAATTCCTCGAACCGGGCGCACGGCACGCGCAGCGTGTAGTAGCCCCAGCGGTTCACGACGCGCGTCGTGCCGTCGGACTCGTAGCTGATATCGCCCGTCACGTCCGAGCGCTCAACAAAGCCGCCGAAGGAGGCTGTCATGCGCTCCAGCGCGGCCACGGCCTCGTCAAATTCCGTGGTCTGCAGGCTGAGATTGGCCGAGTAGATGATCTTGGCCGTGTAGTCGGAGACGGATTCGTCGTAGCTGATTTCATCCGCGCTGTCGTAACCGGCGGTGGTCACGCTTCCCGCTTCCGCAGCCGCAGGCGCCTCGGCCGGCATTTCCATCACGGCTTCCTCAGTCATTGCGTACTGCGGTTCGCTGGCCGCCGTGTCATATGCGGCGGACTTGGAACTGGCCGCACAGCCGATGCACGCCAGCAGCAGCAATGCAGCAAGCGCGAGGGCAAAAAGTCTGGTCTTTTTCATGAAGATTTCCCCTTTCTTTTTATTCGGTCATCTTTCAAGACGAAATTTCCAGCCGCGCGTTGCAGGGTTCAGGAGAATCTTTCTATATTTTTCAGCTTTTTTCCGGCCCGCTTACCACCTCGGCGGTCGTTGCGGATACCTCATAGGCCGTGCGCGTCTCGCTGCGGTCAGGCAGAACCTTGATGTACTCGCGGCTCTGAAGCCTGCCCGTCAACGTCAGAAGCGTTCCGACGGCGCAGGCCGCCGTCTGCTGGGCGAGCCTTCCCCACAGAATGCAGGGGATATAGTCCGTGCGGCGGTAGGACCGGTTCACGGCCAGCATCACGTCGCAGATCTCGCGGCCGAGCGGCGTGCGGCGCAGCACCGGCGGCTTGCAGATCGCGCCCGTGAGCGTCAGCTCGTTTTCGTGCTCCCGGTCGGTGGTCGTCACGGATTCGGCAAAGACGGAGATGATGAGCTTGCGGCCCGTCTCGGATTTGGAGTTGAACGAGCGGATCTGCCCGGTGACTGCAAGCTGGTAACCCTGAAACAGGTCGGCGTCCAGCAGCACGTCCTCCGCCGCGACGACGGGCAGCAGGTCGCTCGCGCCCGACAGCCGCGCGACCTCCAGCACAAAGCGGTAGAATTTTCGTTCGTGGTTCGTATGCGAGAGCACCGGGAGCTCCTGGAGCGTGCCGATCAGAGAAATACGGTTGGCTGTGTTTTCCATTCTTCCACCTCATTTAGTTCGTATGGAAGAATATATGACGCGGCCCTGCGCGATAGTACAGCCCCTGTCAGCGCTGCCTGCTGCTGCGTGAAGCGGGCCTTGCGCCGGCGCGCGCGGGCTTTTTGCCATGCGGCCGCGGCTTTGGCTGCGGTTTTTGCTGCGGGCGGGGCGCTTTTTCCTGCGGTGCGCCCTCGCCCCTGTGCGGGCGGATGAGGCATTTGGGGCCGAAGCCGATCAAATCCTCGCGCCCGGCTTTTTCCAGCGCCTCGTGCACCAGCTTGTAGTTTTTCGGGTCCTTATACTGGATGAGCGCGCGCTGCATCGCCTTTTCATGCGGATTTTTGGGCACATAGACCGGCTCCATCGTTCTGGGGTCGAGCCCCGTGTAATACATGACGGTAGACAGCGTCGACGGCGTGGGATAAAAGTCCTGCACCTGCTCGGGCTGGTGGCCGGTGTCGCGCAGGTATTCTGCCAGCGCCACGGCCTCGCGCATTGTGCAGCCCGGGTGCGAGGACATGAGATACGGCACGACGTACTGCTTCAACCCCTCGCGGCGGTTGAGCGCGTTGTATTTCTCCAGAAAGCGCAGGTATACGCTGTGCGCGGGCTTGCCCATTTTACGCAGCACCGCGTCTGACACATGCTCGGGCGCGACCTTGAGCTGGCCCGAGACGTGATAGCGCACAAGCTCCTTGAAGAACACATCCGAGGGGTCGGCCAGCAGGTAGTCAAAGCGGATGCCGCTGCGGATGAAGACCTTTTTGACGTTCGGCAGCTTTCTGAGCTTGCGCAGAAGCGAAAGATAGTCCGAGTGGTCGGCAATCATGTTTTTGCACGGTGTGGGGAACAGGCACTGACGGTTTTGACACGCGCCCTTTGTGAGCTGCTTTTTGCATGCCGGCTGGCGGAAGTTGGCGGTCGGGCCGCCCACGTCGTGGATGTAGCCCTTGAAATCCTTCTCGCGCGTCATCTCCTGCGCTTCGCGCAGAATCGACTCGTGCGAGCGGGTCTGGATGATCCTGCCCTGATGGAACGTGAGCGCACAGAAGCTGCATGCGCCGAAGCAGCCGCGGCACGACGTGAGCGAGAATTTGATCTCGGAGATGGCCGGCACGCCGCCGAGCTTTTCATACGACGGATGATACGTCCGGCAGTAGGGAAGGCCGTAAATCTCGTCCATTTCCGCCTGCGAAAGGGGGCTTTGCGGCGGGTTCTGCACGACGAATTCACGTTCGCCGTACGGCTCGACGAGCTGTTTGGCAGTAAAAGGGTCGGTGTTCCGGTACTGCGTGTAGAAGCTGCGGGCATAGGCGGCCTTGTCGGCGCAGAGGCTTTCATAGGACGGCAGGCGGATGCTGTCCGGCAAAAAGTTCTCCGTGCGCGTCTTGTACACCGTGCCGTCGATATGGGTGATATCGCGCACGTCCATGCCGTCGCTCAGCGCGTTTGCCGCCTGCACGATCGCGCGCTCGCCCATGCCGTAGATGAGAAGATCGGCCTGCGCATCGAGCAGAATCGAACGCTTGAGCCTGTCCGACCAGTAGTCGTAGTGCGCGAGCCGCCGGAGGCTCGCCTCAATGCCGCCGATGAGGATGGGCGTTTTTTTGCAGCTGCGGCGGATGAGGTTGCAATAGACCACCACCGCGTAGTCCGGGCGCCTGCCCATGACGCCGCCGGGCGTGTAGGCGTCGGTCTGGCGGTGCTTTTTCGACACCGCGTAGTGGTTCACCATCGAGTCCATGTTGCCGCCCATGACGAGAAAGCCGAGCCGCGGCTCACCGAGGGCCAGAACGGAGGCGGGGTCTTTCCAGTCGGGCTGGGAGATGATGCCGACCTTGTAGCCCGCGCGCTCAAGCACACGCGAGATGATGGCGTGGCCGAACGACGGATGGTCAACGTACGCGTCGCCAATGATATAGACAAAATCGCACTGCGTCCAGCCGCGCGCTTGCATGTCGGCTTTGCTGATGGGTAAAAATTCTGGCATTGGAACACCTCCCGAACGTAAGACCATGATAGCAGAAAGCCGCAGAAAGAGCAAGGAAAATGGCCGTGGGAGTTTTTGCAAATAACAAAGCCTGCCCCGCTGTGCGGGGCAGGCTTTGATTACAGAACCTTTGCCAGAAAATCCTGCAGTCTCGGGCTTTGGGGATTTCCGAAGATCGCTTCGGGCGTGCCTTCCTCCACGAGCGTGCCGCCGTCCATAAAGAGTACCCGGTCGGCCACCTCGCGGGCAAAGCCCATCTCGTGCGTAACGACGACCATGGTCATGCCGCTTCCGGCAAGCTCCTTCATGACCTCCAGCACTTCTCCCACCATCTCGGGGTCGAGCGCGGATGTCGGCTCGTCAAAGAGCATGACCTCGGGCTCCATCGCCAGCGCGCGGACGATGGCCACGCGCTGCTTCTGGCCGCCGGAGAGCTGGCTGGGATAGGCCTCGGCCCTGTCGGCAAGGCCCACGCGCGAAAGCAGCTCCATGGCCTTTTGTTCGGCCTCCTGCCTGGACTTTTTGAGCAGCTTCACCGGCGCGAGCGTCATGTTTTTCAGCAGCGTCATATGCGGAAACAGGTTAAAATGCTGAAACACCATGCCCATCTTCTGGCGGTGGAGGTTGATGTTGCAGTCGTTGCCCGTGATATCCGCGCCGTCAAATTTGATGCTGCCGCCGGTGGGCAGCTCGAGCAGATTCAGACAGCGCAGGAATGTCGATTTGCCGCTGCCGGACGGGCCGATGACGACGACGACCTCTCCGCGATGGATTTCTGCCGACATACCGTCGAGCGCGCGGATCTCATCCTTGCCCGTATAATGCTTCTGCAGATTGTGGACGCGGATTAAAACGTCAGTGGTCACTGCTGCGCAGCCTCCTTTCCAACTTGCCGACCAGCCACGAGAAGAACACGACCAGCAGCAGATAGATTGCCGCTACGATGAACAGCGGCATGGCCTGCGAATATGTCTGCGAGCGGATGATTTCACCGCCCTTGGTAAGATCGTTGACCGCGACGTAGCAGGCGACGGCTGTTTCCTTGATCAGAACGATGAACTCGTTGGCCAGCGCCGGCAGCACGCTTTTGAGCGCCTGCGGAATGACGATATAAAACATCGTGGCGACATAGCCGAAACCCAGCGAACGGCCGGCCTCGGTTTGACCGGGGTCGACCGACATGATGCCGCCGCGGATGATCTCAGCCACATATGCCCCGGAATTGATGCCGAATGTCAGCATCGCCACCGGAACGCCGTCGCGTGCGTTGGAGAAGATGACGAAGAACATGATCATGATCTGAATCATGACTGGCGTGCCGCGGATGACGGTGAGATAGACGCGGCAGATGAAATCTCCGATCTGCAGCAGCACTTTTCCCACGCCTGGGCGCATTCGCTCGATCGTTTTGTCGTGCGTAGCGCGGATCACGGCGACGACCGAGCCAATGACAATACCCATCAGTACCGCGACGAGCGCGATCTTGAGCGTATTGCCCAGACCCCCTACGATATATTTCCAACGGTCCTTGGTGATGAAGCATTTGATAAACTCATCACGCATCTCCAACAGCCACTGGGCCAATGTGATCCCTCATTTCTGTCTGTACTATCCGGCAGGGCGGATGACATTCCACAGCGGGGCGAGGAGGTCAGCCTCGTCCCGCGTGGAAAACCTGCGTTTCTTTATTCGTGGATGTATTTATCCAGAATGCTCTGCACGGTACCGTCAGCGATCAGTTCGTCCAGCGCACCGTTGATTTTATCCAGAAGTTCGGTGTTGTCCTTCGCGACGGCAATGGCGTAATCCTCGACAGCGTACTCGGCATCCAGAATGCTCAGACCTTCATTTGCCGCAACCAGGGCCTTGGCGGGTTCGTTATCCAGAATCACGCAGTCGACCTGGCCGTTTTTGAGCGCCTCAACGGCATCCGTCGTCTTGGCGAAGGACTTCACGGTGCCAAGACCTTCGTCCTCGATGTCCCACGTCGCGTACAAAAAGCCTGTGGTGCCGGTCTGCGTACCGACCACGGTATTTGCGCCGTCTGCGAACAAATCATCCACGCTTGTGATGGGGCCGCCGTCCTTGACGATGACGACCTGCACGCCCGTGGCGTAGGAGCTGGAGAAGCTGACCTCCTCGAGACGTTCGTCGGTGACGGTCATACCGGCCATGCCGATATCATATTTGCCGGTCTGCACGCCGGGGATGATGGAATCGAATGCGATATCTGTGACTTCCAGCGTCATGCCAAGCTTTTCGGCAATGGCTTCGGCGATCTCAACGTCGATGCCGATGAGCTTGTCCCCGTCGTAGTATTCATACGGCTGGAACGTGCCCTCGGTTGCCATGCTCAGAACAGATGTTTCGGTGCTCTTGGCGGATGACGCGCAGGCGGCAAGGCTCACGGTGAGCAGCAGGCAGAGCGTCAATGCAAGAAACTTTTTCATAATGGTCCCCTCCTTGGATCGAATGAATTATGTACATAAGTATACATATATGATGCATAAAAATCAACCGGAAAGATGGGGGAAAGCTGCACAAGGTTTTTGGGGAATGCCGCGCGGAATCCGTCAAAATAGACGAACACGAGAAAAAATAGGAAAAAAAGAAAAAACGGATATGTGATTTCCGAAGGCACCGGATGAATAAATAACATGAATATTCATTCCAACATGGCGGCGGAACGCACCAGAGCCGCCCCCGGGCGCAGAAAAATACCCGCAGTATGCCCTGCGGCGTACTGCGGGAAATCGGCAGAAATGCTTTTATATGGATGTGTACGAAGAGAGAAATTGCCGCGTGCGCTCGCACTGCGGGCGCTCAATCACCTGCCGTGCCGGCCCCTGCTCGACGATGACGCCGCCGTCCATAAAGATGACGCGGTCGGCCACATCGCGCGCGAAGGCCATCTCGTGCGTGACGACGATCATGGTCATGCGCTGCTCGCGCAGGCCGCGGATGACCCGCAGCACCTCGCCGGTCAGCTCCGGGTCGAGCGCAGAGGTCGGCTCGTCGAAGCACAGAATGTCCGGGCTGAGCGCCAGCGCGCGGGCAATGGCCACGCGCTGCTGCTGTCCGCCCGAGAGCTGGTGCGGGTAGAGCTCCATTTTCTCGCCCAGGCCGACCTGCTGCAGAAGCGTTTCGGCGTGTGTGCGCAGCCCGGCAAGAATTTGCTTCTTGTTCTGGCGGTAGTCCGGCCGCTCCTTTGCCAGAAGCTCGCTGGCGAGCATCACGTTCTGCAGCGCGGTATACTGCGGAAAGAGATTGAAATTCTGGAACACAAGGCCGAAGTGCAGCCGCTTTTTGCGGATCTCACGTTCGCGCTGTGTATCTGGCGCGGCCGCGTCGAAGAGCGTCTCGCCGTTGACGGAGATCTGCCCTGCGTCGGGCGTGGTCAGGAAATTGAGGCAGCGCAGCAGCGTCGTCTTGCCGCTGCCGGACGAGCCGATGATGGCCACGGTCTCGCCGCGGTCCAAGCTGAAATCGACCCCCTGTAGCACGGGCGTCTTGCCGCCAAAGTGCTTGCGGATATTTTTGACTTCCAAAACTGGCATGGCCGCGCCTCCTTACGCCCGGAAATAGTCCAGCTTCCGCTCGGTCCAACCGAGCAAAAGCGTCAGGATTCCGCTGAACAGCAGATAGTATACGCCCGTGAAAAACAGCGGCCAGATCGCACCCGAGATGCCCTGCGAGCCCTTCAAAAACGCCTGCCCGGCCCAGATGATCTCCTGCAGCGCGATGATGCGCGACAGCGACGTGTCCTTGACCAGCGTGATGATCTCGTTGGAGATAGGCGGCACGATGCGCTTGAGCATCTGCAGAAGCGTCACATGCACGAAGATCTGCCCTCTCGTCATGCCCAGCACCTGCCCCGCCTCCTGCTGCCCGGCGGGCACGCCCTGGATGCCGCCGCGGTAGATTTCGGCGAAATAGCAGGCATAGTTGAAGATGAACGCCGCGGCTGACGCCACAAACCGGCCCGTCTCACCCGTGCCCCAGACGTTGTTTTTCCAAACAAGGCCGGGGAAGTAGTAGATGACGAGCAGCTGCAGCATGAGCGGCGTGCCGCGCACGACCCAGATGACGAGCTTGATGAGCAGCGATACCGGCTTAAACCAGCTGCAGAAGCGGCAGAAACGGGTCTCGCCGCGTCTGGCGGCGATTTTGCGGCCAAGGGCGGCAAACGGCGCCCAGTTGTTCATCTCGCCGAAGCAGATGATAAGGCCCAGCGGAAGCGCGCCGATGAGCGTGATGAAAAAGAGCTTCAGCGTCTGCAAGAAGCCCGTATTGAGCGCGCCGATGACGATGGGCGCCTGTTCGATGAAGGTCTGCATCGCGTGTTACCTGCCTTTGGATGATGACATGGCGTTTCCCCGGCGGAAAAGTTCACCGGGGAAACGTATGGCTGTGTGTTTCGTCCTGCCGCGAGGACGTTTTTGGCTTACTGTGCAATCAGTGCGGCCTGCACGCCGTAGGTTTCGGCGATGGCCTGCATGGTGCCGTCGGCGTAGCTGGCTGCGAAGAACTCGTTGAGCTTCTGGGCCAGTTCGCTGCCCTTGCGGAAGCCGACGCCGTATTCCTCGGCGTTGAGGCCCACAGTGTAGGTCAGACCCTCATAGCCCGTTCCGGGGCCGACCATCGCGGCGGCCATCAGCGAGTCGATGACGGCGGCGTCGGAAGTGCCGGCGGCGACCTCCATCAGCGCGTCGGACTGCGCCTTGACCTCGGTGAAGCTGTATCCCAGCGCTTCAACCTCGTCCTTGCCGGCCGAGCCCGCCTCCACGGCGAAGGTCAGCGCCGCGCAGCTCTCCACCGTCTGGTACTGGCCGGCCTTGTCCGTCGGGACGATGACGACCTGTGCGTTGTTGCAGTAGGCGTTGGAGCATTCCATCGCGCTCGTCACCTCGTCGGTCAGCGTCATGCCGTTCCAGACACAGTCGATGCTCTTGCCGTCGAGCTCGAGCACCTTGTTGTCCCAATCGATCTCGACAAATTCCACCTTCACGCCCAGGCTCTCGGCGAAGGCCTTGGCCATATCGGCGTCGAAGCCGACCCATTCGCCTGCGTCGTTTTTGTAGTCCATGGGCGCGAAATCGGTGATGCCAACGACGAGCGTGCCTTTGTCCTTGATGTATTCCAGGTCGGTGGCGGGCTGCTTCTTTGCGCACGCGCCAAGCGTGAGCAGCATCATAGCCGCCAGCAGAACAGCAATCCATTTTTTCATTTTCATTTCCTCCCGTTTTCGCGCCGTGTGCCGCGAATTCTTTGCTGTGCTAATAATTTATCATACTAATGTGCTAATGTAAAGAAGCAATGCTGCCAAAAGATTCGCCGCCTTGGCGGCGATGGTTGTGCAGGATGCATAAGAAAAACAGCGGCGCCTGCTGCATTGCGAACCGGTATGCACCGGCCCGCAATGCAGCGGATGTCACGAAAGCGTCACAAGCCCCGCCTCCAGCAGCTTCTGCAGGCTCATGAGGATGCCGAGCTTGGCGTGATACCACGTCAAACCGCCCTGGAAGTATACCGCATACGGCTCGCGGATGGGGCCGTCGGCCGAGAGCTCGATGGAAGAGCCCTGCACGAATGCGCCGGCTGCCATCACGACCTCGGAATCATAGCCCGGCATGGCCCACGGCACGGGTGTGACATAGCTGTCGACGGGAGCCGCCGCCTGAATGCCGCGGCAGAAGGCCAGCATCCGCTCGGCAGAGCCCAGCTGCACGGCCTGAATGATGTCGTGGCGCGGCTCCGAGCCGTCCGGTACAACCTTGAAGCCCAGCTTTTCATAGACGTTGGCCGCGAAGATCGCGCCCTTCAAAGCGCCGGAGACAACCGTCGGCGCGAGGAAGAAGCCCTGATACAGGCCCGGCAGCAGGCCGAGGTTCGCGCCGACCTCCTGCCCGAGTCCCGGCGCGGAGAGCCGGTATGCGCAGCGCTCGATGAGATCGGCCCTGCCGCAGATATACCCTCCGATGGGGGCAAGTCCGCCGCCGGGGTTTTTGATGAGCGAGCCCACGATCATGTCCGCGCCCACGTTCGACGGCTCCATCGTCTCGACGAACTCGCCGTAGCAGTTGTCGACCATGCAGATGACGTCCGGCTTGATGCGCTTGCAGAACGCGATCAGCTCGCCGATCTGCCTGACCGAGTACGACGGCCGCGTGGCGTAGCCCTTCGAGCGCTGGATGGTGATGAGCTTCGTCTGACCGTTGATGGCCGCGCGGATGGCGTCATAGTCAAATGAGCCGTCGGGCAGAAGCTCCGCCTGCCGGTAGCTCACGCCGTACTCTTTTAAGGAGCACTTGGACGCCCGGATGCCGATGACCTCCTCCAGCGTGTCATACGGCGCGCCCACGGGGCTGAGCAGCTCGTCGCCGGGCAGCAGATTCGCGCCCAGCGCCACGGCCAGCGCGTGCGTGCCGCAGGTAATCTGCGGCCGGACGAGTGCGGCTTCGGTGCCAAATGCCGACGCGTATACCTTTTCCAGCCGCTCACGGCCCACGTCGTCGTAGCCGTAGCCGGTCGTCGCGGCGAAACACGTTGCATCCACGCGGTTTTCCTGCATCGCGCGGATGACCTTGGCCTGATTGTACTCCGCCACCCGGTCGACCTGCGCGAAGCGCTCCGTGAGCGACGCGAGCACCTGCTCGCCGTATTCGTATACCGCTTTGCTCAGACCCAGAGATTCATACATCTGCAGAAGTTCCATGATTCTGCCTCCATGCTGCCGTTAATTTTCCTTGCCGCGTCCTGCATGACGCCGGGGTATATTCATATTTGTATAACTTAGTGCCGGAAGCTGTGTTTGTCAAGGGAAAAAACTTCCCGGCGTGGATTTTACGCCGGGAAGCACGCTCACAGTGTCTGTTTTTTTTCATACGCGGCGATGACCGCCTCAATCACGGCGCTGCGGAAGCCGCCCGCCTCCAGTGCGCGCACACCCTGGATGGTCGTGCCGCCGGGCGAGCAGACCGCGTCCTTGAGCTGGCCGGGGTGCTGCCCCGACGCGAGCGCCAGCTTTGCCGCGCCGAACGTCATCTGCGCCGCAAGCTCCATCGCCGCCGCGCGCGGCAGTCCGCACGCCACGCCGCCGTCGGCAAGCGCCTCCAGAAAGAGGTCGACAAACGCAGGCCCGCACCCGGCCACGGCCGAGGCCGCGTCGATCTGCGGCTCGGGCAGAAGAAGAAAGCGCCCTGCGCCGGACATTGCGGCAAGAAACTGCTCCATCTCCTGCGGCGTGACGGCAGCATTTGCGCAGTAGGTAATCATGCCCGCGCCGACGGCGGCAGGCGTATTCGGCATGATGCGGATGACGGGGCAGCTGCCGCCCGCCATCTGCTCGATCTGCTGCATGGTAAGGCCGGCCGCCATCGTGACCAGCACAAACCGGCCCGTGCGCGCGCGCAGCGTGCCGGCCAGCGAGGAAACAAGCGCCTGCATCATCTGCGGCTTCACGCCGAGAAAGAGAAAGTCCGCCTCGCGCGCGGCCTGTTCGTTTGTGACGGCCGTGCCGCCCGTCTCCAGCGCCAGCGCCTCTGCCTTTGCCGGCGTGCGGTTGGCCAGCAGCAGCCGGCAATCCGCCTGCCGCGCGGCCGCGCGGGCAAGCGCGCCGCCCATATTGCCGGTTCCGATAAAGCCCAGAGTTATCATGATAATGCCTCCTATCGCACCTGGCCTTCGCCGTAGATGATATATTTGCTGCTCGTCAGCTCGTCAAGCCCCATCGGCCCGCGCGCGTGCATCTTCTGCGTGGAAATACCGATCTCCGCGCCGAGGCCGAATTCGCCGCCGTCGGTGAAGCGGGTCGAGGCGTTGACGTACACGGCCGCCGCGTCGACGGCATCCAGAAAATGCTGGGCGGTGAAGTAGTTGTTGGTGATGATGGCCTCAGAATGGCCCGTGCCGTGCTCGTTGATGAACGTAATGGCTTCCTCGGCGTCCTTGACGATACGTACCGCGAGAATATAGTCGTCGTACTCCGCATCCCAGTCGGCGTCACCGGCTGCAACGCCACGGCCGCCGACAATGGCAAGCGAGGCCTCGTCGCAGCGCAGTTCGACCGCGTGCTGGTCGAGAAGCGGCAGCGCCTTCTGCAGAAACGCCCCGGCCACCGGCGCGGCAATCAGCACACACTCCGCCGCGTTGCACACAGACGGACGCGAGCACTTGGCATTATAAAGGATGTTCGCACCCATGTCGAGATCGGCTTCAGCGTCGATATACACGTGGCACACGCCCTCGCCGGTGCGGATGACAGGGACGCTGGCCTGACTGCGCACTGCGCGGATCAGTCCGGCACCGCCGCGCGGGATGAGAACGTCCACATATTCGTCCAGATGCATCAGCTCCTGCGCGCTTTCCCGACTCGTGTCGTGTACCAGACTGATGCAGTCTTCCGGCAGTCCGGCGCCTGAAAGCGCCTCGCGCATAAGCTTCTCCGCAGCGCGGTTGGAGCAGGCCGCCTCTTTTCCGCCGCGCAGGATGCAGGCGTTGCCGGACTTGAGGCACAGCGCCGCCGCGTCGACCGTGACGTTCGGCCGCGCCTCATAGATGATGGCGATCACGCCCAGCGGCACGCGGCGTTTGCCGATGACAAGACCGTTTGGGCGCGTTGTCATGCTGTCCACCTTGCCGATGGGGTCCGGCAGCGCCGCGACCTGCCGCACGCCCTCGACGATATCCGCCACACGCCTGGGCGTGAGCGTAAGCCGGTCGAGCATCGCCGGGCGCATCCCGGCGGCTTTTGCCGCGGCCACGTCCTGCGCATTTGCCGCCAGCCATTCGTCCTGACGGGCCATCAGAATGTCTGCCATGGCAAGCAGCGCCGCATTTTTCTTCGCCGTGCCGGCAATGGCCAGTACGCGTGCGGCGGCCTTTGCCGCTGCGCCCTGCTGCTGTAACTGCGTCATACGCGAGCCTCCTTTTTTGCGGCGAGAAAACGGGTGCCCACCTC
This sequence comes from Clostridiales bacterium, assembly GCA_004555655.1. GTDB lineage: Bacteria > Bacillota > Clostridia > Oscillospirales > Oscillospiraceae > CAG-170. The sequence goes on from SFHJ01000009.1 coordinate 70,128, forward strand.
TGCGCCGTCTATGATATCGTACAGGCGCTCAGGCTGAGCACCGTTTGTAATGACCATCTCAAGTCCCGCGTCCATGCAGAGTTTGGCCGCCGAGAGCTTGGTGGCCATACCGCCGGTTCCGCGCCAGCTGCCCGCGCCGCCTGCCATATGCAGAATTTCCGGCGTGAGCGACGTGACATGGTGCAGAAGCTGCGCGCCGGTGTGCGTTCTGGGGTCGCAGTCGTACAGTCCGTCAATATCCGACAGCAGCACCAGCAGGTCTGCCTGGCAGAGCTTGGCCACAATTGCCGAGAGCGTGTCGTTGTCGCCGAGCACCTTATGCTGCCCCGTTTCGATCTCGGCCGAGCTGACAGAGTCGTTTTCGTTTACGATCGGAATCACACCCATCTGCAGCAGCGCTTCAAACGTGTTTGAAAGGTGTTCGGCACGCTCAGGCTGCTCGACGTCCTTGTCGGTCAGCAGGATCTGCGCAACACTGTGGCTGTATTCTGAAAAAAGCTTGTCGTAAATATGCATCATCTGGCACTGGCCGACCGCTGCCGCAGCCTGCTTCATGCGAAGCTCGCTTGGCCGTTCGCGCAGCGCCAGCTTCGCCGTGCCGACGGCAATGGCGCCGGAGGACACCAGAATCAGTTCATACCCCATGCTCTGCAGATCGGCCAGCACACGCACCAGACGCTCCATACTGCGCAGATTTACGCTGCCCGACGCGTGCGTCAGTGTGGACGTGCCTACCTTGACCACAATCCGTTTGTTCCTGTTTCCCATGCTTGATCCCCCCGGATCAGAATGTTTGCTTCAGTATAGCACAGCTCCGGGCTGTTGAAAAGCACGGGCGCGTCAAAAAACTGTCAGAATCTTCAGCGCGCCTGCACGTGTCCGGCAAAAAACGGCGGCCCTGGCGTTTGGCGTCTGCGGCGTTTCTGGCCTTGCTTTTTCCGCAAAAGCGTGGTACCGTATAAATATCCCCATGGAAAGGTTGGTCGGGTTTGGCGTGAAAATTCAAAAATCGTCACAGGATTATCTTGAAGCCATGCTGATGATGCAGGAAAAGTACGGCTATATTCGCTCGATCGACGTGGCCGAGCATCTGGGCGTGAGCAAGCCCAGCGTCAGCTACGCTACCAAGCGCCTGCGCGAAAACGGGTATCTGACCATGGACATAAGCGGCCGCATCACACTCACCGGTACGGGGCTCGCCATCGCGCGGAAGATGTATACGCGCCACACGATGCTGACCGAGTTTCTGCTGCGCCTCGGCGTGAGCGAGCAGACGGCACGCGCAGACGCCTGCCGCATCGAGCATGACATCAGTGACGAGACCTTTGCGGCCATTTGCCGCTGCGCGCTGCCCGACAAATTCCTGCCGGAGGAGGATATGCCATGCGAAGAAGCGACCGGGAAGTGACAAGCCGCGCCGAAATTGTGCGCGTCATCGACGCGTGCGATTGCTGCCGCGTGGGCTTTGCGGACGCGGGCGGTGTGTATATCGTGCCGATGAATTTTGCGTATGTGGATAACGGCGCGCTGGGCGCGCTGTATTTCCACGGCGCGAAGGAGGGAAGAAAGGCCGGACTCATTGCCGCGCGGCCGGAGGTCGGCTTTGAGATGGACTGCGATCACCGTCTGAACCCGTCCGGGCGGGCCTGCGGATATTCCTTCGCGTATCAAAGCGTCATCGGCACGGGCCGGATTGGCCCGGTCGAAGACACCGGAGAAAAAAAGCGCGCGCTCGCTGCCATCATGGCGCACTACGCACCCGAAAGCAGCTGGGACTTTACCGATGAACAGGCGCTTGCCGCGGCCGTCTTCCGGCTGGATATTGAGAGCCTCAGCTGCAAGGCGCACCCGTAGAGAAGGAGGAAAACGATGTACGAGATTGACCGTGACCGCATCCCCGAGGCATACCGGCCGCTCAGTGCGTGGACATATTTTGGGCTGGAGATTCTGTACGCGCTGCCCATCGCCGGCTGGATTTTTCTGATCTGCCACGCCATCGGCAGCCGGAATATCAACAAGCGCAGCTTTGCGCGCAGCTATTTCTGCGTGTACGTCATCGTGATTCTGCTGGTGATCGTCCTGCTCGCCTCGGGCGTGGGCCTGCGCATCACCGGCGGCAGGAATCTGTAAAAAACGGTCTGAGCCTTCTGGGCTCAGACCATTTTTTCGACAGGATATTGTGTTTCGGCGGGAAATATTTCCTAGATGTGGGGTTTCGACAAAATTCGCGCCTTCGATGTGATATGCTTCTTCCAGGCGGCGGACGGATGCAGCCGCAGTGCGACAGCGGTCTGATCGTCCGTCTGGGTTTCTTCAATGCTGCCGAGAATGCCGGCTGCCAGCTCCCGCACCGGCTGCTCGCGGCAGCGGGCGAGGTACTGCTCGGTCTCTTCTCCGGCGGCGCCGTCGCTCACCAGAACCAGCGTCTGCTCTCTCTGCAAGGACAGCTTCACACATTCGGCCTGGTGTGCCTCTCCCGCACCAAGCCCGGGTGGCGGTGAGGCTGTCCCGATTTTTATGACTTCTCCCTCCTGCAGCAGGTACGACGGCGGCGCGCCCCACTTGTGCAGAAAGCCCTCGCCCGTAACAAGGCTCACCTGCAGCAGATCGACGGTGGAAAATCCGCCGTCCTGGCGGAGAAGGTACACACCGTTGAGCATCTGCAGCGCGCCCAGCGCGTCAAAGCCCGATTCGATCATACTGCGCAGCAGCTTGGCCGCCGTGCGGCTCTCGTTTGCCGCGTCCGGGCCGGTGCCCATCCCGTCGCACAGCAGCACGTAGTACCATTCTCCGCAGGTAAACGAGCACCCGTGGTCGCCCGATACGCTGTTTGCGCGCACGCCGCGCGCGCGAAAGCCCAGCTCGGGGGTGAAATTGGACGGCTGCACAGCCTCCGCACCCTCCGGCGCGCCCAGCTCGCGCAGCGCGCGGGCGAGAAAGCGGTAGTGGTCTGCCAGAATGGCGCGGCTTTCAGTCAGGCGCGCCTGATATTGCAGCTGGCACAGCCGCTCGTCGAGCGCCTCGTTCACGGCGGCGAGAAACGCGCCCACATGGCAGCAGCGCTCCAGAAAGAACGCGGGCAGATCCTCCCGAACGGCGCAGCCGCGCCGGAGAATGCGCGTGCTCGCACCCGAGAGCGCAAGATATGTGTCATGCGCGCACTCGTTCCAGCATACGCCGTATTTGCCGCAGCTGCGGCAGACGCGCTCGGCGGCACGGTCAAAGACCGCGGCCGACTGCGGTTCGCAGCTGCACGTACCGCTGCGGTCCAGGATGCGCGTGATGTAGGACAAAACGTCCGAGATGCGCTCGAGCTTTTCACCCGTCGAACCCGTCTCCGGCGCATCGAGCGGCTGCGCCTGTGAAAACTGCCGCGCATCGAGCGGCAGGGCCAGAAGCGTCCCGAGCGCGGCGCCTGACAGCATGGCGGCATCCTTGCCGCCGGTAAAGAGCGTGCATGACAGGCAGCAGGCCAAAAACAGCGCCGCGCGCAGGAGCTTTTTCTGCGGCTTTGCCGTGCGGCAGACGAGCGCGGCAAAAACCAGCATCGCGCAAAATGACGTCTCCTGCGGGCAGGAGATATCCAGAATCAGGCCGCACGCCGCAGCGCAGAAGAGGCCCGACGGCTCGGCTGAAAGCACAAACACCGCGCCGGCGGCCAGAATCGTGCCGAGCGTCACGCCGCCCGGCAGCGCGATGCGCCCGCAGCCCGCCAGCAGCGAAAGCAGCAGCGCCCGCCGGGCGCGTCCGCTTTTTTCCGGCGCTGCGGCAAATGCGGCCGCGGCCGCGCCGAGCATTGCCAGCTTTGCCAGAAAAAACGCAATCTCGAACGCGTGCACGCGCCCGCCCAGCAGGCAGACGCCGCCCGGCAGTGCGTAGAGCGCGCATGCGCATGCGGGCACGAACCAGCGCCGGTCGCGCGGCAGAAGACCGTGAAAAATGCACGCGCCGGCCAGAATCAGAAATCCGCCCGCGATCAGCTCCAGCGCGGCGGAAAAGCCCCAGAACAGAAGATACCCGACCGCCGCGCCGAGAAACGCGCCCACTGCGGCCGGGCCGAAGCCCGGCGCAGCCACCAGCGCCAGCGCCAGCGGAAGCGGCCGGTCAAAGAGCGCGGCGCGCGAGACGATGAGTCCTGCGAGGCACGCGCCGGCTGCCTGCGCTGCGGCGCGCAGGACGGGCCGCTCGGAAAGCCGCGCCTGCACCGCGCGTACGGAGCGCTGCGCGCAGGCGTGCAGACGCCTTGTGATGTTCATCGCGTTCCCTCCTGCTGCGCCCGGCTTCGGCCGGGTGTTTTCTTGCCAGAGCATACCACAAAGCGCCAAAAGAACCGGTCGGGAAATGGGACGGGAAATGCGCCCGGGAAAAAAACAGCTTTTCCCGTCTGCGCGCGGGCAAGGTGCTTGCAGTCCGGCGAAAAACGGCGTACAATATGAAAAATGGCCCGCGCTGTGCGGGCAAGAAGGAGAGGACCATGGGAGTAGAATTGGAGATCAAGCTCGGGGTTAACGACCTGCAGCTGCTGGATTGCATTTTGTGCGATGTGCGTGTGCGCGAAAAGATGACGGGGCCGTTTTCCTATGTACCGATGCAGACGACGTATTTTGACACCGAAGACGGCGCGCTTTCCGGCCGGCACTGGATGCTGCGCGTGCGCAGCGAGGGCGAAACGAGCGTCGTCACCATGAAGACCGCCGCCGAGGGCTATGCGCGCGGCGAATGGAGCGTAGAAGCGGAGGTGCTTGACGAAGCAATCGGGCCGCTTGTCGCGCAGGGCGCGCCCGGGGAGCTCGAGGAGATTGCGCAGCAGACGCTCATCCCCATCTGCGGCGCAAAATTCACGCGCATTCTGGCGAATCTGGAATTTTCCGACGGCAGCCGCTGCGAGCTGGCGGGCGACGTGGGCGATCTGATGGGCGCGGGCCGGTATGCGCCGCTGTGTGAGCTGGAGCTGGAGCTGAAAAGCGGCGCGCCCGACGCGATGCTTGCGCTGGCGCAGGAGCTGGAGCAGCAGTACCGCATCCAGGAGGAGCGCCGCAGCAAATTCGCCCGTGCGCGTGCGCTCGCCGGGAAATAACGCGGGAATTGTCTTTTCCGGGCGTACATGCTATACTGAGGAAAATATGCCGCGCGGCGGCAAAAAAACGAGGGACAGAACAATGGATACAAACAAACGGCTGAATCTGACGATGCTCTGCGATTTCTATGAGCTTACCATGTCGAACGGCTATTTTGCGTGCGGAATGCAGGACAGGATCACCTATTTTGACATCTTCTTCCGCACCGTGCCAGACAACGGCGGCTTTGCCATCGCGGCGGGGCTTGAGCAGGCGGTGGAGTATATCCAGCAGCTGCATTTTGACGACGAGGACATCGCGTACCTTCGCGGCAGGAACATGTTCAGCGAGGAATTTCTGCAGTATCTGCGCAATTTCCGCTTCACCGGCGATGTCTGGGCCGTGCCCGAGGGCACGCCCATCTTCCCGCGCGAGCCGATCATGACCGTGCGCGCGCCTGCCATTCAGGCGCAGCTGGTCGAGACGTATCTGCTGCTGACGCTCAACCATCAAAGCCTTATTGCCACGAAAGCCAACCGCGTGGTGCGCGCGGCAGAGGGCCGCACGGTGCTGGAATTCGGCTCGCGCCGGGCCCAGGGCGGAGACGGCGCAGTACTGGGCGCGCGCGCGGCATACATCGGCGGCTGCAAGGGCACGGCCTGCACCGTCTCCGACGAGCTGTTCGGCGTGCCGGCGGGCGGCACCATGGCGCATTCGTGGGTGCAGATGTTCGATTCTGAGTACGAGGCGTTCAAAACCTACTGCGAAATTTACCCCGACAACCCGACGCTGCTGGTGGATACGTATAACACGCTCAAGCAGGGCGTGCCCGACGCGATCCGCGCCTTCAACGAGGTGTTAAAGCCCCGTGGCCTTACAAAGTGCGGCATCCGCCTGGATTCAGGCGATATGACGTATCTGACGAAAAAGGCCAGAAAGATGCTCGACGACGCGGGCTGGCAGTCGTGCAGGATCTCGGTGTCCAATTCCCTTGACGAGCACATCATCCGCGACCTTCTGATGCAGGGCGCGCAAATCGACATGTTCGGCGTCGGCGAGCGGCTCATCACCGCAAAATCCGAGCCGGTCTTCGGCGGCGTGTATAAGCTCACTGCCGTCGAGGACGAGGCCGGCAATATCATCCCCAAGATCAAGATCAGCGAGAATGTGGGCAAGATCACAAACCCGCACTTCAAGAAGCTCTACCGCTTCTTCGGCAACGACACCGGCAAGGCCATCGCCGACTATCTGTGCGTGTACGATGAGACGGTGGACGATTCGCACGATCTGGAGATCTTCGACCCCGAGGCGACGTGGAAGCGCAAGACCGTGTACAACTTTACGGCCAGGGAGCTGATGGTTCCCATCTTCCGCGGCGGCAAGCTGGTGTACAAGCTGCCCACGCTTGCCGAGATTCAGTCCTACTGCGCCGCACAGGTCGATACCCTCTGGGACGAGGTCAAGCGCTTTGACAACCCGCATACCTACTATGTCGACCTCTCGCAGAAGCTGTGGAGCATCAAAGACGAGCTGCTGCGCGAAAACAGCCGATGAACCGCGCATCAAAGGACATTGCCCTGTGCGGGCTCCTGTGCGCGCTCGCGGTGGCGGTGATGTCGCTCGGCACGCTCATTCCGGCGGCGACGTTCTGCTGCCCGGTGCTCGCCAGCGCTGCGCTTGTGCTGGCGCGGCCGCGCGTGGCGAACCGGCTCCTGTGGGCGATGTACGCCGCCATCGCAATTCTGAGCCTGCTGCTCGCGCCGGATAAGGAAGCCGCGGCAGTCTTTCTCGCACTGGGCTACTATCCCATCGTCCGGCCTGTGATTGAGCGGAAAAAGCCGCTCGTGCGCTGGTGCGCGAAGCTGGCGCTGTTCTATGCGGCCATCTGTCTGGTGTACGCGGCGCTTCTGTTCGTCCTGCGCCCGGCGGAGCTGGTGGCGGAGTTTGACGAAATGGGAAAAATCATGGCGCTGGCGCTTCTGGGGCTTGGCGGCGTGGTGTTCGTGCTGTACGATCTGGCGCTGGGCGTATGGGAGCGGCGATTGGCGACAAGAAGGAAAGGATAACTGCTATGATTCGATTTGGTATCATCGGAAGAAATTTTGTGGTCGACTGGATGCTGGGTGCAATGGCAGCGGTGCCCGGAGTGGAGCCTGTGGCCATCTGCTCGCGAAACGAGGCCACCGGCCGGGAATTTGCCGAAAAAAACGGCCTCGGGCACGTTTTTACGAGCGTGGAAGAAATGGCCGCGTCGGACTGTGTCGACGCGGTGTATATCGCAAGTCCCAACTACTGCCACTTTGCGCAGGCCGAGATCTGTCTGCGCGCGGGCAAGCACGTGCTGTGCGAAAAGCCCGCCACGCTGACGGCGGATGAGACGCGCCGGCTTGTGGCGCTGGCCCGCGAGAAGAACGTGGTGTTTCTCGAGGCCATGCGCTTCGTCTTTGACGACGCGCTGGATATCATCGAGCAAAATCTTCCCCGCATCGGCGCGCTGCGCCGCGTGACGGTGGAGTTCACGCAGTATTCCTCGCGCTACGACCGCATCCGCGCAGGCGAAAAGGGCATCAACGCCTTCACTCCCGCGCTGGGAAACGCCGCAATTATGGACATGGGCTGCTACTGCATCCACGGCATTGTGCGCCTGTTCGGCAAGCCCCGGAGCGTGAAGGCCGTTTCCGTCAAGCTGAGCTCCGGCTTTGAGGGCAGCGGCGTGGTACTGATGGGCTACGACGGCTTTACGGCCGAGGCCGTCTATTCAAAGGTCGCCTCGCAGATCGCGCCCACGACGTTTCTGGGAGAAGACGGCGCAATCCTGCTTGACGATATCAACAGGACCAAGCGCGTCTGGCTGCAGCTGCGCAAGGGCGGGACCGAAGAGCTGGGCTACAATGAAAAGCTGCCCATCAACATGACGTGCGTGCTGCGCGAATTCGCGGATTATGTTGAGCGCTGCGAGCAGCCTGAAAAACGCAATCAGGACAGCGTCTGGACGATGGAGGTCATTGATGAGGCAAGACGCCAGACGGGCGTGACATTTACAGAATAAAAAGCGGCTCTGTACCGGGTGGTACAGAGCCGCTTTTGCATATGTTCAGCTTCTGGTATTGCGGAAACAGAACGTCACGGCGAAATACACCGCCAGATACAGCGCAATCGTCGCGCCCGCCGAGCAGCCGAGGTAATACGCGCTCACAAGCCCCGCCACTGAGCAGCCCAGCGCGCCCAGCACCGAGTACAGGTGGTATTCGCGCACGTTGCGCGCGATGTTGCGCGAGGCCGCCGCCGGCAGCACGAGCAGAGAATTGATGACCATCAGGCCCACCCAGCTCATCGCCAGCGTGACCACCACCGCGATGCAGACGGTAAAAACCGTCTCGGTGCGCGCGGTCGCGATACCGCGCGAAGAAGCCAGCTGCGGGTGCACAGCGGTCAGAATGAGTCCGTTGGAAATGACGGCCCAGAGGATGAGCACCGCGACAAGCACCAGCGCCAAAAGGCCGATTTCGCCCGGCGTGACCGAGAGGATATCGCCGATGAGATAGCGGTTGAACTTTGTAAAGCTGTTGCCGTTCAGGGTCGCAATAAAAATGCCCAGCGCCACGGCCGTGGAGGAAAAGACACCGATGATGGTGTCGGCAGACTGGCTCGAGCGGCTGCGCACAAAGCAGAACAGCAGCGCGAACACCGCGGCGAGGCCCACAGCGAAATACATCGGCTGCACCGCGCCGCACAGAACGCCAATGGCGATGCCGGTAAAGCCCGAGTGGCCCAGCGCGTCGGAGAAAAAGCTCATCTTGCCCGTGACGATCATTGTGGACAGGATGCCGAACAGCGGCGCCATAATCAAAACGGCCAGAAGCGCGTTTCGCATGAAATTCATGCTGAGAAACTCCCCGCCGATGGCCCCGCAGATCGCATACCAGATACTCATGCCTCGCCGCCTCCCGTCATATGAAATGCGCGGGCAAACTCGTCGGAGTTCAGTACGTCCAGCGGCGTGCCCTTGCGCAGAATGCTGCTCTGCAGCAGTACGACCTGATCGACGTGCGCCTCGAGCGTGGAAAAATCGTGCGTCGTCATTAAAATGGACAGGTCATATTTGCTGCGGATCTCATCGAGCATGTCCATCAGCAAATCCATGCCCTCCACGTCCACGCCGGAGAGCGGCTCGTCGAGAATGAGCATGTTGGGCATCGGCTCGAGCGCCAGCGCCAACAGAACCCGCTGCAGCTCGCCGCCCGAGAGCGCGCCCACGCGCTTTTCGATGAGGCTCTCGCCGTGCACGCGCATCAGGCACTCGGTAACCTTTGCACGCATCTGCTTTGTCGGCGGCAGAAAGGCCGGACGCTTGAAGATGCAGCAGGTGAAAAGGTCGAGTACGCTCACGGGGTCGGCCCGGTCAAAGGCCGGGCTCTGCGGCACGTAGCCAATGCGGAGCTTCTCTTTTTTGCCGCCGGTATGGAATGTGATCGAGCCTTCATACTCGCGCTGGCCAAGAATTGCGCGGATGAGCGTGGATTTACCCGCGCCGTTCGGGCCGATGAGCGCCACCAGCTGCCCGCAGTGCATATGCAGGTTGATGTTGTCCAGAATCGTCTCACCGCCGATTTTCACGGTGAGATTTTCAATTTTTAAACAGCACGCGTCGCCGCAGCTGCCGCCGTGCAGATGCTTGCAGTCGTTCATCCCAGCGCCTCCCTGATGGTATCGATGTTGTGGCGGATGGCAGCCGTCGCGCCGTCCTCCATGCCCATGTCCAGTGCGAAAACGCTGGCGCCTGTCTCACGCGAGACAATGCCGGCCGCGTCCACGGTGCCGTTTTTCTCGGTGAAGACGGCCGGAATCCCGTGCTCGCGCACAAGGTCTACGATCTCGCACAGCTCCCTGGCCGACGGCTCGCTGCCGGCTTCAATTTCCATCGAAGCGGCAATGGAGAGGTCAAACGCTTCGGCAAAATACGAAAAGCCGTCGTGGAACGTGACCAGCTCCCGGCAATGCAGGTTTGATAGCTCGGCCTCGCCGTAGGCCTTGAGCGCGGCAAGCTCAGCGCAGAACGCGGACGCGTTCTTTTCGATTGCTTCCGCATGCTCCGGCCAGCGCGAAGAGAGCGCTTCGGCGGCGTTATGCGTCATGATGGCAAGGTTGTCCGGGTCGAGCCAGATGTGCGGGTCCAGCTCGTGTTCATGGTCGTGGCCGTCTTCATGGTCATGGTCATGCCCGCTTACCTCGTGCACGGCCACGCCGTCCGCAATTTCAATCACGTCCCGGCCGGCCAGTGCGTCGGCCATAAATTCCTCCAGCCCGCAGCCCGACAGCAGCACGAGGCTGCTTTTCTGCACGGCCTGCATCTGCCGCACGGACAGAGAATAGTCGTGCAGGCAGGATACAGACTCCGTGATGAGCGTGTCCACCGTGAGGCCGGTGTTTTCTGTCAGCTCCCCGGCGATCTCGGCCACAGGGCCGGTCGTGGCCAGAATGTCGGCAGGGCCTGTCCCGGCAGGCGGCGCGCAGCCCGCCAGAAGCGCCACTGCGAGCAGGCAAATGACAATGCGCAGTTTTTTCACGCAAATTTCCCCTTATACTGAATTCTAAGCTTATTATATAAAATGTGTCAAGAGGCCGCCCGAGCGATAGCGCCTCTGACAGAATAATACCCCCTCTTTTGCAAAAGCTACCATGAAAGCAAAAAAGGAGGCATTTCTATGGATTTTATGCAGAGCAACACCTGCCAGAACCTGGCCCGCAGCTTTGCCGGCGAGTCGCAGGCCAGAAACCGCTACACCTTCTACGCCGCGCAGGCACGCAGGGAATCGCAGGAATACCTGGCGCAGATTTTTGAAAAGACCGCCGACAATGAGCGCGCGCATGCGCTGGAATTTCTCGAGAAGCTGCAGAAATACGGCACGCAGCCGATCGAAAACATCGACATTTCCGCGGGATATCCGTATTCGCTCGGCGTGACGATGGAAAACCTGCTCGAAGCGGCCAAGGGCGAGGACGATGAGGCGCAGCAGGCCTACCCGGCGTTTGCCGCCGAGGCCCGGCGCGAGGGCTTTGCCGACGCAGCCGTCTTGTGGGAGAATATCGCGCGCATCGAGGCGCTGCACCGCGACGTTTTCATGCAGGCCTACAACGAACTGCAGACGCAGAGTCTCTACAAAAAGGAGCAGCCCGCCGTTTGGCGCTGCATGAACTGCGGGTTTGTGATGCTGGCAAACGAACCGTGGAGCGTCTGCCCGGTCTGCGGCAAGGACCGCGGCTGGGTCGAGGGCCAGCTGCAGCAGAAGAAGCTGCCGTCAAACTAAGCGCACGAGCGCCGACAAGACAAAGCCGTAGAGCCCCTGGTACTCGGCCGAGTACCAGCCGTTGTATTCGCCAAGGATCTGGATTTCCGCGCCGTTTGGGATCTGCGTAATGACAGGCGCGTCGGTGCTGGGAAGCCCGCGCAGGTTCAGCCTGCCGGACGTCAGCGTCACAACGCCCGTGCGCGCCGGCTGCGGCGCCAGAAACGGGCCGCCAAAATACTCGGTCACGGATTCGGACAGGGCGCTTGCAATCGCGTCAAGGTTGCCGGTCAGCCAGTTGGCGTCATCCACGTTGTCGTGGTAGCCCAGCTCTGCCAGCACGCTCGGCGCTGTCGTCCGTCGCACCTCGCCAATGACCGTGGTGCTCAGCGCGCGCACACGCTCGGGCGCAGGGTAGACGGGGCGCAGGTTGTCGACGATGATGTTCGCCATCCTGAGCCCCGCCTCGCTGGCAGGGTAGTAATAGACGTCCACGCCGCGCAGCTGTCCGGCCAGATGCTCCGGCGAGGCGTTGGAGTGCAGCGCCAGATGGAAGTCATAGTTTCCTGCGTTCGACTGCCGGATGGACGCTGCTGCGCTGCCTTCGGGGTCGTTGCGCGTGACGTTGATGCCGCTCGCATGCAGATATGGCTCCATCCGGTCGGCGAGCTGGTTCATCCAGTATTCCTCATTTCCGGTCGTGATGTAGGGATTGTACTCCTGCGTCGAGGGACTTAAGAACAAAAAGGGCATACGCATACCGCCTTCCGCTTGAATTTTGCCATTCTATGCCGCGCGGGGGACGGATGCGCATGCCCATATTTATTTTGTTGACAAAATAAAAAGGCGGGCCAATAATGGAAACGATGGCACGCGCCAATGGGCGCGGCTGTAAAATGCTGAAAAGGGGTAGAACTATGGCAGCTTTTCTGGCAGGCTTCGCCCGCGTGGACGTCACACCGCCGCTGGGGATTGAAATTTCCGGATATTTTATGGACCGCTTTGCAGCGGGCGTACTCGACGCGCTGGAGGCGAGCGCCGTAGCTGTGGCCTGCGGCGAAAGCCGCGCGGTCGTCATCGGCCTGGACAATCTGATGATCGACCAGACGCAGATGGACGTCTACCGCCGTGCCATCGCGGAGAAGACCGGCCTTGCATACGAGGGCGTGTTTATCTGCTGCTCGCACACGCACACGGGCCCGCTTGTCGGCCCGGACCCGCTGGATGCGCGCCGCCACGGCGAGGCGCAGTACGGGGAGTATCTCGGCCGCAAGCTGTGTGACTGCGCCGCGCTGGCGCTGCGCGACCTGCAGCCGTCGAAGCTCGGCTGGGCGGTGGCCAACGCGCCGCGCATCTCGTTTATCCGCCGCTTCCGCATGAAAGACGGCTCGATCCGCACCAATCCTGGCGTGAACAACCCCGATATCCTTGCGCCCATCGGCGACGTGGACGAGCGGGTGAATGTGCTGCGCTTTGTGCGCGAAGCAGGTCCCGAAATCATCGTGGCAAACTTCGGCGTGCATCCCGACGTCATCGGCGGCGAGCAGATTTCCGCTGACTATCCGGGCTTTTTCCGCCGGACGCTGGAAAAAGCGCTTGACAATGTGCGCTGTGTGTTCCTGAACGGCGCCGAGGGCGATGTGAACCATGTGAACGTCTTCCCGCGCCCGGGCGAGGGAAACGGCCTTGTACGCGACTTTGACGACGTCGACCGCGGCTATGCGCACGCCCGCCACATGGGCATGGTGCTGGCCGGCGCGGTGTTGCAGGTGTATGAAAAGGTGCATTTTACCGAGCCGGACTGCGTGAAATTCGCGCAGGTCGTGATGCCCGCGCCGTCGAACATGCCCACGGCGGACGAAGCGGCAAAGGCCGAAGAAATCTGCCGCCTGCATGAAGCAGGGCGCGACGCGCAATTGCCGTATGAGGGCATGGAGCTGACCACGGTTGTGGCCGAGGCGCTGCGTATGCAGCAGCTCAAAGACGGGCCGGAGTCGTTCGGGCTGTATCTGGGCGCGCTGCAGATGGGAGAAGTTGCGCTGCTCGGCATTCCCGGCGAGCCGTTTACCGGCGTCGGCCGCGGAATCAAGGACGGCTCTGCGTATGCGCTCACGCTGCCGTGCAGCCTGACAAACGGCGCAGAGGGCTACTATCCCATGCGCGAGGCGTATGATGAGGGCGGCTACGAGGCCAGAAGCTCCATCTTCAAGGCCGGTATTGCCGAACGCATCATCGACGCCGGCACAAAGCTGCTGCAGGAGCTCAAAAACGCATAATGTAAGAAAGACGATGCCCCGGCGGGGAATTGAAGAGCGCCGGTACCGCGAAATTTGAAAAGAATCTGAACCGCCGGTGCGCGCTTCGCGTTGATGCAGAAAAAACGGGCAATGCCATGTGGCATTGCCCGTTTTGATATACGGTTTACTTCTTGTGTGCGAGGGCCTTTTTGACCTTCTCAACGATGCCGGCGGCGTTCACACCGTAGGCGTCGAGCACAGCGGGAGCCTTGCCGCTGCGGCCAAACTCGTCGTTCACGCCGTGGCGCACGACGGGTACGGGGTATTCCTCAGCCAGAAGCTCGGCAACAGCCGCGCCCAGACCGCCGAGGATGTTGGCCTCTTCGGTGGTGACGATTGCGCCGGTCTCTTTCGCGGCCTTGAGCACGAGCTCGCGGTCGAGCGGCTTAATGGTGTGCATGTCGATGACGCGCGCGCTGATGCCTTCGGCGGCAAGCGTCTCGGCAGCGGCCAGTGCCATCTGCACGTTCATGCCGACGGCGATGATGGTCACGTCGGTGCCGTCGCGCAGGGTCACGCCCTTGCCGATCTCAAACTTGTAGCCGGGGATGGAGTCGGTAACGGTCTCAACGGCGAGCCGGCCCAGACGCATGTAGGCCGGGCCTTCGTAGTTGACCAGCGCCTCGACAGCCTGGCGCATCTCGTTGCCGTCGCACGGGCACAGAACCGTCATGCCGGGGATGGCGCGCATGATGGCGAAGTCTTCGATGCACTGGTGCGTTGCGCCGTCTTCGCCGACGGACAGGCCGCCGTGGCTGCCGATGACCTTGACGTTCAGGCCGGGGTAGCAGACGGTGTTGCGCACCTGCTCCCACGCACGGCCGGCGGCGAACATGGCAAAGGTGTTCACGAACGGCTTGTAGCCGCACAGCGACATACCGGCGGCAACGCCGACCATGTTGGCCTCGGCGATGCCCATATCGAAGAAGCGCTCGGGAGCGGCCTCTTTAAAGAACTTGGACATGGTAGCGCCCGCAAGGTCCGCGTCGAAGCAGACCAGCTCCGGGTATCTATCAGCCAGCGCAGCCAGCGCGCGGCCGTATGCTTCACGAGTAGCAATCTTTTCCGCCATTTCTTAACCCTCCAGTTCCTTGATCTGTGCTTCCAGCTCGGCCTTGGCCTGCGCGAACTGTTCGTCGTTGGGCGCTTTGCCGTGCCAGCCGGCGTTGTTTTCCATAAAGCTCACGCCCTTGCCCTTGACGGTCCTGGCGAGGATAACGGTGGGCTGGCCTTTGGTGGCTGCAGCTTCGGCGTAGGCAGCGTTGATCTGCTCAAAGTCGTGGCCGTCGATCTTGATGACGTGGCAGCCGAACGCCTCAAACTTCTTGTCCAGCGGCTCGGTGGGCATGACGTCCTTGGTCGCGCCGTCGATCTGCAGACCGTTGACGTCGACGCAGGCGCAGAGGTTATCGAGCTTGTACTTGGCGGCAGACATGAACGCCTCCCAGACCTGGCCCTCGGCCAGCTCGCCGTCGCCCAGAATGGCATAGACGCGGTAGTCCTTGCCGGACTGCTTGCCGGCCAGCGCCATGCCAACGGCAACCGAGATGCCCTGGCCCAGAGAGCCGGTGGACATGTCTACGCCGGGGTTGTACTTCATCTCCACGTGGCCGGACATATGGCCGTCGATGCGGCGGAACATCTTGAGGTTCTCCACCGGGAAGAAGCCGCGCAGCGCCAGCACCGGGTAAACGGCGGGCGAGCAGTGGCCCTTGGACATGACGAAGCGGTCACGATCGGGGTTTTTGGGGTCAGCCGGGTCAATGCGCATCACGCCGTTATACAGCGCGGTGAGCACGTCCATGCACGAAAGTGAGCCGCCCGGATGGCCGGAGGCCGCGTCATGAACCATCTGCACGCCCAGCAGGCGCGCCTTGGCAGCTGCGAGCTGCAGCTGCTTGATCTTGCAATTTTCCATACGAATTCCCTTCCTTTGCTCAGTTTGCCAGAGAGCCTGCGTTTGCGTTGTCTTGGTTTGCTTCGGCCCTCAAATCTTTTTGCATTGTGTTGGATTTCTGCGTCTATCATACAGCATACGCGCGCATTTTTCCAGTGTTATTTCAAAAAAACCCGGAAATTCGCGCGTCAGTTCTTCAGACTCTGCATCGGTGCCGGGATGCGCCCGCCGCGCGCGATAAACCCGGCCGAAGACTCGGGATGCACTGGCATGATGGGCGCCGAGCCGAGCAGGCCGCCGAACTCCACGCGCTCGCCCACGCCCTTGCCCGGCACGGGAATCAGGCGCACGGCGGTGGTCTTGGAATTGACCATGCCGATGGCGGCTTCGTCTGCGATGATGGCGGAGATGGTCTCAGCGCTGGTGTCGCCCGGCACGGCGATCATATCCAGGCCCACCGAGCACACGCACGTCATGGCCTCCAGCTTGTCGAGCTGCAAAACGCCCGACTCAGCCGCGGCGATCATACCCTCGTCCTCGGAGACGGGAATAAACGCACCCGAAAGACCGCCGACGGAGCTGGACGCCATCAGGCCGCCCTTTTTGACCGCGTCGTTTAAGAGCGCCAGCGCCGCCGTGGTGCCGTGCGTGCCGCACGTCTCAAGACCCATCTCTTCCAGAATCCGCGCCACGCTGTCACCCACGGCAGGCGTGGGCGCGAGCGACAGATCAACCACGCCGAACGGCACGCCAAGCCGTCTCGACGCCTCCTGCGCCACAAGCTGTCCCATGCGCGTGATGCGGAAAGCCGTTTTCTTGATGGTCTCGGCTACCACGTCAAACGGCTGCCCCTTGACAGCCTGCAGCGCATGATGGACCACGCCCGGGCCCGACACGCCGACGCTGATGACGCTCTCGGCCTCGCCCACGCCGTGGAATGCGCCCGCCATGAAGGGATTGTCCTCCACGGCGTTGCAGAATACGACCAGCTTCGCGCAGCCAAAGCCGTCGCGATCAGCGGTCAGAGCAGCGGTTTTTTTGATGGTCTGGCCCATCAGGCGCACGGCCTCCATGTTGATGCCGGCTTTCGTCGTGGCCACGTTTACGCTCGAGCAGACGAGATCGGTCGTGGCGAGCGCTTCCGGGATGGCCGCGATCAGCCGCCGGTCGCCGGAGGTGAAGCCCTTGTGCACAAGGGCGGAAAACCCGCCGATGAAGTTCACGCCGCACGCCTTTGCGGCCTTGTCCATCGCCACGGCAAAGGGCACAAAATCCTCTGTTTCACACGCGCCCGCGACGAGCGCCATGGGCGTGACGCAGATGCGCTTATTCACGATGGGGATGCCAAGCTCGCGTTCAATATCGCAGCCGGTCTCGACCAGATGCTCGGCCTCGCGGCAGATCTTGTCGTAGATCTTCTGCGCGCAGGCACTGGGGTCAGGGTCCGCGCAGTCGAGAAGGCTGATGCCCATTGTGACGGTGCGGATATCCAGATGCTGGTGATCGATCATATCGATCGTGGACATGATATCGGAATGGTTCAGCATGGCGTTACCTCAGATCGTGTGCATGGCGTTGAAGATGTCCTCGCGCTGGACGCGGATGGCCACGCCCATCTGCCCGCCCTTTTGCTGCAGGCGGGTCTGAATCTCGCCGAAATCCGGCGCGCCGGGCGTAGCCTGCACCAGCATAATCATGGTGAACGTGCGTTCCATAATGGTCTGGCTGATCTCGACGACGCTGATGTGCAGCTCAGCCAGCAGCGTGCAGACCTCTGCAATGATGCCCACGCGGTCGGGGCCGACGACGGTGATGATCGCTCTCATAATACCCTCCAAGTTTTAATAACCGGCGGCAGCGCGGGGTGCTGCCGCCGGAAAATATCAGAATTTGACGCGCTCAGCCAGCCAGTTTTTCAGCTCGCTGATGGGAATGCGCACCTGCTCCATGGTGTCGCGGTCGCGGACGGTGACGGCGTTGTCGGCAGGGGTCTTGTCGTCGCCAACGGTGCCAAAGTCCACCGTGATGCAGTACGGCGTGCCGATCTCGTCCTCGCGGCGATAGCGCTTGCCGATGGAGCCCGTGTCGTCGAAGTCCACCATGAAGTCCTTGGCCAGTTCCTCGTAGATCTTGCGCGCCGGCTCGGACAGCTTTTTCGAAAGCGGCAGAACGGCGGCCTTGAACGGAGCCAAAGCCGGGTGCAGATGCAGCACCACGCGCACGTCGTTTTTGGCCTCGTCGATGACTTCCTCGTCATACGCCTCGATCAGGAACGCCAGCGCCACACGGTCGCAGCCGAGCGACGGCTCGATGACGTAGGGGATATAGTGCTCGTTCGTCTCGGGGTCAAAGTACGTCAGATCCTTGCCGCTGGCCTGCTGATGACGGCCAAGGTCATAGTCCGTGCGGTCGGCAATGCCCCACAGCTCGCCCCAGTCGGTGAACGGGAACGCGTATTCGATGTCAGTCGTGGCGCGCGAGTAGAACGCCAGCTCTGCCGGTTCATGGTCGCGCAGGCGCAGGTTCTCTTCCTTGATGCCGAGCGAGATCAGCCAGTTCTTGCAGAAGTCTTTCCAGTAAGCGAACCACTCGAGGTCAGTGCCGGGCTTGCAGAAGAATTCACACTCCATCTGTTCAAACTCGCGCGTACGGAAGGTGAAGTTGCCCGGGGTGATCTCGTTGCGGAAGGCCTTGCCCACCTGGCACACGCCGAACGGCAGTTTCTTGCGCGTGGTGCGCTGGATGTTCGAGAAGTTCACAAAAATGCCCTGCGCCGTCTCGGGCCGCAGATAGCACGTCGACGACGAATCCTCGGTCACGCCGATGGCAGTTTTGAACATCAGGTTAAACTTGCGGATGGGGGTGAAGTCGTGCTTGCCGCACACGGGGCAGACGACGTCGTCATGCGAGGCGATGAATGCGTCCATCTCATCAAAGCTCAGCGCGTCGACATTCACCTCGGGATGCTCGGCGCCGATCAGCTTATCGGCGCGGTGGCGGGCTTTGCACGCCTTGCAGTCGAGCAGCGGGTCGGAAAAGCTCGACACATGGCCCGTCGTGACCCACGTCTGCGGGTTCATGATGATGGCCGCGTCGAGGCCGACGTTGTACGGGCTCTCCTGCACGAACTTTTTCAGCCATGCCTTTTTCACATTGTTCTTAAATTCGACGCCGAGCGGGCCGTAGTCCCAGCTGTTGGCGAGGCCGCCGTAGATCTCGGAGCCCGCGAACACGAAACCGCGGTTTTTGCACAGCGCAATGATCTTGTCCATGGTCTTGTCTTTGTTGTTCATCATACGATCCGTCCTCCAGAACGCTCTTTTTCGTTACCACACATATTATAATGAAATCATACCCAAAGTCAACCGCGCACATGCCAAAATGTCGCCCGTTTGCCCTGTCTGCGGCAAAAAAGCCGGAGGTTAGCGGCGCAGACGGCCGGCTTTTCGCCGATGGGCTGATATGTGCGATTGCAAAGGCGGCTATGACGAACTTCCGCTTTTGTTTTTGCGTGAAGTGTGGTATACTTTTGAATACCCCTTTTGAGAAAGGAAGACCCTCTTTGAAAATGATTGGCAGGCTGATCCTTTCAGCCATTTTTCTGATATTGACCGCGCTTATGGTCGCGGCTGCCAGTTGGGCGCCGGAGCTGGTGTTTTCATTCTATCCGGAGTTCTCGCGCGGCGTATTAAATGCCATCGCGTCCGTCACGTCCCTTGCGCCCATTGCGCTGTGGGAGGTGCTGGCGTTGCTGCTCATTTTGTGGTTTTTCTATACCTTCGTGCGCGTATTCACCCAGCACCGCAGTATTCTTAGCTGGCTGGCAGGCGTAGTTCTGGCCGTGTCGGTGGCGGTATTCCTGTTCGTCGGGCTGTGGGGGCTCAACCACTTCGGCCCGTCCATCGATGAAACGCTGGGTCTTGACGTGCGCGAGTATTCCCGCGAAGAGCTGATCGCGGCCACAAAGTATTACGCCGCGCAGGCGAACGAATACGCGCCGGAGGTTGCGCGCCGCGCAGACGGCACGGCGGAGCTTGCCGGGTTCTCCGCGCTCAGCACACAGGCGGGCGAGGGCTACGACGCGCTGGCAAAGCAGAACCCGGCTTTCTCGGGCGGCCTTGGCCGGGTAAAATCGCTGGCTTCGGCCAAGCTCTTCAGCTACTTCGGCAACACCGGCATTTTTGTCTGCTTCACGGCCGAGGCCTGCGTCAACCCCGATACCTATGAGGCGTGGATTCCATTTACCATGTGCCACGAGCTGGCACACCGGCAGGCTGTCGCCGCCGAGGACGAGGCAAACTTCTGCGCGTATCTGGCGTGCATGGAAAGCAGCCGGGCGGACTTTTTGTACTCCGGCGCGTTCGCGGCCTACATCTACTGCAGCAACGCCCTCTATAAGGTCGACCGCAGCGCGGCGGACGAAATTTTCTATTCGCTGAGCGCCGGCGTGCAGGCCGATATCCACGCGGCAAACGAGCACTACGCGCAGTACGACGGCGCAGTACAGGAGGCGGCGCAGAAGGTCAACGACGCATATCTCAAGGCGTTCAACGAGACCTCAGGCGTGCAGTCCTACGGTGAGGCCGCGGATCTGCTGATTGCGTGGTATTTGCAGAAATCTGAAAGTTAGTGCTTGACAAATGCGGGATGATCTCGTATAATGAATCCCGCTGACGGACAGTTAGCTCAGCTGGTATGAGCACATGCTTGACGTGCATGGGGTCACAGGTTCGAGTCCTGTACTGTCCACCATAAAAAGCTCCGAAATCGCTTGATTTCGGAGCTTTTTCTTGCACTTTTCTGTCCAAAAAGTTCAACCATATTTTTGAAAATGCGTTTCGACCCAAACCGTGACCCAAACCGCGATGTACGTCGATGTACAAAACAGTACGAAATATCACGAAAAGACCATTCCGCAGCGCATAAGACGTACATAAAATCGGTATTTTTTCACGAGAAAAGGGGCGCGCTGCCGTTTTGGCGGCGCGCCCGCTATGCTTTGCGTCACACCACTTCCCGGCCAATCATTTGACCGATGATATCTGAGATTTGTACTGATATAAGAAAGCAGCCAAGGTAATTTTCAATGGAGACGCACTGACTACTGCGCCACTGATCGACCGGATATTGTTAATACTGGGTAAAGAGCCTATTATTTTAATATTTATCGGTAGTGCAAATGTGAAAAATGTGGTAAAATAATTATATGGGACAGTTGACTTACAAAATAATTATTAAAAAAGAGCATGTTAGAAAGGAGAGAAATATGAGCAAGAGGGTTTACATTAGCGCAGATTATTCTGAATCAAACGGAGACCGTGCGGTTGTGGACGAACTCCATAAGTGGGGAAAGGACAAGCTTCACAAAGTTGATTACGTTGACACAGCCGAAGTCGTTTCGGGGAGCGTCTCGGAAAATCCAGATTGTAGACCTTGCGATCTGAAAAAGGAGTTCAATTCTCAAATCAATGTGTCTTCGGCGGTGGTTATCGTTATTGGGGACAAAACAGCGTCTCGAACTGCCGGAAGCGTATGTAAACGCAATAGCGATGGGGCTGGTTGCGATTGTACTCCTTACAAGCAAAACTCTTTGGGAACTAAGACTTGCAAATGGTACAC
>SFHJ01000010.1 GCA_004555655.1 Clostridiales bacterium
CCATTTGAGCAACCTGAAATCGGGCGTAAACGTAAATACTGCTCCGAGGAATGTCGAAGGAGATATTGGTCGGTGCATCCAGAGAAACAGAAACTGGCAACTCACACTTTTGTATGTCAGTACTGTGGGAAAGAATTTCAGGCCACTGGTAATGACCGAAAATTTTGTAGCACTATCTGCTATCAAAAGAGCAAACGGGCTACAGATGAAGCATTTGAAAAATTCGTGAGTCAACTTATCAATAAAGAAAAAATTGATAGCATCCCCGGCTGGATTGCAGAACTTATTGAAGATGAAATCTTTAGGCGGAGAGGTCTCCGAATTATTCATCAAGATAAAGAAAGTCGAAAATAAACCCTGTTATGCAGAATATTTTTCTGCGCCGACCTACAGAGGTTGAAAATCTCATATTCATTCGCTATAATTAGTTAATTAGGAGCCCCCAGAATAGCATATGCAGTCTGGGGGTTTAGTTGTTGTGGGGTGAACCCCACCCCTTTTGGTGTCCCCGGGGATGCGTGAATATATGTACGGGGGACACCCGAAATAGCGAAAATGTGTAGGCTCAAAAACAATTTGGCTTAAACAGCTTGAACCCGTGAGAGGGGCGTGCTGTTTTTAGACGAGCTGCCGGAATTTCGCACCGACACCCTTGAGGTGCTGCGTCAGCCGCTCGAAGACGGACAGGTGACGATTTCCCGCGTGCACGGGTCGGTGACGTATCCGAGCGAATTTATGCTGGTGTGCGCGATGAATCCGTGCAAGTGCGGCTGGTACGGCGACCCCAGCGGCCGCTGCCGCTGCTCACAGGCGTCGGTCGATCAATATATGGGCAGAATCTCCGGGCCGCTGCTTGACAGAATTGATATCATAGTAGAGGTGCCCGCTGTCAAGTTTGACGAGCTGAGCCGCCGGACCGTGGCCGAGCCGTCCGCCGCCGTCAAGGCGCGCGTGGACGCGGCCAGAAAGCGCCAGCTTGCGCGCTATGAAGGCAGCAGAACGCTCTGCAACGCACTGATGCGCCCGGCTGAACTTCGATCGGCCTGCGCGCTGGACGAGACGTGCACAAACCTCATGAAATCAGCCTTCGAGCGGCTGCAGATGACTGCCAGAAGCTATGACCGCGTGCTCAAGGTCGCGCGGACGATTGCAGACCTCGATGGCAGCGACACAATCGGCCCGCAGCATATTGCAGAAGCAATCCAATACCGGTCGTTCCGGATTGGAAATGGATAAACAACAGGATGGACGAAATTATGAATGAAATGTTTTTACTGAAGCTGGGCGAGATTGTCCTGAAGGGACAGAACCGCCGCACCTTTGAAGACAAGCTCCGCCAGAACGTGCGCCGCCGCATGGCGCGCTTCGGCGAGTTCAAGGTGTATATCATGCAGTCTACGGTCTATGTCGAGCCGCAGAATGACGAGTGTGACGTCGACGGCGCATGGCAGGCCGCAGGCGCAATCTTCGGCATCGCGTCGATGTGCCGTTGCCGCGCATGCGAGAAGACGCTCGATGCGATCTTTGAGACGGTTGTTGAATACCTTGGCGATGATTTGTCTGCCTGCCGCAGCTTTAAAGTCGAGTCCAAGCGCTCGGACAAGCAGTTTCCGCTCAACTCCATTCAGATCTCACAGCAGATCGGCGGCCGACTGGCGGAAGAGTTTCCACACGTCGCGGTCGACGTGCACAACCCCGCATATGTTGTGAATGTCGAGGTGCGCGACCACGCGGCCTATATCCACGGCCCGGCCACGCCTGGCGCCGGCGGCCTGCCCACCGGTACGGGCGGACGGGCGGCAGTGCTGCTCTCCGGCGGCATTGACTCACCGGTTGCGGGCTACATGATCGCCAAGCGCGGTGTGGAACTTGAGTGCATCCACTTTTTCTCGTACCCGTATACGTCCGAGCTGGCCAAGCAGAAGGTCATCGACCTTGCGCGCATCATGACGCGCTACTGCGGGCGTATGACGCTGGATATCGTGGGCTTCACAGAGATTCAGGAGGCCATTCGCGACAACTGCAAAGAGGAGTACTTCACCATCATCATGCGCCGGTTCATGATGCGCATTGCCGAGCGCATTGGTTTAGATCACGGCGCGAAGTGCCTGGTCACTGGCGAAAACCTCGGTCAGGTTGCCAGCCAGACGATGGACGCGATGGCGGTAACCGGCGCGGTGGTGAATGTGCCCATCTTCCATCCGCTTATTGGCATGGATAAAGAAGAAATCGTGACCATTGCGCGCAGAATCGGCACGCTGGAAACGTCTATTTTGCCGTATGAGGACTGCTGTACGGTCTTTACGCCAAAGCATCCGAAGACAAGGCCTGTTCTGGCGCTCGTTGAGGCGGAGGAAGCAAAGCTCGATGTCGGGGCGCTCATCGCGCGCGCCATCGAAAACACGGAAAAGGTGGCGATCCGTTTTGACGACGAAGTATGAGCCTCTGGCCGAAGAGGTGCTGCGCAGGCTCAAAACAGCAGAACTGACGCTTGCTACGGCGGAGTCGTGTACGGGCGGGCTGATTGGGAAGCTGCTGACGGACATTCCCGGCAGCTCCGCCGTCTATATGGGCGGTGTCATCAGCTATACGAATAAGGTCAAGCATCGCCTGCTGGGCGTGCGGGACGATACACTCCGCGTCTACACGGCCGTCTCACGCCAGACGGCACACGAGATGGCGCTCGGCGCGCGGGAGATCATCGGAGCCGACATCGGCGTATCTGTCACGGGGCTGGCAGGCCCGGATTCTGACGAGACGGGCAGGGAACCGGGGCTTGTGTATATCGCCATCGATATGCCGGGTGTGTCCTTTTGCAAGGAGCTGCACCTGCCGGGAGACCGCGCAATGGTGCGAAGTCTTGCTGCCGGGGCCGTGCTGGAGTTGATTCTGGAATTTGTGTAAAAAAGTTCCGCGTCATCATCTGACGCGGAACTTTTTACATGCTTATTTGCAGCGGCGGGCTTTTTTGCGGCGTCTGCGCACATTCATGAGTACGAAAACGGCGGCAATGGCCAGCACGGCGACGACCGAAATGACAATATACAGCGTGGTGTTGCTGCCTGTGGTTTTCACGTTCAGCCACAGATCGTTCATGAGCTGTGTAGCCTGCGTGGACAGCGCGCCGAAGCTCTCGGTTCTGGCGAGCGTCTCATCATCGGGGTAGGCAACAGGACTGGACGTGACCTCGGGGTCCATCAGCTCCTTCGCAGCCGACTCGGGCGCGGAATAGCCCAGATAGTCGAGGTTCGCCGCGCAGATATCCGGCCGGCAGAGAAAGTTGATGAACGCCTCGGCGCCTTCTTTATTCTGGCAGCCCTTGGGGATGCACATGGCGTCGATGAAGATGTTGAAGCCCTCTTCGGGGAAGCTGAACGCCAGATCGGGATTCTCCTCAACCATGGTCAAAAAGTCTCCCGCGTAGTAGGGCGCAGCCCACGCCTCGCCGCGCTGCATCTTGTCGAAGATCTGGTCCATGACGTAGCTCTGCACCAGACTCTTCTGCTCGGTGAGAAGCTCGGCCGCGGCCCGCAGCTCGTCTTCATTTTCCGTGTTCAGGCTGTAGCCCAGAATCGACTCGGCAATGGCGAACGCGTCGCGCGGGTTGTCGAACATCAGAATCTTTCCGGAATATTTTTCGTTCCACAGGCAGTTCCAGCTTGCCGCATCCGCAGCGCTGACATGCTGTGAGTTGTAGATAAGACCCACGGTGCCCCAGGTATACGGAACGGAATAGGTGTTCGCGGGGTCATAGGACTGGTTGCGGAAGGATTCGTCAATATACTGGTAGTTGGGGATGTTGTCGAAATTCAGCGGCTCGAGCATGTTCTCTTCAATGAGCTTGCCGATCATATAATCCGACGGAATGATGACGTCATACGTCGTACCGCCGGTCTTGAGCTTGGTGTACATGCTTTCGTTGGAATCGAACGTAAGATAGTTGACCTTGATGCCAGTCTCTTCTTCGAACGCGGCGATGACGTCAAGGCTGCCGTCGTTGCCGTCGGAGATATACTGGCCCCAGTTGTAGACGGTGATTTCGTTATCGGCTGCGGTAACCGCAGGCATCAGGCTGACGGCGAGTACGCACACCAGCAGCAGGCAAAACAGCTTCTTTTTCATGCTTGCATTCTCCTTTTCTCATTGTGCAGCCGGGGCTGCTTCTCGCTGCGCGCCTGCAGCAGGTTCATCACGACCATCAAAATCAGAATGACCGCGAACATCAGCGTAAACAGCGCATAGATCTTCGGCTGGATGGGCTTTTTGGTATAGTTGTAGATCTCGACCGGGAGCGTGATGAAGCTCGAACCGGTGACAAAGTAGGAGATGACGAAATCGTCCAGACTCATTGTAAACGCCATCAGAGCGCCGGAAATGATGCCCGGCATGATCTCATGGATGACGACCTTCAAAAACGCCTGCATCGGCGTACAGCCAAGGTCGAGTGCGGCCTCCTGCAGATCGGGGTCCATCTGCTGCAGCTTCGGCATGACGTTCAGGATGACGTAGGGGAAATTGAACGTGATATGCGCGATGAGAAGCGTCCAGAAGCCGAGGATGGAGTTGATTTTCAGCATCGTGCCGGTAAACGCGAACAAAAGCGCCAGCGCAACGCCCGTGACGATATCGGGGTTTGTCATGGGGATATTCGTGAGCGTCATGACGGCCCTGCGCATCCGGCCCTTCATTGAGAAGATGCCGACGGCAGCCAGCGTGCCGAAAACTGTGGCGATGAAGCTGGAGAGCAATGCGATGAGCACAGAGTTGCCCAGCAGCCGCAGAAGCGTCTGGTCGCGGAAGAGGTTGGCGTACTGCGAAAGCGTGAAGCTCTTGAAGGTCGCCACATCAAGACCCGTGTTGAACGACGCCACGGCCAGCACAAGCATGGGCAGGTACAGAAAGATAAAGACCGGGATGGTAATGACAAGATTGACGCGTTTCATACCTTCGCAATGACCTCCTCTCCGTCCGATTCGCCGAAGCGGTTCATCACGGCGACGCAGATAAAGATGAGCACCATCAGCACCAGCGACATCGCCGCGCCGAGGTTGGGATTGTAGGCGGTCTTGAACTGCGACTCGATCACGTCGCCGATGAGCGTGGTGCCGGGCGAGCCGAGCTTCTGCGAGATATAGAACGTTGACACCGCGGGCACGAACACCATGGTAAGGCCCGAGAGAATACCCGGCCCGGAGAGCGGCAGGATCACCTTGGAGAACACCAGGCGCGGTGTACAGCCGAGGTCGCGTGCGGCCTCGATGAGTCTGGGGTCAATCTTCATGATGACCGAGTACAGCGGCAGAATCATATACGGCAGGTAGTTATAGACCATGCCCAAAATAACCGCGCCGTTCGTGCGGATGAGCGGCAGGGGCTTTAAGCCGATGGCACGGATGAGGTTATTGATGATACCGGTATCCTCCAGCATGGCGACCCACGCCAGCGTGCGAAGCAAAAAGCTCATGCACATGGGGAGCATGATGAGCATCTCGAGAAAGCGCTGCGTGGTGGGCTTGCACTGCGCAATAAAATACGCCACGGGGTAGCCGATCACAAGGCAGATCACAGCCGAGAACATCGCCAGCCAGATCGAGCGCAGGAAGATGGGAAGATAATTGCCGATGCTGGCAAGATTGGCGATGGTAAACTGGCCGGTGACCGAGTCGGTCAGCGCGTAATAGAACACAATACACAGCGGGATGAGCGTAAAAAGAATCATCCACACGATATACGGACACGCAAGCAGCTTACTCTTCATCGGCTTCTTCCTCCGAAGCGTCCGCGATCTCGTCATATTCGGCACTGTAGGAGCTGTAGTCGCCGTAGAGGCCGGAATACTCGCTCTTGTGCATGATGTGAATATCCTCGGGGTTCAGGCGGATGCCGATATACGAGTCGACGGGGCAGTAATCGGTGGTCTGGATGAGCCATTTGAAGCCCTTGAAATCGACAATGGTGTCATAGTGCACGCCCTTGAAGGTGACAGACGTGACTGTGCCGCACAGATGGCCCTGCTCGGGCGGGACGATGTCGATGTCCTCGGGGCGGATGACAACGTCGACAGGCTCGTTTTTCTCAAAACCCTTGTCCACGCAGTCGAATTTGCGGCCAAAGAACTTGACCACATAGTCCTCGAGCATCACGCCGTCGAGAATGTTGGACTCTCCGATAAAGTCAGCGACAAACGCGTTCTTCGGCTCGTTGTAGATATCCTCGGGCCGGCCGATCTGCTGGATCTTGCCCTTGTTCATGACGACGATGGTGTCAGACATGGTGAGTGCCTCTTCCTGATCGTGCGTGACATAAATGAAGGTAATGCCCATGCGCTGCTGGATGAGCTTGAGCTCGTTCTGCATATCCTTACGCAGTCTGAGATCCAGCGCGCCGAGCGGCTCGTCGAGCAGCAGCACCCGCGGACGGTTGACAAGCGCGCGGGCGATGGCCACACGCTGCTGCTGGCCGCCAGAGAGGGAAGTCACCTTGCGGTTTTCAAAACCCTTGAGGCTGACGATCTCGAGCATTTCCGTCACGCGTTCGTCAATCTCGTCCTCGTTCAGCTTGGCGATGCGCAGGCCGAAGGCGATGTTGTCGTAGACGTCGAGATGGGGAAACAGGGCATACCGCTGGAAAACGGTATTGATTTTTCGTTTATAGGCGGGTACGTCGTTGATGCGCTCGCCGTTAAAAAACACATCACCAGACGTAGGCGTCAAAAAACCACCGATAATTCGCAACGTCGTTGTTTTTCCGCAGCCACTGGGACCCAGTAATGTGAGAAATTCCTTATCATTGATGTACAGATTGATGTTGTCCAGGATGGTCTCGCCATCCTCAAATGTCATGGTCAGATTCGACAAGCGAATGAGCTCTTTGGACATTTATCATCCCCCGTTTCATAAATGTAGTATGCGCAGAATTTCCAGCTTGCGCATTGAATTGAATATAAATAAAATGTCCCTTTTTGTCAATGCGTTTTGCAATTATTTTTTGCAAAAACATCACAAAAAGGGAGCATGTTCAGCCGAAGAACTCCTGTACAAAGTCTACGGACTCCACCTGAAACGTTTTCCCGTTCAGGTACGCCAGATTTCCGGCCTCAGTTGTAAAACGGAAGGTGAGCTTGTAGGAATACAGCGCCTGATATTTACGGTCATAGCGCTTGTCGAGCCTGCCGTATTTCCCGTCGCCAAGCAGCGGCCAGCCGGCGGCGGCCATCTGCGCGCGGATCTGGTGTGTGCGGCCGGTGATGAGCTCGCACTCGACGAGCGAAAGTCCGTTTTTGCTCTTGAGCGTCTTATAGCGCGTGGCGCAGGTCTTCGAGCCCTTCTGCGGCAGCTGCGTGACGTACACGCGGTTTTTGACCGCATCCTTGAAAAGATAACCAGTGAGCGTACCTTCGCCTGGCTTCGGCGTGCCGTGGACGATGCAGAGGTAGCGCTTGTCCAGCTCGCGGTCCTTGATCTTCTGATTCAGAATCCGCAGCGCCTCGGCGTTTTTTGCCGCGATGACGATGCCACCGGTGTTGCGGTCGATGCGGTTGCAGAGCGCAGGGGCAAAGGCGTGCTCTTCGCGCGGCCGCCATTCGCCTTTGGCATATAGGTACGCCTGAATGTGGTCGATGAGCGTGCGGCCGTACTCCTCGCCGTCATGCGGGTGGACGGCCTGCCCGGGCTTTTTGTCGGCGAGAAGTATATTTTCGTCCTCGTAGACGATACTGACTTTGGGCGCGGCCACACGCAGATAGGCGTTGTCTTCGCGCGGGGTATCAAAAAATTCGTCGTTGATATACAGCTGCAGCGCGTCGCCTTCTGAAAGCCGCGTATCGCGCCCGGCGCGCTTGCCGTTGAGCTTGATGCGCTTGAGGCGGATATATTTCTGCGCCAGAGACGCCGGCAGCAGGGGAACGGATTTTGCGAGGAACCGGTCGAGCCGCTGGCCCGCGTCATTTTTTCCGATCTGAAGCTCTTTCATCTCGCCCTCCGTTGGTTTTTGTTCTTTTGATTGTATCACGCGTGCCCTGATGTGTAAAGCGGGCGCGAGAAGAAAATGCAAGGGGAAATTTGTTTTTTTATGAAAAAAGTATTTGACTTCCTGCCATATATCCGATATAATATCTACCGCACGATTATGGATTGGAGGGCGCTATGCTGCTAGATTTGTCAAAAATAATCGGCTGTCCAGGCGCTGTAGTTCCCTTTGAGACTAGTCTCGACCTGCATACCATGACGTTCGGCGGAAGCTGCCCCGTAACCGAGCCGGTGATTGCTGCCGGACAGGTGCGAAACACAGCCGGCGTTCTGGAAATGACAGGGATCGTCAAGACCACGCTGCACGGCGTATGCGATCGCTGCACAGCCGCGTTTACCCGCGAGGTTCAGTATCCGATCGAGGCTGTGCTGGTACCCAATCTGGATTCTGACAACTTTGAAAGCCCGTGGGTTTTCGGGTTGGAGCATGATTGTGCCGACCTTGACGACATCGTCACCAGCATTTTCGTCCTAAACATGGACAGCAAGCTCCTGTGCAAGGAGGACTGCAAAGGTCTGTGCTTCCGCTGTGGAGCAAACCTGAATCTCGGGCCATGCAGATGCAAGCCCGAACCCGATCCCCGCTTTGCTGCGTTACAGCAGTTATTGGACAACATGTAGACAATGTGCCGTCAGGCATTTCAACCAAGGAGGTGTACCACATGGCAGTACCCAAGAGAAAAGTATCCCGCGCAAGAAGAGATAAGAGACGCAGCTCCCACTGGAAACTCGCGATCCCCGGCGTGGTTGCTTGCCCGAAGTGCGGCGAGGCCCGTCTGCCCCACAGAGCTTGCAAGGCTTGCGGCTACTACAACGGCCGTGAAGTCGTGGCGGTTGAGGAAGCAAAGTAATTCGCTCGATACGAGAATGAGAGGGAGGCGGTGCGCCTTCCTCTTTTCTTATCTGATCATACGACAGGAGGGTTTTCTATGGCAAAACCGATTGTTGCAATCGTCGGACGTCCGAACGTCGGAAAGTCCATGCTGTTTAATAAGCTGACCGGAAGGCGGATGGCCATCGTCGAGGATACCCCCGGCGTCACGCGCGACCGCATCTACGGCGAGTGTGAGTGGAACGGCCGCAGTTTCGCTTTGGTCGATACCGGCGGTATCGAGCCGGGCACGAACAACGATATGCTCAAATTCATGCGCCGTCAGGCCGAGATCGCCATTGAGACGGCCACGGTCATCATCATGGTGGTAGACGTGACGGTCGGACTGACGGCAGCCGACAGTGAAGTCGCGTCGATGCTCAAGCGGTCGAAAAAGCCCGTCGTGCTGGCCGTGAACAAGTGCGACCAGACGGGCGGCGTGAACCCTGAGAGCTATGAGTTCTACGGTTTGGGACTCGGCGATCCCATTGAGGTTTCTGCCGTCCACGGCCACGGCACGGGCGATCTGCTGGACGCCTGCGTCGAGAGCTTCCCGGAGGATGACGGCGAGGAATATGACGAGGACGTCATCAAGGTCGCCATCATCGGCAAGCCCAATGTCGGAAAGTCCAGCCTGCTCAACCGCATTCTGGGAGAGGAGCGCGTGATCGTCTCCGATATCGCGGGCACCACGCGCGACGCGATCGACAGCTACTTTGAAAATGAATCCGGCAAGTACCTGTTCATCGATACCGCCGGCATGCGCCGCAAGTCCAAGGTCGACGACGCGGTCGAGCGCTACAGCAACCTCCGCACCGTCTCCGCCATTGAGCGCGCCGACGTGTGCCTCATTCTCATCGACGCGAACGAGGGCGTGAGCGAGCAGGACACGAAGGTGGCGGGCCTTGCTCACGAGGCCGGCAAGGCGTGTATCATCGTCGTCAACAAGTGGGACGCGGTGGAAAAAGACACCAATACCATGGACAAGATGACGGCGGACGTGCGCCGCGACCTCAGCTTCATGACCTACGCGCCAGTCATGTTCATCTCTGCGCTCACAGGCCAGCGCGTGGACAAGCTGTTTGACACCATCAACGCTGTGTCGAACCAGAATTCCATGCGCATCACGACCGGCATGCTCAACAACATCCTTGAGGACGCCACCGCGCGCGTCCAGCCGCCCACGGACAAGGGGCGCAGGCTGAAGATCTACTATATGACGCAGGTGGGCGTCAAGCCGCCGCATTTCGTCATCTTCTGCAACGACGCGCGCCTGTTCCACTTCTCGTATCAGCGGTATCTTGAGAACCAGATCCGCGCCGTGTTCGGCCTTACCGGCACGCCAATTAAAATCACGATCCGCCAGAAGGGCGACAAAGAGGAATAAGAAATGTGCCTGCGCGCAGCGCAGGCACATTTTTAATATCGTAGAAGCCCCAGTACGAGCAGGTGCGCCGGATAGAATGCATAAAAACCCCACTTGCTGAGCGCAGTTTTGCGTCCGGTGTGTCCGTTGTAACCGTACTGCACCAAAGGTGGCACGAGAAACATCCCCAGCCGGTAGAGGTCAAACCATGACGTCATGTTTGACAGGATCATCACTGC
Source organism: Clostridiales bacterium (assembly GCA_004555655.1). Classification (GTDB taxonomy): domain Bacteria; phylum Bacillota; class Clostridia; order Oscillospirales; family Oscillospiraceae; genus CAG-170. The sequence goes on from SFHJ01000010.1 coordinate 10,504, forward strand.
TGCAAGCAAGCTGTAGGCGAGCCATTTTTCCTTTGGGCTGTCGCGGCAGATGAAAAAGACGAGCACGAACAGCACATTGTAAAATGACCAGTCGCCCGGCAGCGCAAGCGCGCACAGCAGCAAAATGCCCAGCGCTTTCCACAACGGCGCATACGGGCCTTTGTCCCACAGCCAGACGGCGAGCAGACCCAGAAGCAGCGTATGCAGCACGCTGAAATGCGGAAAAAGCGCCGTGGGAGAGCCTGTCTCAAACACGGCGTACGGAACCCACGACAAGAGTGCAAATGCCAACAGCCGAAGCGAATAGCGCCTGACATTTCGCGTGTGCAGGTAACCTTCCGCAATGAAAAACGCCATGACCGGCCCTGTGATGCGTCCAAGAAAGCGCAGCGCAAAATACGCCGCGCCCGTCTGCGGCAGAAAGGCCAGCGCGATATGGTCAAGCAGCATGGCAGCCGCTGCGAGCGCCTTGAGCTGGTTCCGGTTCATCCGCCGCCTCCAAAAAAGTGATGGACACAGTCTACCACGTTTTTTTGCTGCGCGCAAGGAAGCTAGTCCGTCTTTCTGTTTTTTACGAGCTTGTCATACAGCTCCTTGCCGATACACTTTTCGGCATACTGGCACCACTGGATGCAGCTGAGTTCGTCGTTGTATGCCACAAAGCCGCACCTGTCGCACGCGACCTCGGTGTCAACAGAGAAAAGCTCGATAATATTGCCGCACTGCGGGCATACTTTTTCCGTGATGGTCGGATTGCGGAGTTTGTCAGAACCGGGGCAGCCGCTGAAGATCATACCGTCACCTCGCTCAGAATCTGTCCGTCTGTGGAAACGGTCACGACGCGAAGACTGACGCGCGTGCCGCTGGTTTCCATCGCTGTACGCACGGCGTGGATGAGTCCGCCGCAGCAGGGCACCTCCATCCGCACGGCCGTGACGGATCGGATCTCGTTCAGCCGGAAAATCTGCGTCAGCTTGTCCGCATAGTTCCCGTTGTCAAGCTTCGGGCAGCCCACCAATGTCACATGTCCGCGGATGAACCGCTCGTGAAAACCCGCATAGGCATAGGCCGTGCAGTCAGCCGCGATGAGCAGGTCGGCATTTGCAAAATACGGCGCATTTACCGGCACGAGCTTCATCTGTACCGGCCACTGGCGCAGCTGCGACGGACGTTCTTCCTCCGCACCGCATCCTGTTGCACGTTCGATGGCCCGCGCGGCGCTGCCGGGACAGCCGCAGGGGAGCGGAAGCTCCTTATTTGTCTTGTTCGCAAGAACAGCCGCTTCGTCGTAAGCGGCGGCCTCGCGCACAACAAACGTGATTGCGCCCGTGGGACAAGCGGGCAAGCAGTCGCCCAGTCCGTCGCAGTAGTCGTCACGCAGCAGCCGGGCCTTTCCACCTGTCATACCGATGGCGCCTTCGTGACACGCGGCCGCGCAAGCGCCGCAGCCGTTGCACTTTTCTTCATCAATCTGAATGATTTTTCGAATCATACGTTCCTCCATGCAGAGCAGTTGTTGTATTTACAGGCATATTGTAGTATACTTCTCAGACACAGTCTGTTGTTTCTACAACATTTGAGGCGGTACTATGGATTATGAATTTTTGTCAAATACGCGCCTGTTCCGCGGTACGAGCCCGCAGGAAGCACGGCAGATGCTCTCTTGCCTTGCCGCGGTGACGCGGGCGTATCAGAAGGGCGAGACGATCTGCCGCGCGGGCGAACAGATCTGCGCGGCCGGGCTTGTGCTACGCGGCAGTGTGACGGTGGAATCTGACGATTTCTGGGGCAACCGCAGCGTCCTCAGCCGCGCTGCGCCCGGTGATATATTCGGCGAGGCGTATGCGTGCCTGCCGGAACAGCCGCTGCTTGTGAGCGTGGTCGCGGCAGCAAACTGCGAGGTTTTGTTTCTGGACATGGCGCGGGTGATGCGCGTGTGTTCCAACGCCTGCGCGCACCACAGCCGCATCGTGCAGAATCTTCTCGCGCTCTGCGCGGAAAAGAACCTGCAGCTGTCGCAGCGGATGCTGCACACCGCACCGAAAACCATCCGCGCGCGGCTGCTGTCGTGTTTTCACGAGATGTCGCAGCGCGCGGGCAGCCGCCATTTTTCACTGCCGTACAACCGGCAGGCACTGGCGGATTATCTGAATGTCGACCGCAGCGCCATGTGCGCGGAGCTGTCGAAGATGAAAGCGGACGGACTCATCGATTATACGAAGAACACGGTCACACTGCTTTTGCGCACATTTTGACAAGAGCCCCTGCCATGGCTGGCAGGGGCTGTCTTAATAGGTGTGCACGCAGACCTCGACGATCTTGGCCTGCAGGGATTTCAGGTCAAGGAACGTCTCCGGCCGCTTCGACTCATCGCGCAGGAGCGCCGACGGATGGTACAGCGCCGTGAACCAGATGCCGCCCTTCTGCGTCCACTTGCCGTGGTCGCGCGTGATTTTGAAGTCCGGGTCAATCAGCCGCATGGCCGCGATGCGCCCAAGGCAGACGATGATCTTCGGGCGCAGCAGCTTTGTTTGCGCGCGCAGATAACCGATGCACGCATCCTGCTCGGTCTGCAGCGGGTCTCGGTTGTGCGGGGGACGGCATTTGACGATGTTTGCGATATAATACTTCGTGCGGTCGAGGTCGATGATGCACAGCATTTCATCCAGCAGCTTGCCCGCCGGGCCCACGAACGGTACCCCCGTGCAGTCTTCCTGTTCGCCGGGGCCCTCGCCCACGAAGAGCACCTCAGCGTCCGCCGCGCCATCGCCAAAGACCACGTTTGTGCGCGTCTGGCACAGCGCGCACTGCGTGCACTGCGTGCAGATCTGCCGCAGGCTCTGCCAATCATACTTCATCGTCGTCAAAGCCTCCAAACTGCCGCCTTCTTTCACGCGCTTCCAGCGCGCGGCGGCGCTGCTCGAGCCGCTTCAGACGCTGCCGCCGCCTGCGCATCTGCAGCGCGATGAGCAGTACAAAAAACGCGGCAACGACAAGTATGATTACGATGACGACCCATTTCCACCAGTTCCGCTGGATATACGTGCCGGTATTGTCGGCAGCGGCGGAGATCTCTGAGCGCGCCACGTCCGCAATGGCAAGCAGCTCAGTCGTGCCCAGCACCTCGCCGTTATAGCTGATGCTGACGGTGCCGAGCACATCACCCGCGCGCACCGGCGCTTCTACCGTCTGCGCGGTGAGTGCAATGTCCTGCACGAGAAGCGCCTCGTCATAGCCGTTCGGCAGCAGCACCTTGATGTCCTTTGCCGGGGCAACCGCGACGGCCTCCGATCCGGCTGAATGGCTGACCGCGACCTGCGCGATGGGATAGAGCGGCGAGACGGCAGTCACATAAGAGAACTGGTCGAAGCCGTAGTCAAACAGCCGGATGCACTCGGGAAAGCTCTGCATCAGAAGATCGCCGTTTTCCTGGATTGAGGTATCCGCGCCGCAGACCACGGCGAGAAAATACATGCCGTCGTCCTTTGCGCACGAGATCACGCAGCGGCCAGCTGCGCTGGTGTAGCCTGTCTTGATGCCAATGGCGCGCGGATAGTAGAAAGGATTGTTCGAGTTTTTGTAGATGAGCTGGTTGGTGGTTCGCAGCGTGCGCGGCTCAGACAGGTTTGTAGCCGGAAGCTCATACTCGGCGGTGTTCACGATCTGCTTGAAATTCTCGCTTTTGAGCGCAGCCTGCGTGATTTTGACGAGGTCGCGCACGGTAGTGTAGTGATCCTCCTCGTGCAGGCCATGGGGATTGTTGAAATGTGTGCCCTCGCAGCCGAGCTCATAGGCGCGCTCGTTCATCATACGCACAAAGTCGGCCACCGAGCCAGCAATGTGCTCAGCCACAGCGTTGCACGCCTCGTTGCCGGAGGGGATCATCATGCAGTAGAGCATATTCTCCAGCGTCATCTGCTCGCCAACCTGCAGGCCGGCCGTTGAGCTGTTGGGATCGAGGTTTGAAAGCGCCGCCTCGCTGACCGTAACGATGCTGGAAAGATTGCCGTTCTCCAGCGCAAGCAGGCACGTCATGATCTTGGTCAGGCTTGCCGGGTAGATGCGCTCGTCGGCGTTTTGCTCATATACGACGCGCCCTGTATTGAGATCGACCAACATCGCGGCCTTGGCGTTGATGTGCAGCGGCTGCTGTACGGCAGCTGCTGCGGCCTCACCGGCGGCCGCGTCAGCTGCGGCGGCAAAAACCGGCGCGCAGCTCAGGCTGAGCAGCACGCACACAAGCAGCAGTACAGACAGAAGTTTACGTTGTTTCATGATATCCTCACCATCAAGGGAATTTCTTTTGTCATTTCCGCGCGGACAATTCCTGTGAACGCTCTTGCCCTGAGCGCGGCATGTGTGTTACAATTATAACAAAAATTGACCGTATGTCAATCTGGCAGGAGGCGGGGCAAATGCGGCGCATCTACCGATATCTCATCGCGGCGGCTGCTGCGCTTGCCGTGATGTTCAGCCTGGGCTTCTTTTTCGGTAGGCTGACGGTGCCGTATGAGGTCTCAGCCGACCTGCAGCGTTCCTCCGGCGTTTCCGCACCGCAGGAAACCGCGGAAGAAACGGAAGCAGAAACGTCCACCGCGGCGCAGGACGTGCCTGCAGGGCCAATCAACATCAATACCGCGACGAAAGAGGAGCTGATGACGCTGCCCGGCGTGGGCGAAGTGCTGGCAGGCAGGATCATCGCTTACCGCGAGACATACGGAAAATTTGTGACAACGCAGCAGCTGATGGACGTATCGGGCATCGGCGAGCAGCGCTATGCGCAGCTGGCCGGGCTTGTGACTGTGGGGGAATGATATGAAAATTCTTGTAGTGGACGATGAAAACCTGCTCGTCAAGGGCATTAAATTCAATCTGGAAAACGACGGCTACGAGGTCGTCACAGGCTCTGATGGCATGGAGGCTGTGGAAAAGGCGTCCAATCAGGACGTGGATCTTATTGTGCTCGATCTCATGATGCCGCGGCTCGACGGGCTGGAGGCCTGCAGAAAGATCCGCGAGTTCTCCGATGTGCCCATCATCATGCTCACGGCAAAGGCTGACGACATGGACAAGCTCATGGGCTTTGAGCACGGCGCGGACGACTATCTGACAAAGCCTTTCAATATTCTCGAGCTCAAGGCCCGTATCCGCGCGCTCTTGCGGCGCGCAGGCGCAAGCCGCAAAGCCGAGCCTGAAAACCGGCTTGAGTGTGGACATATCGCGCTTGACCGCGACGCGCGAAATGCCTACCGCGCGGGCGAGCTTGTTTTGCTGACGGCGAAGGAGTTTGACCTCATTGAGCTTCTCATGCGCAATCCCAACCGCGTGTATTCGCGCGAAACGCTGCTCAACGCCATCTGGGGCTATGACAACAGCAGCGATATCCGCACCGTGGACGTGCACATCCGCCGTCTGCGCGAGAAGCTTGAGCTGAACCCGGCCGAACCGGAACACATTCTGACGAAGTGGGGAGTGGGCTACTATTTCACATTCTGATTCTGAACCTCGCGCGCAGCGCACGCCGCTTCTGCCCAGCAGCTCGCAGATGCGCAACGCGCTGGCCTACATGCTCATCACTTCGCTGGTTCTGTTCTTCCTCAACATCTATTCCGCCGGCACCACGCGCCAGATGATGTTTCAGGCCAAGCACGCCTCACAGCAGGACAAACTGCAGCTCGTCGTCTCGTCGTTCAGCGGCGTGGATTCGCTTACAAAGGAAATGGCCGAGCAGGTGATGAACGTGCTGGGCGAGATGAACGTGACGCGCATTCTGATTACCGACGCGCAATCGCGCGTGCTCTATGACTCGTCGCAGACGCGAAACGCCGCCGGACGCATCGTTTTGTTTGAAGAGGTGGTGCAGGCGCTGCAGGGAATGGATGTATTCCACTGCATCTATTCCTCCGGCGCGCTCATCAGCAGCGGCGCTATGCCGGTCATGCTGCGCGATAAGCCCGCCGGCTGCGTATATATCACGGAATATGACTCCGACCAGGGGCAGATCATTGCGAATCTGGAGCTTAACTTCCTGCGCTATTCGCTCATTCTGCTGATTGCAATCATCCTGTGCTCCATTGTCTTTTCGCTGACAGGCTCGAGACGGATGCAGAAAATCCTCCGCTCCATGCGCATGGTGCGCGAGGGTGAGTACAGCCATAAGATTCAGATGCGCGGCAATGACGAACTGACCACCATCGCCAATGAGTTCAATAAGCTCACAGACCGCCTGCAGCAGTCCGAGGCTGCGCAAAGGCAGTTCGTCTCCGACGCGTCGCATGAGCTGAAAACGCCGCTGGCCTCCATAAAGCTGCTCACGGACTCCATCTTGCAGAACGACATGGACGCCGGTACGATGCGCGAGTTCGTCTCAGACATCGGCAATGAGGCCGACAGGCTCACGCGCATGGCGCAGAAGCTACTCCGCCTTAGCCGCGCAGAAGACACCCAGCTGCAGCAGCAGGAGCATGAGCTCGTCGACGTGGGCGAGAAGGTCTCGAGCGTCTTTCGCCTGCTTGTGCCGCTGGCCGACAGCATGAACGTTGAGCTGACCGGCAGCCTGGCGCGCGCATGCACGGTACTCTCCATCGAAGACGACATCTATCAGATCATTTTCAATCTTGTGGAAAACGGCATCAAATACAACCGCTCCGGCGGCAGCGTCCATGTGACGGTCGGCCACACCGAAGAAGAGGTGCAGCTCACTGTGGCCGACACCGGTGTGGGCATCCCGCCGGATGCCGTCGGCCATATTTTCGAGCGCTTCTACCGTGTGGACAAGGCTCGCTCGCGGCAGGCGGGCGGCTCGGGCCTGGGCCTTTCCATCGTACACGAGCTGGTCGTGCGCAACTACGGGACCATTGAGGTTGACTCAAAAGAGCTTTCCGGCACGTGCTTTACGGTTCGCTTCCCGTACTTCGATCTGGGGAAGGAGGAAGACGATGCGCAGGTATAAGCTCGCTGCCGCATTCCTGGCGCTCGTGCTGCTTGCAGGGTGCACGGCCGCCATCACGCAGCGGCCCCAATATATCAATCCCATTGATTTTTATTACTGCCGCAAGGACGCAGTCTATGGCTCGGAGACGGGCGCGCTGTACTATGAGACGACCGAGCTTGGGCGAAAAGACATGACCGTGGAAGAGATCCTTGCACTCTATTTCAGGGGGCCTGTTTCAACAGGGCTGCGTTCGCCGTTTCCTGAGGGGCTTGCATGCACGCGCGCAGAGCTGGACGGCGGTGTTCTTACGCTGTATCTGAGCGAGGATTACGGCGCGCTTTCGGGTGTGGAGCTGTCGCTGGCGTCGGCTTGTCTGACCATGACGCTCACGCAGATCGCGTTTGTGGACAGCGTGTGCGTGCAGACGCCGGGAGCGCTTCTATCCGCGCAGTCCGGTCAGGTATTTACGCCGGAGCAGTTTGTGCTCTTTGACGCCTCGGCCTATAACCCCGAGCGCACCATCACGCTGTATTACTGCGCAAAGGGCGACGCGCTTCTGCACGCCGAGCCGCGCACGGTTTCCTATACCAGCACCGATCAGCTGCCGCAGCTGGCAATGCAGGCGCTGCTGGACGGGCCGCAGGACTACGGACTGGTGTCCGCCATCCCGGCGCACACGCAGCTGATTGACATCACCGTCTCTGATGGGGTGTGCATGCTCGTTTTGAGCGAGGCGTTTGCCGACTGTGATACAAGCGCCGCGACTGCCGCGCAGGCCGTGCGGCAGATCACGGCTACGCTCTGTGCGTTTGACGGCATCGAGTCTGTGCATATCTCGCTGCTCGACGGTTCCGGGCTGAACCATTTTGACCTCAGCCGGAGCTTCTCACCGGAGGACGGCTGGATCGCAGAGGAATAGAACTTCGCAGAAAAGTAAATACGCCACATGTTGCATAGCAAAACAGCCGAAAAACCCTGCCGGGTTTTTCGGCTGCTTTTTAAAGAGAATAATCTTTTGCGTCGTAGTGCTCAAAACTCTGCGACGTCTTCCGGCCGGGCACGCGCTTGAGCGGATCGTAACGGAACTTCCGGCAGCGGTGCGAGGCAGGCACCAGACCATAGTGGCGGCAGATCATCGTCTCGTCGTCGACCTTGCCCGCGAACTGGCAATATGTACAGTAGCGGTCAATTTTCTTTCGGAACAGCATTGCGGCACCGCCTTTCAAAAACTGCCTCTATTATACACGATGCCGCGTACAATTACCATAGCTCACTTTTCGGCAAATCAAACAAATTATCCCACACGCTGTCCAGATGAGCGCAAGCAGCGGGAAAAGCAAACTGTCTGCGCTAACAGCAGACGCCTGCACCGCCATGGAATCCACGCGCAGAACGGCTGCGGCCGCAAGCGCCAGCACTGCGGCAATCAGCCCCTGCAGCAGGCGCACGAACAGATACCCGCGCGGAAAAAGCCCTTCGCGCGATAAAATAGAGGCCGTCTGCGCGCAGATGCTGAGGCCCGAGAAGGCCAGAAGGAAAGACGAGGCCGCCAATTTGATGCTCACCGGCAGCGCGCAGCCGCCCAGCGCGGCCACGCCGCCGGTCAGCTCCAGCATGCCCGTGAGCAGTGCAAACGCAAAATCCGGCAGCAGGCTCTGCGTCAAGGATTGCAAAATCCCGGAGAAAACGGAAAACGCCGTGACGAACATGCACACATTCAATACCGCCATGCCGGATTGCTGCACACATTCGACAAACGCCGCGGCAAACGGCGGCGTGGGCGGCACGTCAGCCGCAGCCTTTGATGCAAGCTGGGGCGACGATTCCTTCTTGGATGTGCGGAGTAAAATGCCGGTCAGAACGGCCGAGAGCGCGTGTACGGCATACAAAAGCGCGCCGAGCCCGATACTGCCGAACAGTCCGCCGCCCACCACGCCGAAGATGAACGCGGGCCCGGCGTTGTTGCAGAACAGAACCAGTCGCCGCGCCTCGTCTTTCGGGATGCTACCTGCGCTACAGAGGTTCTTTGCAACCTGCGCGCCCGTGGGATAACCACCGATGAGCCCCAGCACGAACGCCGTGCTGCTCTGCGCGCTGACACCGAACAGGCGCCGCATTGCCGGCGCGAGCAGCCGCTCCAGGGGCGAAGCCGCACGCAGCGTGACAATCAGCTTTGCGCACACAAAAAACGGAAACAGCGACGGTACCAGCACCTGCGCGCACAGCCGCAGTCCTTCGCGCGCGGCCTGTGTTGTGACGTCTGGCATCAGAAGCAGCGCCGCAGCGAAGAAGAGCAGCAAAAGTCCTGTCAGACCAGCACGTAACGTCTTTTTCATACCATCACCCCACTGGAATCTATGCCACGGCGGAAAGATTTAGTCTGTCCGGCATAAGATAGAAGCAGAAATGGGGGCGTTTTCATGCATCGCACGCGAAAAATTCTGGAAAAGGCGGCACAGAAGCTTGCGCTGCCGCCCGATATTGCGGCGGGCGTACCGCATCTTTCCATGAACGGCTTTTGTGAGTGCAGTCTCGACAGCCACAATGGGATTTTGGAATACGAGAAAGACGAGATCGTCATCAGCGTCAATACCGGTACCGTGACCATCCGTGGACTTGACCTCGAGGTGAAGCTGATGCACCGCGACTGTCTGACTGTCTGCGGCAGGATCACTGCGCTGGAATTCTCCGGGAGGTAGCGGCCGATGTGGAGCGTCATCTGGTTTTTTATGGGCTGCTGCCGCGCGCGCATCACGGGCGCAAGCCCCGAGTGGGCGCTGAACAAGCTGTCGCAGGCGCGCATTGCGTTCCGGGATATGAAAAAAACAGACGATTTTACGATAGAATTGCTGCTGCCGGTAAAAGATATCCTGCGCGCACAGGCGGTCTGCACGCGCGCGATGTGCCAGCTGGAGGAAGAAAAGCGGTACGGCTTTCGCCAGATCTTCGGCGGTCTGTTCCACCGTCCGGTGCTGCTCATCCTGCTGTCTCTGGCAGCGGCCGCAGCTATCGCCGTGCCGAAATTTGTCTTTTTCTATACCGTCACGGGCAACGAACGTGTGCCGTCGGAGCTGATCCTGCGCACACTCGACGAGCTGGGCGTGGGCGTGGGGGCGTATGGGCCGTCCATCAAGCCGCAGGCCATCAAAAACAAGATCCTCTGCCGCATTCCGGAGCTGAAATGGATCACCATTCAGCAAAGCGGCATGCGCGCCACCGTGGTCGTGCGCGAGCGAGAAGCGCCCGAGCCTGTCTATGTGCGCAAAGCGCCGCGCAACGTGATCGCCTCGCACGCGGGTATGCTCACGCGCGTGAGCGTACTGGCAGGAAACAGCCTGTGCAAGGTGGGAGACAGCGTCACACAGGGGCAGCTGCTCGTCTCGGCCTATACAGACCTCGGCTATAAGACGCAGGTGTCGGGCGCGCTGGCAGAGATCTATGCAAAGACCTGGCGCAAGAGTCAGACCGTAACACCGCAGACCGAACTGCAAAAACTGCCCACGGGTCAGACGCGAAAGCATGTCAGTCTGCGCATCGGCAGCCGCCGCATCACACTTTATGGCGCGGGCGCAGGTGCAGTGGACTGCGACAAACAGACGCAATACCATCAATTTGCGCTTCCGGGCGGGATTTTCCTGCCTGTGGGTATTGAAATTACACAGATTTCCGATTATGATACGATAGAGAATAAAACCGATGAGGCGCAGGCGCGCAAGCTTCTGCGCGCGTGTGCGCGGCAGCAGCAGATGCAGGATATGATCGCAGGAGAGATCCTGGCCGAAAATCTTGTGTATGCCTGCAGCGGCGGCGTCTATTCGCAATACGCCCAGTTTACCTGCGAGGAAATGATTGCCCGCAGCGTGGATGCGGAGATTTTTAAGGATGATTAAGCATGACAGAACGAACCATCAACGCCGAGCGCGTCGAACAGCTGATCGACGTCTTTGGCTCCTTTGACGAAAATATCAAAAAAATCGAGGCGGAGTTTCACGTCCGTATCACGAACCGCAACACGGAGCTCAAGGTCGCGGGCGAGGATGAAGAGGCCGTCTTTATGGCCTCCCGCGCGCTGGAAGCGCTGCTGTCGCTGGCTGCCAAGGGCGAGGAGATCGACGAGCAGAAGGTGCGCTACCTGATTGGTCTTGTCAAGACGGGAAACGATGACAAGGTCGGCGAGATCGCAAAGGACGTGGTCTGCGTCACGGCCAGGGGCCGGCCCGTCAAGGCCAAGACCATCGGCCAGCAGAAGTACCTCAAGGCCATCGAAAAAAATACCATTACCATCGGCGTGGGCCCTGCCGGTACGGGAAAGACGTATCTGGCCGTGGCAGAGGCGGTCGCGGCCTTCCGCGCCAAGGAGGTCAACCGCATTATCCTCACGCGTCCTGCCGTCGAGGCAGGCGAGCGGCTGGGCTTTTTGCCGGGCGATCTGCAAAATAAAGTCGACCCCTATCTGCGTCCGCTGTACGACGCGCTGTTTGACATGCTCGGGCCTGAGACGTACAACAAGTACCTCGAGCGCGGCAATATCGAGGTCGCGCCGCTGGCCTACATGCGCGGCCGGACGCTGGACGACAGCTTTATCATCCTCGACGAAGCGCAGAACACCACGCGCGAGCAGATGAAGATGTTTTTGACGCGCCTTGGCTTTGGCTCAAAAATTGTTATCACGGGCGACGTGACGCAGATCGACCTGCCCGCCGACAAGACCAGCGGCCTGAAAGAGGCTGTGCGCGTGCTGGCGGATGTTGAAGATATCGCCATCTGCCGGCTTACGGCCAGCGACGTGGTGCGCCATGTGCTGGTGCAGCGCATCGTTGCGGCATATGAGCAGTATGAGAAGACGAGAATTCCGGAACAGCCGAAAAAATACTACAAGAGGTCGCCGAAATGAAGCATAACATTGTTATCACCGGCCAGCATCACAGCCTTTCCGCGCTTGCGCTCAGAGGCCACATCCGCCGCTGCATCATAGCGGCGCTGGAGGAAGAGGGCGTGAACTGTGCGTGTGAGATCAACGTCCTCATCACGGACGACGAGGGCATCCGCGCCATCAACAAGGCCTATCGCAACATCGACAAGGCCACGGACGTGCTGTCTTTCCCCATGTTCCAGCTCACCCCAGGCGTTCTGCCCGAAAGCTGGGAGGAATACCGCGACGTTGAGACAGATCTTGTGCCTTTGGGCGACATGGCCATCTCCATTGAGCGCGCAAAGCAGCAGGCCAAAGAATTCGGCCACAGCGTCAAGCGCGAGGTCGGCTATCTCACCATCCATTCGATTCTGCATCTGCTTGGCTATGATCATGTCGATGAGGGCGAGATGAAGCGCCAGATGCGCGCGCGGGAAGAGGCCATCGCGGCCAAGCTGGAGCTGTACCGATGATTATTTGAAAAGCACATAGGAGAAATTATGTCAACGAAATCAGCTATGATTACCATTGCCGGCCGGCCGAACGTGGGCAAGTCCACGCTGACAAATGCGCTGGTGGGCGAGAAGATCGCCATTGTTTCCAATAAACCGCAGACCACGCGCAACCGCATCTGCGCCATTGTGAACCGGAAGGACTGCCAGCTGGTGTTTATCGACACGCCGGGTTTTCACCGCCCGCGCACGAAGCTGGGCGACTATATGGTGAATGTCGTCAAGGAATCCGTGGCCGACGTCGACGCAGTGATTTTGATCGTCGAGCCGATTGCAAACGTCGGTGAGCAGGAAAAAGCGCTCATCGAGCAGATCAGGGCAACGGGCGCGCCCGCAGTTTTGGTCATCAACAAAATTGACACCGTGGAAAAAGAGGCGCTGCTGCCCGTTATCGCGGCGTACCAACGGGAGCTGGATTTTGCCGCGGTAATTCCCATCAGCGCCAAGTGGCACGACGGCGTGGCCGAGCTTCTGACCGTCTGCGAGCAGTTTGCCGCGCCCGGCCCGCAGCTGTTTCCGGACGACATGGTCACGGATATGCCGGAAAAGCAGATCATGGCCGAGATCATCCGTGAAAAGCTGCTGTGGAACCTCGACCGCGAGATTCCGCACGGTACGGCGGTGGAGATCACGAAATTTTCCGAGCGCGACAACGGCATCATTGATATTGATGCGACCATCTACTGCGAAAAGCAGAGCCACAAGGGCATCATCATCGGCAGGCACGGCGACATGCTTAAAAAGATCAGCACGGCCGCCCGTGCCGACTGCGAGCGTTTCATGGGCACAAAGGTCTATCTGCAGACGTGGGTGCGCGTGAAGGAGAACTGGCGTGACAGCGATTTTCTGATTTCCAACTTCGGCTACGAATAAACTTCCAGCATAGCCGCGCCCGTTTTGTCCACAATAGTCCTATGGACAAAGGAGGGCTATGGATGCAGGCTGCATTTTTCTGGGAGCTGTTTCTCGACACCGGCGCGCCGGAGGTCTATCTATTCTACAAACGGATGCTGCGCGAGGCCGAGCCAGTCTCGGCGTGATGCGCGGATGGGAGCGGTATGTATCTCAAAACACAGGCGCTGGTGCTGCGCGCGGTCGACTATCAGGAGACGGACAGCATTTTGACCGTGCTCACTGGCGAGCACGGACTCATGACGCTCAAGGCGCGCGGCGTGCGCCGGCAGCGGAGCAATTTAAAGGGCGCGTGCCAGCTTCTGGCGTTTTCCGAGTTTACGGTCTTTGAAAACCGCGGTTTTTCCACCATCAACGAGGCCGTTGCCATCGAGATGTTCCCGGAATTGCGCAAGGATATTGAGCTGCTGGCGCTTGCGTCGTATTTCGCGCAGGTTGCGGAAGTGCTTTCGCAGGAGGATCAGCCGAATCCGGAGGTGCTGTCTCTGACGCTGAACGCCCTGTATGCGCTTTCCAAGACGAAGCGCGACCCGGCGCTCGTCAAGGCCGCGTTCGAGCTGCGCATGATCGCGCACGCTGGCTATGCGCCGATGGTAGACGGCTGCGCCGTGTGCGGCAATCCCAATCCGGACCGCTTCAACGTCATGGGCGGCACGGCCGAGTGCGCAAGATGCGGCTCCGGCGGTCTGCGGCTACCGCTTTCAGAGGGCTCGCTTGCCGCAATGCGTTATATCCTCACGTGCGACAGAAAAAAGCTGTTTTCGTTTTCCATGACCGGCGAGGCCGCCAGGCAGCTGTACGATATCTGCCAGACGTATCTTCTCACACAGCTTGAGCGCGGCTTCTCCACGCTCGATTTTTACGAATCACTGAAACTTACATAGGATGAACTGCATATGAATGAACTGTATGAAAAATCACTGCGAAAGCTTGAGCTTGACAAGGTGCTCGCGCTTTTGGCCGAGCACGCGGGCTCCGGCGCGGGCAAGGAGCGCTGCCTGCAGCTGCTGCCGCTGGACGATGCGGACGAGATTCGTGTGCTGCAGAAGCAGACGAGCGCGGCCTGCACGCTCATTACGCTGAAGGGCTCGCCGTCTTTCTCAGGCGTCATCGACGTGGGAGCGAGCCTCGAACGCGCAGATCGCGGCGGGTGTCTGAATCCCGATGAACTGTTGCGTATTGCGGCAGTACTCAAGAGCGCAAGACTCGTCAAGGACTACGCCTCGGGCGACGCGGGACTGGAGACGGTGCTGGATGTGTTCTTTGCCCAGCTGACGCCCAACAAGTATTTTGAAGAGCGCATCACGAGCGCCATCATCTCGAAAGATGAAATCGCTGATGCGGCAAGCTCCGAGCTTGCCGCCATCCGCCGCAAAATCCGGCGGCAGAGCGCCAGCATCCGTGAAGCGCTGCAGCGCATCATCACCTCGCCCACGTACGCCAAAATTCTGCAGGAGCCGATCGTGACCATTCGCTCCGACCGGTTTGTCGTGCCCGTCAAGGCCGAGTGCAAAAATGAACTGCCGGGCCTTGTGCATGACGTGTCGTCATCGGGCAGCACGTTCTTTATCGAGCCCATGCAGGCCGTGAACGGCAACAACGAGCTGCGCGAGCTGTTCGTGGCCGAGCGCAAGGAGATCGAGCGGATTCTGGCTGAGTTTTCGGCTGAGGCTGCTTCTCACCGCGAGCAGATTCAGCTCAACTATGAAATGCTCACTGCGCTCGACTGCATCTTTGCCCGCGCCAAGCTCTCGTTTGTCATGCACGCCATCGAACCCGGGATCCGCACCGACGGAAAGCTCGAACTGAAGCGCGCGCGGCATCCGCTCATTGCAAAGAAGACCGTTGTGCCGATCTCGGTGCGGCTGGGGGACGATTTTGATACGCTCGTCATTACCGGCCCCAACACCGGCGGCAAGACCGTCACGCTCAAGACCATCGGCCTTCTTACGCTCATGGCGGAGTGCGGCCTGCATATTCCTGCCGATGACGGCAGCTTTGTGAGCGTCTTTGATCTTGTGCTGGCCGACATCGGCGACGAGCAGTCGATTGAGCAGTCGCTGTCCACGTTCTCGTCGCACATGAAAAACATCGTCGAGATTCTGAACGTCTGCGACAACCGCAGCCTCATTCTCTTCGACGAGCTGTGCGCAGGCACCGACCCGGCAGAGGGCGCGGCTCTGGCGATTGCGCTGATTGAGTTCTGCCGCAAGTGCGGCGCGAAGCTCGCCGTGACGACGCACTACGCCGAACTCAAGCTCTATGCCATGCGCACGGTGGGCGTTATCAACGCCTCGTGCGAGTTCAGCGTCGAAACGCTGCAGCCGACGTACCGCCTGCTCATCGGTATCCCGGGCAAATCCAACGCGTTTGCCATCTCGAAAAAACTGGGATTGCCCGGGCATATCATCGACGAGGCGCATTCGCTCGTGAGTGAAAATGACGTCAACTTTGAAGACGTGCTTACCCAGCTCGAGCAGCAGCGCCAGCAGATGGAGCAGGCGAAGCAGGAGGCCGAGCGGCTGCGTATCGAGACACTCAAGCAGAAAGAGCAGTCGGATGAATACTATGCGCAGATCAAGCTTGAGCGCGAAAAGGCCGTGCAGCAGGCGAGAAAGGACGCGCAGTATATCATCGAGGACGCGCGCCGCACGGCCAATGCCGTCTATGAAGAGCTCAAGCAGCTCAGAAAGCAGGCAAGAGAGGGCGCGGACGTACAAAACAGCAACGAACGACAGGCGCAGCTGCGCAGAAGCCTGAACGAGGCCCAGGCAAAGCTCGCCGGCACGCGTGAAGCGCCCAAAGAGCGCCCGGCTGCATCGCGCACGATTCGTGTGGGCGACACGGTTGAGCTTGTGAAGCTCGGCACCAGGGCGTCGGTGCTTGCGATCAATAAAGACGGAACGTATCAGCTGCAGGCAGGCATCATGAAGATCACCGCCAAGCCCAATGAAGTCTACTTGCTTGAAAATGAGACGCAGACAAAGGCTAAGAAGATCATCGAGGGCAAGGTGCGCGAGCTGAAGGCAGCGGCGCAGCCGGAGCTGGATATCCGCGGCATGGCCTGTGATGAGGCCATCGTTGTGCTGGATAACTTCCTCGACAACGCTTATATGGGAAATCTTCCCACAGCGCGCATCATCCACGGAAAGGGCACGGGCGTGCTCCGCGCTGCCGTTCACGACGAACTGCGCCGCTGCAAATACGTCAAAAATTTCCGCCTCGGCGTCTACGGAGAGGGTGAAACCGGCGTAACAATCGTGGAGTTCAAATAATTTTTATTGACTTTTGCCATATCTTTGGTAGAATTATAGCACGAGCATGACACCATCAGATGACAAGGGGCATACACGGCTTAAGCCTTGTGAGAGATTCTTTCGGCGCTGATGGGCTTGGCCGCCCGTATTCGCTGGTGACAGGTAAGGAGTTGTAAACTATGTACATGCAGCAATCGATCGTAAAATGTGAATCAGGTCTCTACAACCGTCAGGCGACCTACTTCATCCAGAAGGCGAACGAATTCAAGTCCAGCATCTGGGTCGAGGTTGAGGATCGTAAGATCAATGCCAAGAGCCTGCTCGGTGTTTTGTCCATGGGCATCACCAAGGGCACGCGAATCAGCATCATCGCGGAAGGGCCCGATGAAGAGGAAGCGGTCAAAGCGCTGACCGAGATGCTTGTGAAAGAGATCTTCTGAATTTCGGTATGGATGCTGCCTCAGAACCTCGTTTCTGAGGCGGCGTTTTTTAAGTTTCTATGACGTTTGAGGAATTAAAAGACAAGGCGCTTTCACTGCCATATGAGCCGGGCGTATATATCATGCAGGACAAGACCGGGCAGGTCATCTACGTCGGCAAGGCGAAAAAGCTCAAGAACCGCGTCAGCCAGTATTTTCAGGATTCCAGCGCCCATACACCGAAGACGCGGAAAATGGTCAGTCAGATCGACCACTTCGACGTTATCGTCGCGGCGAGCGAATTTGAAGCGCTGGTACTCGAGTGCTCGCTCATCAAGCGGCACATGCCGAAGTACAACATCCTGCTGAAAGATGACAAGGGCTATCCGTATCTTCGCGTGGATATGCGGGAAGAATACCCGGTGATGGAGCTGGTGAGCAGGGTCGTGGACGACGGAGCAAGCTATTTTGGGCCCTACGGCGGGCGGTACATGACGCAGATGGTCATTGATACGCTGCGTCTGGCGCTGAAGCTGCCCGGCTGCAGCAAGCGTTTCCCGCGCGACCTCGGAAAGGAACGGCCGTGCCTCAACTACCACATGAATAACTGCGACGCATGGTGTCAGCTCTCCAGAAGCCCTGAGGAATACCGCACGCGCATGCAGCAGGCAGTTCTGATGCTGCAGGGCGGCTACGCGCAGGTGGAGCAGGAACTGCGGGAAAAGATGGAGCAGGCGGCGGAGGATCTGCAGTTTGAACAGGCTGCCGAGCTGCGCGACCGGATGCAGGCCGTGCAGTCGCTCGGCAAGCGCCAGCTCGTCACGGCCGGGGCGATGGCAAACACCGACGTGATCGGCTATTACCAGTCCGAGGCCAAGGCGTGCTTCGCTGTTCTGCACTATGTGGACGGGAATCTTCTTGACAAGGACTATGAGATTTTGCCTGTCAGCGACGATGCGTCCGACGCGGTTTCCACGCTTGTCAAGCAGTACTATCTGGCTCGCGGCGCGGCGCCGAAGGTGATTTTGCTTCCGTGTGCAATGGACGACAGCGAACTCTTTGCGCAGCTGCTATTTCAGAATCTTCATAAAAAGGTGCACATCCGCATGCCGCAGCGCGGCGACAATCTGCGTCTGGTGGAGCTGGCGCAGAAGAATGCGCGCGAAGAGGCCGAGCGCGTCACGACCAAGGCTGAGCGCGCGGCTGGCACGCTGCAGCTTTTACAGCAGATGCTTTCGCTGGAAAAGCCGCTTCACCGGCTGGAATCCTACGATATTTCCAACATTGCCGGTACGGATATCGTGGCCTCGATGGTCGTTTTCGTCGACGGCAAGCCGAGCAAAAAGGACTACAAGCGATTTAAGATCGAGGATCTTCCGGATCAGGATGACTACGCCAGTATGCATCAGGTGCTGACGCGCCGCTTTACACATTATCTGGCGCACGACGCGGGCTTTGATGAAACGCCTGATGCGCTACTCATCGACGGCGGTGTGGAGCATGCACGCGTGGCGCTTGACGCCATCACACAGCTCGGTGTGTCCATTCCAGTCTTCGGCATGGTAAAAGACAATCGTCACCGCACACGCGCGCTCGTCACGCCCGACGCCCACGAGATCGGTATCGCTGCCACGCCCGCCGTCTTCGCGCTGATCGGCCGCATCCAGGAGGAGACGCACCGCTTTGCCATCACGTATCACCGGCAGCTTCGCAGCAAGCGCATGCAGGGCTCGGAGCTTGAGAAGATTCCGGGCATTGGCAAAAAGCGGCGGGAGCTTCTTTTAAAGCGCTTCAAGTCCGTCGCGGCCGTCAAAAAGGCGGAGCTGTCCGCGCTGCAGGACGTGCTGGGCGCGGCGGCCGGCGAAGCTGTCTGGCAGTATTTTCACAATCATGAGGAGAAGCAGTCATGCGAGTAATCACCGGCTCTGCGCGCGGAACCGTCCTGAAAGCGCCCAGGGGAATGCAGACGCGTCCCACCATGGATCAGGTCAAGGAGGGACTTTTTTCCGCCATCCAGTTTGAGATCGAGGGCCGTCGCGTGCTTGACCTGTTTGCAGGCTCGGGCCAGCTTGGTATCGAGGCGCTCAGCCGTGGCGCAAAACACGCCGTTTTTGTAGACGCTTCGCGTGAGGCATGCGGCGTGGTACGCGAGAATCTGGCAAAGACGCGGCTGGCCGAGCGCGCGCAGCTGGTGCAGTCCGACTATCTCGGATACCTTGCGCGCTGCCGCGAGACGTTTGATCTTGTCTTTCTCGACCCGCCCTATGCGGAAGTTTTTCTCGAAACTGCGCTGAAAAAGATATCAGAAATTGACATTTTATCGGATAGTGGTATAATAATCTGCGAGAGACCTGCCCAAAAGCAGCTTCCGGGCGATGTTCCCGGTCTTTTGCACTACCGCGACTACCGTTACGGCAAGACGGCTGTGACATTGTATCGAAAAGCGTAGCTTTTCGGAGGTTCTATGAAAACAGCGATTTACCCCGGCAGCTTTGATCCCATCACCAACGGGCATTTGAACATCATTGAGCGTGCAGCGAAGAATTTTGACCGCCTGATCGTCTGCGTCATGACAAACGGTGACAAGCATCCCATGTTTACCGTTTCTGAGCGCGCGGACATGATCCGCCGCGTGACGGCGCATATTGAAAACGTCTCAGTCATGTGCTCGGACAAGCTGCTTGCCGATTTTGCACGCGAGCAGGGCAGCACCGTGATTGTCAAGGGCCTGCGCGCAATTTCCGATTTTGAGCGCGAGTTTCAGATGGCAATCATCAACCACAAGCTCAATCCGCAGCTTGACACGATGTTTTTGACCGCGGAGCACCAGTTCATGTATCTGAGCTCCAGCGCGGTAAAGGAAATGGCACGGTATGACGCCGATTTGCACGATTTCCTGCCGCAGGTTATTATAGAAGAGTTCAAGGCTCGTATGGCGGAGCAAATCTAAGGAGGATATGAACATGGCAAACGGCATTGAAGAGATCATTACCACGTTATATGAGATGGTTCAGGACGCATGGAGCCTGCCGCTGGGCGCGGAGAAGTGCGTTGTCGAGCGCGATAAGGTTCTCGATCTGCTCGACGAGATCAGCAACCAGCTCCCCGGCGAGCTGAAGCAGGCAAAGACAATCGTTGAATCGCGCAACGAGGTCATCACCAACGCCAAGCGTGAGGCTGAGAGCATTCTCAAGCAGGCCGAACAGCGCGCAAAGCAGATGATCTCGCGCGAAGAGGTCTACCGTCAGGCCGAGCAGGAGGCCGCCGAGATGATCAAGGCCGCGCAGCAGAAAATCAAGGAGCTGCGTCAGGTCACGAACGACTATGTTGACGACTCGATGAAGCGCACCGAAGACGCCATTGCGCAGGCGCTGGGTGAGATCCGCGAATCGCGCTCCAAATTCCGCGCGCTCGTGAACCCGCAGGCGGCAAAGCCGTCGCCCATCATCGAGGACGTATAACCGGCGCTTGACAAAGCGCAAAAATTCCGCTACCATAAGCGCATAACGCACAGGCCATGACAAGGAGTGCACAAACGCTGACGCGATAGAGAGGAAACGGCTGGTGAAAGTTTCCGCGGTGCGTTTTTGCTGTCGCCTTTGAGCTGCGCGGCTGAACTGAGTAAGCTGCGCCGGGAGCTCCCGTTACAGAGTTCGAGTGTCCGCCGTTTCCGGCGGGAATCTCAGGTGGTACCACGGACTTTCGTTCGCCCTGAGCCATTTGGCTCAGGGCATTTTTTATGGAGGGGAAACGATGGAGGAAAGCAAATTTCAGTTCGAACTGCCGGGATATTCCAGACAGGATCTTCTGACGCTCAATAAGCTGAGCGTGAAAAAGAGTAAGCTTTACCGGTGGCTGACGCCGCTTTTCCGCCTGATCTGCTGCCTGGTTGGCATTTTCTTTCTGCTTACGGGGGTGCTGCTGATCTACGGCAGCTGCACGGGGTTTTTGCGCAGATGGGCCCTGGCGGCGTTTTCCATTGTGCTCGGTTTTCTCTGGCTGTATATGGGGGTGTTCCACTTTCAGCGAGGCGCTTGGCGCAGCCGCCGTCTTTTGCTGCGCGACGCCGGTGACATTCATGTCGTGTTTTCCGAAGACGGTATGGTGGAGGACTCAAAAAAGGGAAGCGGGTTCTACCGCTATGACGCCTTTGTCGGCGCGTATGACTACTGCGATCGCTGGTTTTTGTTCCTGGACAAGCGCCACGCGGCAATTTTACCCCGTGCGGCCATGACTGCGGGCGACCCGGAGGCGTTCGGCGCGTTTCTCGAGGAAAAGCTGGGCAAGCCGGTGCTTCACATCACATCGCGCAGAAAAGGAGCAAAGACATGACGGATTTTACCTTTCTGATCGGAAAATATACGGAAGACGGCCTTGAAAAAGAGCTGGCGGGTCTTTTGGCCGCCGCGCAGATCAAGGCTGCGCCGAAGGACGACAAGAAAAAACGCATGGCCGTGATTCTGCCCGCTGTCATGGCGGCTGTCGGCGTGTATCTTATCATCGCAGGCGTGCGCCGGGTAAACACGCTGTTTCTTGTTGTCGGTGTGCTGGCAATTGCCGGCGGGGCATATTACCTCTGGTCGAGTCGGAGTGCGCAGGCACAGCGGCCCGTCGCCAGGCGCCTGCTTTCAAGCCTCAACGCCATCGAATCATCGAATAAGGCGGCTGTCTTATTCTCAGAAGACGGCCTGACGATCCGCGCGAAGAACAACGAAGCAAGCATCACCTACGCGGACATCAGCGCCGCAGCGGAGTCAAAGCGGCTCTATGCGCTGCTGCACCAGGGCGCGGTCACGGTACTGCAGAAAATAGACCTTGTCGGAAAAACGCCTGCGGAATTTTCGGCGTATCTGGCGGAAAAAACTGCGCAGCGGTATCTGAAACTTGAGAAATAACTTTTTTACAGGAGTAACAATATGAGACGAGATTTACCGAAAACCTACGATCCGAAGCTGGTCGAAAGCCAGATCTATGACATGTGGCTGGAAAACGACTGCTTCAAGGCAGAGCCCGATCCTGACAAGAAGCCGTATTCCATCGTGATGCCGCCTCCCAACGTCACGGGCCAGCTGCATATGGGACACGCGCTGGACTCCACGCTGCAGGACATCCTCACGCGCTACAAGCGTATGCAGGGCTACAGCGCATTGTGGCTGCCCGGCACCGACCACGCAGGCATCGCCACGCAGATCAAGGTCGAAGAGGAGCTGCGCAAGAACGAGGGCCTGACGCGCTATGACCTTGGGCGCGAAAAATTTCTTGAGCGCGTCTGGGCATGGAAGGAAAAGTACGGCGGGCGCATCGTCGAGCAGCAGAGGAAACTGGGTGTAAGCTGCGATTGGTCGAGAAGCCGCTTTACAATGGATGACGGCTGCTCAAAGGCCGTGCGTGAGACGTTCTGCGAGCTGTATGACAAGGGCCTCATTTACAAGGGCAGCCGCATCATCAACTGGTGCCCGCACTGCGTGACGGCGCTGTCCGACGCTGAGGTTGAGTATATCGACAAGCCCGGCCACCTGTGGCATATCCGCTATCCGCTCGCCGACGGCTCGGGCCGTTATCTGACCGTGGCCACAACCCGTCCTGAGACCATGCTGGGCGATACGGGCGTGGCGGTGAACCCTGAAGATGAGCGATACAAGGACATCGTCGGCAAGACGGTTATTCTGCCGCTCGTGGGCCGCGAGATCCCCATTGTTGCCGATGAGTACTGCGAAATCGGTTTCGGCACGGGCGCGGTCAAGATGACTCCGGCGCACGACCCCAACGACTTTGAGGTGGGTCTGCGCCACCACCTTGAAACCATCCGCGTGCTGGATGACAACGGCAAGGTCAATGAAAACGGCGGCAAGTATCAGGGGATGGACCGCTACGAGTGCCGCAAGGCGATTGTGGCCGACCTTGAGGCCGAAGGGTATCTGGTGAAGGTTGAGCCGTATGCACACAACGTGGGCACCTGCTACCGCTGCCACAACGACGTCGAGCCCATCATCTCGGCGCAGTGGTTCGTGAAGATGCAGCCGCTTGCCAAAGAGGCCATCCGCGTGGTCAACGACGGCACGATCAAATTTGTGCCGGAGCGTTTTGCCAAGACATATCTCAACTGGATGGAGAACGTGCACGATTGGTGCATCTCGCGCCAGCTGTGGTGGGGCCATCAGATCCCTGCGTGGTATTGTGACGAGTGTGGGCATATCAACGTTTCCCGTGAAGATCCGACGAAGTGTGAAAAATGCGGCTGCACGAAGCTCACGCGCGATGAGGACGTGCTCGATACCTGGTTCTCCTCTGCGCTCTGGCCGTTCTCCACGCTGGGCTGGCCTGAAAAGACGCAGGATCTTGACTACTGGTACCCCACGACCGATATGGTCACGGGCTATGATATCATCTTCTTCTGGGTCGCGCGTATGGTCTTCTCCGGCATGGAGCAGATGAAGAAAGAGCCGTTCAAGACCGTCTTTATCCACGGCCTTGTGCGCGACGACAAGGGCCGCAAGATGTCCAAGTCGCTCGGCAACGGCATTGACCCTCTGGAAATGGCCGAGAAATACGGCGCCGACGCGCTGCGCTTCAATCTCATTACCGGCAACTCGCCCGGCAACGATATGCGCTTCTACGTGGAAAAGTGCGAGGCCATGCGCAACTTTGCCAACAAGATCTGGAACGCCAGCCGCTATGTGCTTATGAACCTGACCGTGGACGAGCCGGGTCTGCCTGAGGCATCGAAGCTCGAGATCGAGGACAAGTGGGTGCTGAGCCAGCTCAACACACTCATCCGGGAAGTCACTGATAACATGGACGCGTATGAGCTTGGCGTAGCTTCTGCTAAGGTGTACGATTTCATCTGGGACACGTACTGTGACTGGTATATTGAGCTCACCAAGGCAAGACTCTACGGCGAGGACGAAGAGAGCAAGCGCACCGCGCAGCAGGTTCTTGTGTATGTGCTCGACCAGTTTTTGCGGCTGCTGCACCCGTTCATGCCGTTTATTACGGAGGAAATCTGGCAGGCGATTCCGCACAAGGGCGAATTCCTCATCAAGGCCGAATGGCCTGTGTGGCGGGACGATCTCAGCTTCCCGACCGAAGAGTCGCATATGGAATCGGTCATGGCTGCCATCCGCGCGCTCCGCAACCGCCGCGCCGAGATGAACGTGCCGCCGTCGAAAAAGTGCACGCTGTACGTCGTGTCGGATAAGGGCGATATTTTCCGCCAGGGCGAGGGTTTCCTCTGCCGTCTAGCCTACGCCGACAAGGTTGTCGTGTGCGAAAATGATCCCGCGGGCCACGAGGACATGGTGGCTGTGGTTACGGCTGACGCAAAGCTTTATATGCCGATGGAGCAGCTCATCGACTTTGAAAAGGAGCTGGCCCGCATCGCCAGGGAGAAGGAGAACTGCCAGAAGCAGATCGCGATGTTTGAGAGCAAGCTCTCAAACGAGAGCTTTGTGGCACGCGCGCCGGAGAAGGTCGTGAATGACCAGCGCGAAAAGCTGGCCAAGGCCAGAGCGCTGCTGGCGCAGCTGGAAGAGAGCGAAAGACGGCTTCAGCAGTAAGCCCGCCGCCCGTTCGACAGGTTATTTTTCCGCGCAATACTATAATGGACACGCACGAGCTTGTGCGTGTCCATTTTTTATGTCTGGAGCTGATACATATGAATTTGACCAGTTTTTTGCAGGATAAAAAGCTCACCATCGCGCTGAAAGGCGAGATTGACCACCACAGCGCGAAAGATACCATGCGTGTGGTGGGCAACAAAATTGACCTCTACCTGCCGGTGCTGTGCGTGCTGGACTTCAAGGACGTGACGTTCATGGATTCCAGCGGCATCGCCATTGTGATAAGCGCGCTCCGGCGTATGCGGGAAATTCAGGGCAAGGTACGCCTGCGCAGCGTCCCGCAGCAGGCAATGAAGGTATTTCTGGCCTCCGGCATTGAACGGCTGGTGGAAATTGAGGAAGGAGCAACGGTACATGAAGGCTGAAAACTACATGACGCTGGAATTTCCCAGCAAATCGGCAAACGAGAGCTTTGCAAGGGCGGCAGTGGCGTGCTTCGCCGCGCAGCTCGACCCCAATCTTGAAGAGCTCAACGACATCAAGACCGCCGTGTCGGAGGCGGTGACCAACTGCATCGTACACGCATACAAACAGACAATCGGAACCATCCAGCTCAAATGCCGCATTTTGCCGGGCGGCGTTTTGGACATTGTGGTCAAAGACCGCGGCTGCGGCATCGAGGACGTGGCGCAGGCAAGAAAGCCGATGTTCTCCACCGGCGGCGCTGAGCGCAGCGGGATGGGCTTTACCATCATGGAGAGCTTTATGACCGAGCTCAAGGTCAGCTCCACTTCCGGCAAGGGGACAACCGTACATATGAAGCGGAAGATCGTACAGCGAGGCGGCAGCATTTGACGCAGAATATGGATGAACTGATCACCCGCGCGCAGTCGGGCGACCGCGCGGCGTCGGAGCAGCTGGTGACGGAGAATTCCGGACTCATCTGGTCGATTGCACGGCGGTATTTTGGCCGCGGTGCCGAGCCGGACGACCTCTACCAGCTTGGGTGCGTGGGCTTTTTGAAGGCCATCGCAGGCTTTGACACGGCCTTTGGCACGCAGTTTTCCACCTACGCCGTGCCGAAAATCGCCGGCGAAATCCGGCGCTTTCTGCGCGACGATGGCGCGGTGAAGGTCAGCCGCAGCATCAAGGAGCGCGCCGCGGCCATCAAGCAGGCGCGCGAGCGGCTGACGGGTGAGCTTGGCCGCGAGCCGGGCATCTCAGAGCTTTCCGAGGCGCTTGACCTTTCGCCGGAAGAGATCGCAAGCGCAGAGACGGCGACGTCCTGCGCGGAATCCATCCAGCGCGAATCCGGAGAAGAGGGCTTTACGCTGGAGGATGTGCTTGCAGCGACCGGTGAAGAAGAACGTATTCTGGAGCGGCTGGCGCTCAGAGAGGCGCTCTCGAAGTTGAGCGAGCGCGAGCGGCTGGTTATCGACCTGCGCTATTTTCACGGCCTGACGCAGCAGTGCGTGGCGTCCATGATCGGCGTATCACAGGTGCAGGTAAGCCGGATCGAGAAAAAAGCGCTTCTGACGCTCAAAAACTATCTGTAGAAACGTGTCGACAAATCGGAAGAAATGTACTAAAATACAGGTATCTGACTTCTGACAGGAGACACTATGACACACGATTTTGAGCAGCGCTTTCTTGCCGCCCGCCGTGCGGTGATCGCCGCTGAGTTTTCTTCGCTAAACCCCATGCAGCAAAAGGCTGTATTGACTACACAGGGGCCGCTTCTGCTGCTCGCAGGCGCGGGCAGCGGCAAGACCACGGTGCTGATTCACCGCATTGCCAACCTCATTGCGTTTGGCGAGGCGTCGGACTCGTATGAGATTCCCGACTATATCACAGACGAAGACGTGCAGTTTCTGGAGGATTATTTAAAATTGCCGGATGCTGCACAGAGAAACAGGGCACACGCGCTGTGCGCGCTGCGTCCTGCCGCGCCGTGGAGCATCATCGCCATTACGTTCACGAACAAGGCTGCAAACGAGCTGAAAAACCGGTTGGCAGAGCGTCTCGGCCCGGAGGCCATGGACGTGTGGGCCATGACGTTCCACTCGGCCTGCTGCCGTATTCTGCGGCGCGACATTGAAAAGCTCGGTCAGAGCTACAGCGGGAGCTTCACCATCTACGACACGTCCGATTCTGAGCGCGTCATCAAGGACGTGCTGCGCGACATGAATTTGGATGAGAAGGTTTTTGCGCCCCGCATGGTGCTGAGCATTATCTCGCGCGCCAAGGACAAGCGCCAGTCGCCCGACGAATTTGAGCGCGGCGCTGCGTTTTCCGGTGATTACCGTATGGAGCGCATCGCGCAGATCTACGGCGAGTATCAGTCGCGCCTGCGCGAGGCCAACGCGCTGGATTTTGACGATATCATTCTGAAAACGGTGGAGCTCCTGGAATCGAACGAGCAGGTGCGCACGTTCTACCAGCGCAAATTCCACTATGTACTCATTGACGAGTATCAGGATACCAACCAGCTGCAGTATCAACTCTCGTCGTTGCTTGCGGGCGGGTATGAAAATATCTGTGTCGTGGGCGATGATGACCAGAGCATCTATAAATTCCGCGGCGCGACGATTGAGAATATTTTAAGCTTTGAGTCGCAGTACCGCGGCGCGCAGGTCATCCGCCTTGAGCAGAACTACCGCTCGACGCAGTCGATTCTGAACGCGGCCAACGCGGTCATCGCCAACAACAAGGGCCGCAAGGGCAAAAAGCTCTGGACGCAGAACGCCGCGGGCGAGCATATTCACGTCTATGAGGCGATGAACGAGACGGACGAGGCCAACTACGTCGCCACGCAGATCTTTTCCATCGGCAAGGGCCGGGATTTTAAGGATTTTGCCATCTTGTACCGCACAAACGCACAGTCGAACGCGCTCGAATATTCCTTCAAGCGCAACGGCGTACCGTACCGCATCATCGGCGGCACGCGTTTCTTTGACCGGGCCGAGGTCAAGGACATGCTGGCGTATCTGTGCCTCATCAATAACCGTGCGGACGATCTGCGCCTGCGGCGCATCATCAACAATCCTCCACGCGGCATCGGAGCCAAGACGCTGGAGATGGCCGAGCGGCAGGCACAGGCGGCAAATCTTCCGCTCTACAACGTGATCTCGGACCCGTACAGCTTCCCGTGCCTTGAGAAGGCGGCGAACAAGCTCATGGCCTTTACAGTTCTGATCGAGGACTGCGCAGCGCTGTTGGAAACGCTCAGTCTGCCGGACTTTTATGAAGAACTTCTCATCCGCACGGGCTACATCGCCATGCTGGAGGAAAAAAACGACGTGGAGTCGCGCACGCGCGCGGAGAACGTGCGGGAGCTGAAATCCAGCATCCTCAGCTACATGGAGAACACCGACACGCCCACACTTGCAGGCTTCTTGGAGGAGATTGCGCTCTATACTGACATTGAGCAGTATGACGCCGAAGCGGACGCCGTGGTCATGATGACCATGCACAGCGCCAAGGGCCTGGAATTTCCGCATGTGTTCCTCGTCGGCTTGGAGGAGGGACTGTTCCCCGGCAACCGCGCCATCGGGGAGCCCGAGGAAATGGAAGAAGAGCGCAGGCTCTGCTATGTAGCCATCACGCGCGCGAAAAAGACGCTGCACATCTCCTACGCGCGCCAGCGCATGCTCTACGGACGCACCACGACGAATCTTCCGTCGCGTTTTATTGACGAGCTGCCCGAGAGCTGCGTGGAAAAATCGGGTGTGACAAAGCCTGAGCGGCGCGAGTACGACAGTTTCGGCGGGTATGACCGCAGCGCGTACCGTGCGTCGATCTACGGCGACTATGAAGCGCCGCCTGCGCGCAGGCCGTCTGTCAGCGCCAGAAAAGACGATTCCGTCTTGCTGCGCGGAAGTAAAAAGTCAACCGTGACATTTTCCAAGGGAGATATGGTGCTGCACAAGGCGTTTGGCAGGGGACTGGTGCTCACGGTTGTGCCGATGGGCGGCGATGCGCTGCTCGAGGTCGCGTTTGACGGTGTCGGCACCAAGCGCCTCATGGCCAATACGGCCAGCGTTCACATGAAAAAAATTTAGGGCAACACCGCGCAATTGCGTCTGCGGGCTTCGGTGATTTTTTCTCAATACTGCCGTTTGAAAAACCTGAAATACATCCGGTATTTCTGCGTTTTTCAAACGTTGTCTCGTGCCAGACTATCCCGCCGGATTCGCTTGCCGAATTGTGCGGTGATGCCCTGGCGCATACATTGCTTTCCACCGGCATAGGCTTTGCCGGTGGGAGGTGCGCGCATGAACCGAAAAAAACGCCGCAGGCGCAGGCTGCTTGTGCTGTGCCTGTTGCTGCTTGTTCTGGCACTGGCGCTGCTTTTGCAGCTGCGTATCTCGCCGTATGTGCGCGAGGTTGCGGAAAATCAGGTGGTAAATGCCGCTTCCAACGCGCTCACCGCCGCCGTGACCGAACAGCTGCGCAGTGGCCAGGCAGACTATAACAACATCATCATGCTGGAAAAGGATGTGAGCGGCAACATCACCGCCATCACGACCAATATGGGCGAGGTCGCGCAGCTGAAGGCGGAGATTTTCGACATTCTTGGAGATCTTGCGCCGGAAATCCAGACGTTGGAGCTGGGCATCCCGATTGGCAGCCTGATCCTTCCCGATTTTTTCGCGGGCAAGGGGTTCCGGCTGCCGGTACGTGTTGTCTCGCTGTCCACATCAGGAGCAGATCTTTTTACCGAGTTTGTGAGCGCCGGCATCAACCAGACGCAGCAGCGCATTACGCTGCGCGTGTGCATCGAGGTCAGCATCCTGACGCCCTTTGGCTCGCAGAGCGCGGATGTGGACACCGACGTAGTGGTGGCGGAGACGGTCATTGTCGGACAGGTGCCGGAGAGCTATTTTGAGATCGGAGCAATCGACTCTGCATACGAAAGGCAGGAAATCCCATGGATACAAGAGATGCAAAACTGGAAATAGAGCGCCTGACAAAGGAGCTTGAATACCACAACCACCAGTATTACGTGCTGGACGATCCGAAGATTTCGGACTTTGAGTACGACCATATGCTCAGACAGCTCGAGGAGCTGGAAAAGCAGTACCCCGAATATGCCTCGCCCATCAGTCCCACCCGGCGTGTGGGAGGCGAAGCGCTGAGCCAGTTTGTAAAAGTCCGGCACGCCGTACCGCTCGAAAGCCTGCAGGATGTGTTTTCCTATGATGAGCTGCGGGAATTTGACGCGCACCTGCGCGAGCAGGAGCCGGAGGCAGAATATACTGTTGAACCAAAGGTCGACGGGCTGTCTGTGGCGCTGGAATATATTGACGGCCGGTTTGTTCGCGGCGCAACGCGCGGTGACGGCCTTGTGGGCGAGGATGTGACGGAAAATCTCAAGACCATCCGATCAATCCCCATGACGCTGGAGAATGCGCCTGCGCGGCTCATCGTGCGTGGTGAGGTGTTCATGCCGCGCGCAAGCTTTGAAGCGCTCAACCGCCAGCAGGAGCAGGCAGGCAAGCCGCTCTTTGCCAATCCGCGCAACGCGGCGGCCGGCTCGCTGCGGCAGCTCGACCCCACAGTCGCGGCGCAGCGGCGGCTGGATATTCTGGTGTTCAATCTGCAGCTGGCGGAGGGGTTGGAGTTTCAGACGCACGCTGAGACGCTGGACTATCTGCGTGCGCGCAGGTTTAAGGTAATTCCGTATACGCTCTGCCGCGATTTTGATTCCATCCGGACGCAGATCGCGCGGTTGGACGATACGCGCTACGATCTCAGCTACGACATTGACGGCGCGGTGGTGAAGCTCAATTCGCTCGCAGGCCGCGCGCGTATGGGCAGTACAGCTAAGTTTCCGCGCTGGGCGGCGGCCTTTAAATATCCGCCCGAAGTTAAATCCACTGTCCTGCAGGATATTGTCGTGCAGGTGGGTAGAACGGGCGTGCTGACGCCGCGCGCTGTGGTTGCGCCGGTGCATCTGGCGGGCACGACCGTGACGAGCGCGACGCTCCACAATCAGGACTTCATCACGGAAAAGGATATCCGCATCGGTGACACGGTAAAAATCCGCAAGGCAGGGGAGATCATACCCGAAATCCTCGAGGTTGAGAAGGACAAGCGTCCGGCCGGGACAGCGCCATACCTGCTGCCGTCCGTCTGCCCGGTCTGCGGCGCGCCGGTCGTGCGCGATGAAGACGGTGTGGCCCTTCGCTGCACGGGCGCGGAGTGCCCGGCACAGCTTTCAAGAAATCTGGCGCACTTTGTCTCGCGCGAGGCCATGAACATCGACGGCCTCGGCAGCGCCATCATCGACCAGCTCATCGAGGAAAAACTCATTTCCACACCTGCCGACCTCTATACGCTTGATTTTGATGCGTTCGCAGAACTTGACGGGCAGGGAAGAAAGTCGGCGGAAAACCTGCGCCGCTCCATCGAGGCCAGCAAGGGAAACGATCTGAGCAGGCTGCTGTGCGCGTTCGGCATCCGGCAGGTCGGCGTGAAAGCTGCCAAGGTGCTTGCCGCTACGTTTGGCTCACTGGACGCTTTGATGCAGGCGGACATGGAGGCGCTTACGGCAGTGCCCGACGTGGGCCAGACGACGGCAGAGAATATCCTGCAGTGGTTTGCAAGCGGGCAGTCGCGCGATCTTATTGAGAAGCTGCGCGCAGCGGGTGTCAATTTTGAAAGCCACAGCGCTGTGACTGACACGCGCTTTGCAGGAAAGACGTTCGTGCTGACGGGCGCTTTGCAGCTCTTCACGCGCGATGAGGCGACGGAGAAGATCGAATCTTTTGGCGGTAAGGCAGCTTCGTCCGTCTCGAAAAAGACCAGCTATGTTGTAGCCGGCGAGAATGCGGGCAGCAAGCTCAAAAAGGCAAATGAGCTTGGAATCCCCGTTCTTTCTGAGCAGGAGTTTCTGGAGATGCTGCAATGAAGATAACGCTTGTTTGCAGCTGCGGGCTGCTGATGGAAAGCGGAGGGCAGAAGCTGCTCGTCGACGCGCCGAACAGCCCGCTGGCGCCGTTTTATGCTTTCCCGGATCAGGCGCTTCAGAAGCTCATCTCCGCGCAGCCGCCCTATGACGGAGCGTTGGCGCTTGCCTTTACACATGCACACGAGGATCACCTCTGCCGCGAAAAGCTGCGCCGTGTGCTGGATGCGC
This sequence comes from Clostridiales bacterium, assembly GCA_004555655.1. Taxonomy (GTDB): domain Bacteria; phylum Bacillota; class Clostridia; order Oscillospirales; family Oscillospiraceae; genus CAG-170. Next base: position 42,150 of record SFHJ01000010.1, read on the forward strand.
GGCCGCAGACAAAGGTGCTTCTGCCGGATCATGCTTTGCCGGACACTGGAGAGGTACATCTGGGCGACTTTTGTGTGGAATTTCACCGCTTTGCGCATATCACGGTGCCAAAGAATCTGATGACGGATCATTTCGTGCTGCTGGTAAAACGCGACGGAGAAACAGTTTACATAACTGCAGATGCCACGCCCGACGCAGAACGGCACCGGATGGTGTTGGCTGGCCGTCGCTGTGATGCGGCCTTCTGGAATGGGCTGCACCTGTCTTACGTAGAAACGCGCACGTTGATGCGCGAAGCAGCGGAAAAGAATTATGTCTACCATGTGCCGGTTGATCCGGCAGACACCAGCGGGATCCGCCGCAAGTGCGAAAGAAATATGCAGCGTTTTGCGTCCGAGCTTGCAGGTGTCGTGGTGTTGGACAGATATCCGGCCGTACTGTGCCCGGATGCACGCGAAGGAGAATCCACATGAAGCTGAAACGCTTGATTCTGACATCGGCGCTCTGTGTGCTTTGTCTCACGGGCTGCGGTGCGGCAGGGCCTGTGCAGCCATTCACATATGAGCAAATATCCGCTGAGCAGGCCAAGCGCCTCATGGACGAGCATCCGGACAGCATTGTTCTGGACGTGCGCGAAGCGGAGGAATATGAAGCGGGGCACATTCCCGGAGCAGTCCTTCTGCCGGTGGGCTCCATCAGCGGGGATACTGCCGCAGCGGCGATTCCGGAAACGGACAGCCTTGTACTCGTCTATTGCCGCAGTGGCCGGCGCAGCAAGCTGGCCGCTGAAGCGCTGGCCGGGCTTGGCTACAGCAATGTCAAGGAATTCGGCGGCATCCTAGATTGGCCCTATGTAATCGAGTAGCACCGGCTTCTGATTTGCCGGAGAAAGGCGAAGAACAGGAAGAACACCATGACATTTGCAAATAAAGTCGCCGTTGTGACCGGCGGAGCGAGCGGCATCGGCAGGTGCATCTGTGAGGAATTTGAAAAGCAGGGCGCGCATGTCTGCGTTATCGATATAAAAGAAAACCCATATTTTGTGGGCGATATTGCAGACGACGCAGTTTTGCAGCGCTTTGCCGAAAGGGTTGTGACAGACTTTGGCCGTGTTGACTTCCTCATCAATAACGCCCTTCCCATTATGAAGGGGATCGACAGCTGCACCTATGAAGAATTCAACTACGCACTTCGTGTCGGCGTTTCTGCGCCCTTCCGGCTGACGCAGCTGTTTCTGCCGCACTTCGCGACGGGCGCGAGTGTTGTCAACATCTCTTCCAGCCGGGACAGGATGAGCCAGCCCAACACCGAGAGCTATACTGCAGCCAAAGGCGGTATTGCGGCGCTGACGCATGCGCTGGCTGTAAGTCTGGCAGGAAAGGTGCGGGTCAACTCCATTTCGCCCGGCTGGATCGACACTACCTCTTCCGTCAGAACCGGCCCCGACGCCTACCAGCAGCCTGTCGGGCGCGTTGGAACGCCCATGGATATTGCCAATATGGTGCTCTTTCTCTGCTCCGGCAAAGCGGGCTTCATCACCGGAGAAAACATCTGCATCGACGGCGGCATGACCAGACAGATGATCTATCACGGTGATTTCGGGTGGCATCTGGACTGATTTTTCTACGTGGCAGTCGAGCGTTCGCTCCAGAAATAAGATATCCTCCGACCAGGAAAAAACCTGATTGGAGGGTTATCCATGGCGCGACAAAAGAAGCTGTCGTGCATTTCCGGCCTCAGCGGCGAGGCTGAACACGCATTCACCAGAACAAGCAGTAAAAAAGCCCGGATCGTTTGATCCGGGCTTTTCAGACCGATGTTCAGTTCACGACCAGCGCGCCCTTGAACACGACTGCGCGTATGGTGAGGGTGTCCTTTTCCAGCAGGACGAAGCTTGCCTCCTTGCCGTCATCCAAACTGCCGGCGCGGTGGTCGATGCCGATGGCGCGGGCAGGGTTATATGTCGCGGCGCGGACGGCGTCGGACAGCGGAATGCCGAACTTCACCGCCTGCCGCACGCAGCCCATGAGGCTCGTGACTGAGCCCGCCAGCGTATTTGGGTCATCCGCCATGGTTGCGCGGTTGCCACGCACTACGATCTGCTGCCCGCCAAAGGGATACTGCCCGTCGGGCATTCCTGTGGCTCGCAGGGAATCAGACACCAGAATCACCCGGTGCGCGCCAAACAGACGGAACGTCGCCCGCACCACACTGGGGTGGATGTGGATGCCGTCGCTGATGAGCTCCGCCTGTACCTCGGGGTGGTCAAATGCCGCGCCAATGACGCCGGGCGCACGATGGGTGAAGGGCGGCATAGCGTTAAAAAGATGTGTTGCCTGCCGCGCGCCCGCTTCATAGGCGGCGCTGGCAGTATCATAGTCCGCAGTGGTGTGGCCAACGGAGACGGTGACGCCGTCGGCGCGGGCCGCGCGGATAAATTCCAGCGAGCCCGGCTGCTCGGGCGCAACCGTGACCAGCTTTACAAGGCCGTTTGCGGCCACCTGCAGCCGGTGGAGCATTGCGCCATCGGGGGCGTGGAGGAATGCGCCGTTCTGTGCGCCCTTTTTCGCCATGCACAAAAACGGCCCCTCGAGATTCAGTCCCGCCAGCTCCGCGCCGTGCGATGCGTTGGCGCGGTGCGCAGCCGCATTTTCGCAGATGCGCATCAGCTGTTCTTCCGGCAGCGTCATGCCGGCCGGACAGATGTAGGTGACGCCCTGCGAAAGCTCGTAGTCGGCCATCCGCTGCAGCCCATCGGGCGTGGCGTCGCTGAAATCCTCGCCCACGCAGCCGTGAAAATGCACGTCGATAAGACCGGGAATTACGTAGCACCCGGAAGCATCCAACGTCTCACCGCCGCCCTCTGCGGCAAGTAGCGCGCCGCTTGTGAACAGCTCACGCTCTATAAATCCATGTTCCAGGTCAAAGACCTGCCCGCCTGCTACCCGCATAGGAATCCCTCCGCATTCCGGCCGCTACACAGACTTCTGCGCCCCGTTCTGCATGCCGGCCTTTTCTGATAACACAATCATATGCCGTTTTTATCGATGCGTCAAGAAAATTCACAAATAAAGTTTCGGGCGCTTGACAAAATGAAAAAAACTGTTAGCCTTGACAATAGAAGCATGCCGCAGAGAGAAAGCCGCGGCAAAAGATAGAAACCGGATTATGGAGGAGCAATCAATGGAACGATACGGTATCTCTGTGAACATCAAAAATACGCCGGAACTTGACCCGGCGTATATCCCCATCATGCGCTTCAATCAGGCGTTTCTGCAGACCGCGAAAAAGCCTGTCTCCATCGCCGTGGAGCGTGCCGACGGTCAGATGGCTGCCTGCCATACGTTCATCCACGGTACGCCGGAGATGTATGACGCCGACTGCTACTATATCGAGCGCATGGTCAAGACCATCCTCTGGATGAAGGGCGGCTACAGAATTTACATTGACGACACAGCAATGTGCGACTATTTGAAAAAGACATATTGTGCCGGAGGCCAGCAGGCGTTCGACTGGGACTATATGGCCAACATTTTTGAGCATCCGTTTGAGATTGTCCGCACCGACCGCGTGCCCGAGGCCAAGGACGCGCCCAAGGCGATGGGCGGCCATCTTGAGGGCTGCCGTATCGGCTTTGACGCGGGCGGCAGTGACCGCAAGGTCTCGGCCGTCATCGACGGCGAGACAGTCTGTTCAGAAGAGGTCGTCTGGTTCCCCAAAATCAACGCCGACCCTGACTACCACTATGACGGCATCGTTGCTGCGCTCAAATCTGCCGCCGCGCACATGCCGCGCGTCGACGCAGTGGGCGTATCCTCGGCCGGTGTATTCATCAATAACCGCACCATGAACGCCTCCTTGTTCCTGCAGGTGCCCAAGGATCTGTATGACAAGAAGGTCAAAGATATCTACATCCGCGCCATCACCGACACTTTCGGCGATGTGCCGTATTCCGTCATCAATGACGGCGACGTCTCGGCGCTGGCTGGTGCGATGAGCCTGAACGATACAAGCGTTCTGGGCATCGCCATGGGCACAAGCGAGGCCGTTGGCTATGTCGATGAGCAAGGCCGTATCACCGGTTGGCTCAATGAGCTGGCGTTTGTCCCCGTGGACGCACAGCCCGATGCCATGCGCGATGAATGGTCGGGCGATATTGGCTGCGGCGTAAAGTATTTCTCACAGGACGGCGTAATCAAACTGGCCCCGCGCGCTGGCATCGAGCTGGACGAGGCGCTGTCTCCGGCTGAAAAGCTGAAGGTCGTACAAAGGCTCATGGAAGCGGGTGATGCGCGCGCAGAAAAGGTATATGTATCCATCGGCGTATATCTGGGCCACACGCTTGCATACTACTATCATCTGTACGGCTGCCGCCATGTGCTGCTGCTGGGCCGTGTTATGTCCGGAAAGGGCGGCGATCTGATTCTGGAGACCGCCAAGCACGTTCTGGCCGACGAGTACCCCGAGCTGAGCGGCAAGATGATTCCGGAGCTGCCAGATGAGAAGTTCCGCCGCGTGGGCCAGTCGATGGCCGCGGCAAGCCTGCCCGCGTCCAACACGCATTGAGCGGCATAGCGATGATAAAAAACGGAAATACGGACGAAAAGCGATGCTTTTCGTCCGTATTTTGCTCTTTGCTCAGTTTTTCAGCGCGGGGTTCATATAGTAGACGTTCTTCTCGTCGAGCTTCCGACGCAGAAGCTCCATTGCCTCGCCAAAGCGCTGGAAGTGTACGATCTCGCGTTCGCGCAGGAACTTGATCGCGTCGTTCACATCCGGGTCGTCCGAGAGGCGAAGAATGTTGTCGTACGTCGCCCGGGCCTTCTGTTCTGCTGCAATCATATAAGAACAACATTTTAGGTTGATTGGTTCGTTTCAGTCCCATTTTCAGGACAGTTATCAGAAATTCCAGTGAATTTCGATGGGAACATCCTTTGTTCCGGGAATCCTCTTGCCTATCACGATGTAGTCAATCAGGATTTCAACGATCTCCCGTGTCAGGTGTTCCAGATTGGTGTACTGTTCGATCAGTTCACGACGATTATCACC
>SFHJ01000041.1 GCA_004555655.1 Clostridiales bacterium
CAGGCCGAAGTGTATTTTTCCCGACGTACACGCCGCCGGAAAAAATAATTTACAATTCTTTCGCCGCATCTGCGGCGAACTCTGCGAGGCTTTTTCGACACGCTGACAGGCGGAGCATTGCTGCTCCGCCTGTGTGTTTATCTGCGTTTTTCAAAGAAGCGTTCAAGTCCGGCGATGAGCGCGGCGTGGTCGCGCGTATCGGCAAGACCCGACACGCCGATGTAGCCGATCACGCAGCCGCCGGCAAGGCGGATGGGAAAGCCGCCGCCGCACCCGGCGTACTGCATGGGGTCGAGGCACATATCCTCTTTCATATCCTCGCCGCTGAGCATCAGCTCTGCCTTTACGCGCAGCGAGCTTTTTTCCAGCGTCATGACCGTCCTGCGCTTGCGGGCGAGCCACTGCTCATGGAACTTGCCCGTCCCGGCGGGATAATAGCGGAAGACCTCCACGTCGCCCAGCCAGATCTCCACGGCCAGCGGCCCTTCGAATTCCCGGCAGGCCGCGACCAGGTCACAGCCCAGCTCCCACACGTCGCCGCGCGCAAAGTGCGCGAAGGTGTAAGCCTGTTCCTGCTGCAGGCACTGCTGCAGAAGTTCTTTTGCGTCCATATTTGTGTCCTTTCTGCTACAATGGCCATGGGCCGCAGGAAATGCCTGCGGCCCATGAAAAGCGATCAGTTGGTGTCCGCGCACAGCGGGCCTGCCAGCTCCTGCATGAAGAAGAGCTTGCCGGGCATGGTGGGGATGCGGCTGGAGGTCACGGCCTTCGTGGGGCCATAGCGCAGCGTCATCCAGAAGCTCATGCCCTGCCATTGCATGCCGCGTGAGAGCACGCCGTCGGCGCCGCCGATGCAGTAGTCGGAGCCGAAGATGATCTTCGGGCCGATGGTGTTGGCGTAGCACGGGATGAGCGGCCAGCTCGAACGGAAGGACGTGATGGCGTTCTGCTCGATCGTGAACGGATGCAGCCGCGCACCGATGCGGTACGGCGCCTGCAGCCACGCCTCGTCAGTCTCATAGTCCTGCGCGAAGTGCGGCTCCCAGAACGCGATGTGGCACATACGGCCGATGCCGTAGACCATGACCTGCTTGGCGCCCTCGGCCTTCAGCTTGGCCATTTTCTCGGGATAGGTGGGCAGGTTGTCCTTGGTGGCAAAGTTGCGCTGATCTTCGGGCACGGTCAGCTCGCCGAGCGGCTCATAGAACGCGCCCAGCATGGCATTCTGGAACGCAGCGGGGTCGGACGCGGGCAGGGTATTGCCCTCAGCATCGGCCCACTCGTCCATGTTGAAGCCATAGACGTGCTTGCAGTCGATGTTCATCTGCTTCAGGAAATAGACCGCCCACTTGTACATGCCCATCGGGCCGACAGGCAGGATGAGGATGAGCTTGCGGCCCTCTTCCTTGGTCTTCTTGATCTGCATGGCGATCTCAAAGCCCATGTAGGTATTGAATTCCTCCAGATTTGCGCACGGAACGGGCGTGAAGCCGTCGTTCCAGAAATCCTGGCGGTCACACACCGTGGCAGGATCATTGGAGACGCACTCCTTGATTTTGGCGATGTCCCAGCCGGCGGGCAGGACTTCGGAGAAATACGAGCCCTTCAATGTATCGAGCATGTTCATAACAGGTTCCTCCTTATGTCGGATATATTCAGACGTACAAACGGACAGCCGGAAAAACCGGCCGACCTTTACCGATATGACAATAACACAATCAAAACGGCATGTCAATTTAAATCTTAAAAATTAATGAAAATTGAAGTTTTGAACAAATTCGAATATAAAATTATGTATATTTAGTTTAAAAGTAAGAAAAACTATTTTTTCAAATGTATAAAAGCAGTAATTTTGATCCACAAAATATTGAAATTAAAGAAAAAAACAGGGGGAAAATTTACGGATGCTTCGGGAATAATGCCAAAAGTGTTGACATTATCTTTTCAATCAGCAATAATTAGGATAACGGAAGGAGGGAAGGTCGGAACATGGCGGACGCAACCGGAACAAGACGGAAGAATCTGATGCTGGTTCTGAAAACGATCGAGGCATCGGGTGAAGTGACGGCGGCGATGCTGACTGAGCAGACGGGGCTGAGCACCGCAACTGTCAGCCGCGCGCTGGCGGCACTCAAATCACAGGCGCTGATTGTGCAGCTGCGCAAGCAGACGACCGAGCTTGGGCGCAAGCCCGACGTGTTCAGCATCAACCCCGCCTATGGCTACAATCTGTATTATTATCTGGAAAGTGACTGCCTGCGTGCGTATCTGCTCAATCTGAGCGGGTATGTGCTGGCCTCGCGTTCCGTCGCGGTCACGCAGGCGCTGACGGTCGAGGCGCTCACTGCGCTTCTGGCCGAGCTGAAGCAGACGCTGCTCACGGGCCGCAGGCGCGCGCAGAGCCGTCTGCTCGCGGCGAATATCGCCATCCCCGGCGTCATTGACGCGGCGACGGGCGTGGTCAGCTGCATCCCGAATTTTCCAAATCTCGAGCAGACGCGGCTGCGCGAAGCCGCCGGACAGGCGCTGCAGCTGCAGTGCTTCATCCACAATGCCTCGCGCCTTTCCACCATCGGTGCGTATCTGCAGTACGGCGCAGGCGCTCAGAGCTTTGTCTATGTCGACATCACCGGCGACTGCGGCGTGGGCGCGGGCATTGTGCTGCGCGGCGAGCTCTACGACGGCCCGTGCAGCCTTGCCGGAGAGATCGGCGATATGATTCTGGAGCTTGACCGCGCCGGCTGCTTCGGCGGCGGCACCAGCGGCGCGCTGGAGCGGCAGGCGGGTCTTGCCAGCGTCTTCCGGCGCGTGCGGCAGCTGCTGCAGACCGGTCGCGCGCAGACGCTGCGCGCGATGATGGAGCAAAAGGGGACTGACGCGCTCAGCCTGCAGCTGCTGGAGAAGGCGGCGGGCGCGATGGATCTGGACGTGTTCGACACGCTCAACCAGGCCGCGCGCGCCTGGGCGGCGGCAATCGTCAACATACAGACGGTGCTGGCCGCGGAACTCGTGATCATTGGCGGCGCGGTGACACAGGAGAACCAGCTCATTGAGAAGATGCTGCGCCATCATCTGGCGGGACTGTACCACCGGGAGGTCGCGCTGCGGATGATGGAGGCCGGTTCCGACGCGCACGTGCGCGGCGCAGTGTACCTGTCGAAGCAATACCTGTTCGAAGCGGCGATTGACAGCGTTTTGAGCGAGGGATAACGAAAAAACTGCCCGGGCCGCACCCGGAGAAGGAAAAAAGGAGAATCGCTATGTTCAACAGATCAGATTGGAGCAGACAGGCGAATATCGTTGCCGATGTGCTTGCTAAGGCGCCTGCGTTCGACAAGCAGATACGGGTTGGCCGCGACGAGTTTGCGCGCCGCCAGAAGGCTGTCTATGAAGCGCTGGCCGCTGCGGGCTTTGATGCGGGACTGGTCTATTCCGACGAGCATTACCACGGCGACGTGCCGTATCTTGGCGGCAATACCAACATCGCCATCGAGCCGGTCGCGGGCGTGGTGGGCAAAAACGGCTTTGCCATTCTCGCCGGACTCGAGGGCGGTTATGTTGCTGAGCAGCTCTCGCCGCGCAGCGGCTGCCGCGTGGCAAAGGTCGAGATGCTCAAGCTGGCGGATGAGGAGTATCCCGTGCAGGCCGAGCGCGTGGAGGACGTTGTCGAGGAAATGTGTGGCTGCAGGCCGAAGCGCATGGCGCTTCTCACGCCGCGCGCGGTCATGCCTGTGGGCATTTTTGAGTTCTTTGAGGACTATGTCGGCAAGGGCAACCTGCTCGACGCACAGGAGTTGTATTTTAAGATCAAATATGAAAAGTCCGACATCGAGATGCAGCTGACCCGTCAGGCGGCCAAGATCGCTGACGTGATGATCGAGGGCATGCTGCGCATCATGAAGCCGGGCATGCTCGAGACGCAGGTCGCGCAGTGGGGCTACGCCATTGCCAGCGAGCTGGGCGTGGAGGAGATGGGCTTCGACGTAATGGTCACGGCCGGCGAGGACAACCGCTCACTCATCGGCAAAGCGCTCAACCGCCCGATCCGCGAGGGCGATTTCGTGCATCTGGGCGTCGGCCCGAAGATGGATGGTCTGACGGCCTGCGAGCGCTGCAGCGTGGTCTGCACCGGTGCCGGCGGACAGCTCACCGAGCCGCAGAAGTTCTGGCTCGATTTTGTCGACGAGGCATATCAGGTTGGCCTTGACGCATACATCGACGTGGCCAGAAACAATCTGCCCGCTAAGCTGCAGGAGCAGGCGCTGGTGGACTACTTTGTCAGACGGCAGGACGAGGTCAGCCGCCGCATCGGACGGCCCGTCGATCTTGCCATGCTCAAGCCCTATACCGGCACGCACAATTCCGGTTATACCGAGTGTCAGGAATTCTACGGCGCCATCACGCTCAACTCCGAAGAGCCGCTCGGCAGGCAGATCGTCACCATGCTCGACGTCGCCGCCAGAGGCTTCGGCAGCAGGTGGGATGAGGTCATCATCCCGGAATTCGACTATGTGCTCGTGGAAAAGACGCTGGGCAAGTTCGGCCGTGAGGTCGAGGTCTTCAATGACCTGCCCATCCGCCTGCAGCATCTGGTCGGCAGCGGCTATTGATTCAAATGCGCGCCTGCGAACGTGTTCGCAGACGCGCATTTTTGTATGTACAGCAGGTGCCGGCTCATGCCAGCGTCAGAAGGCCGAAATATTCCGGCAGATGGAAGTCGGGTCTGGGACTGTCTACCCGGTTCCATGCGATGTAGTGCGGCTGCACGGTCAGATCGCCGCACTTGTAGAAGTTGCCGCGCAGCACTGCGCCGGAGCGCAGCGAAAAGTCCGGGAAGAACAGGCGGATGAAGTCAAGCGGGATGCGATAGCAGGCCTGCCAGCCGTCCGGCGTTCGTTGCATACGCTTCTGCAGCAGCACGTCCTCGTCAAGCGGGGCCAGGCGCACGTGGTCGGGATTGCTGCGGCAAAGGCCGATATATGTCCTGCCGTTTGGGTTGATCTCAAAGTTGAAATAGCGCAGGTTGTTGGGGTCGGGCGTGAAGAAAAACTCCATGCAGCTGTCCTCGCAGACCATGCTCATGGGCGCGTCGTGTTCGGCGCGGATGTTCGCCTCGCGGGCACACAGGCGGACATACAGCCGCGCTTCGTCATAGCACAGCTGCGCCGTCATGGCGATTGGCGCGGGCGCGAGCCAGAGGTGCTCGTCTACGGATACGGCTTCGATCTGCGCCCAGTCAGGCGCGCCGCTGACGCGGGCGACGGTATACTGCTTCATACAATTTCCTCCTGTAATGCTCGTTCGCGGACGCTTACCCGAAAAAACAGACAAAAATGAACGGCAGAATTTGTGAAATAATTATTGGTTCCAAAAACAGAAAAAGAAAAATGCCCGATAATATAAAAGAAAAAACGGATATTAGAAAGTGGAACGCGCCGGAAAAATCTATAATGGACATATCCAGTATACCCTTTTTTGGGTGTTTTGTAAATAGCCGTCCGGCGTGATGCACTTGCGGGGTTGTTTCAGACGGAAAAATAAAAGCAGATACGCACAGCGTATCTGCTTTTATTTTTGGATACAGTTGGAGATTAAACCTTCTCCTTGACCTTGGCGGCCTTGCCGAGGCGGTCACGCAGGTAATACAGCTTCGCTCTGCGGACTTTGCCGTGACGAACGGTTTCGACGTTGACAACGTTGGGCGCATGCACCGGGAAAACCTTCTCGCAGCCGACGCCGTAGGAAATGCGGCGAACGGTGATGGATTCCTCGATACCACCGTGCTTCTTGGCGATAATGATGCCCTCGAAAACCTGAATTCTCTCGCGGCTGCCTTCTTTGATTTTTACATGAACACGAACGGTGTCGCCGACGTTCATCTGCGGCAGCTCGGGCTTCATGTACTGGCTGGTCAAAGCCTTCATCAGATCCATAACTTGTGTCCTCCTTCAAATTAAGACGTTCATGCCGCATGGAAATGCCGCTGCACCGCGGTGCCGGCTGCGACAGAGGACCATCCTTTTCACAGACCAATTGATTCTAGCATAAAAATGACAGGAAAGCAAGCATTATTTTACGCAAAAACACTTTGCGCGCGAAATCGGACGAAACATACGCCCGTGGGTTTGAAATGCGCGTCAAGGTATGATATAGTAAGGAAAAATCAGCGTTTTGGAGGTTTCGTATGCAAACCGATGTATCGATCGTCCGCTGCTCCGGCTATGAGCCGGACGAGTGCCGCCGCGCACTGGAAGAGGTTATGCGCCCGCTGGGTGGGCTGGACTGGGTGAAGCCCGGTATGCGCGTGGTCATCAAAGTCAATCTGGTCGCCGCCATGAAGCCCGAGCAGGCCGCGACCACGCACCCGGCGCTTTTGTGTGAGCTGGTGAAAATGCTCACCGCGCGCGGCGCGTCCGTCCTGCTGGGCGACAGCCCGGGCGGGCTCTATACCGCTGCGCACCTGAACCACGTCTACGACGCGGCGGGCATGCACGCGTGCGAGGCCGTGGGCGCAGCGCTCAACCACGACTTTTCGCAGGCTGTGGCCACATTCCCTGAGGCAAAGTGCGCCCGCGAGTTCCAGTATACGGCCTATCTCGACCAGGCTGACGCCATCATCGATTTCTGCAAGCTCAAGACGCACGGCATGATGGGCATGACGAATGCGGTCAAGAACTTCTTTGGCGTCATCCCCGGCACGATGAAGCCGGAATACCACTATAAATATCCCAAGATCGAGGATTTTGCCAATATGATCGTCGATCTGTGCGAATACTTTCAGCCGCGCCTCGTCATCTGCGATGCAGTCGTCGGCATGGAGGGAAACGGCCCCACACAGGGCAGCCCCCGGCACATTGGAGCCGTGGCAGCATCTTATTCTGCGCACAAACTCGACCTTGCCTGCGCGAAGCTGCTGGGATTTACCGCGCGCGAGGTGCCCACGCTCAAAGCTGCGCTCGAGCGCGGCCTGATTCCCGAAACGCCTGAGGAGCTGAGCATATCCGGCGAGCTTGACAGCTTCATCGTGCCTGATTTCAAGACGCTCCCGCCGCAGAAAAGCGTCGGTTTCCGCTACGGCGGCGACGGCGCGGTGGGGAAGCTCGTGGGCAAGTTCCTCTCGGCCTGCCTCACGCCGCGTCCGCAGGTCAATAAGCAGGCGTGTATCGGCTGCAAGAAATGCGCCAACATCTGCCCGGCCAAGGCCATCACAATGGCAGACGGCAAACCGTCTATCGACCGGAGTGCCTGCATCCACTGCTTCTGCTGTCAGGAGTTCTGCCCGAAGGGAGCAATGAAGGTCAAGCGTCCGCTGGTCGCCAGAATTCTCAACAAATAGCGCGTCTTTGGCGAAATACGTTGCGTTTTGCGGAAAACAGGCGTATAATTTTTCCGGTACGCATACGGCGTGCAAGGTGTGTAAAAAATGAAAGGATGACAAGCAAATGAGCATTTCTTCCTCCGCTCCGTGGCTGAAGTACTACGGCAGTACGCCGCAGCATCTGCAGTATCCGCAGAAGACCGTTTATGAGATGGTCAAAGCCGCCGCGGAAAAATTCCCCAAAAATACCGCTTATGAGTTCATGGGCAAGAAGACGAGCTTTGCTGAGTTTATGCGCCATATCGACGATACGGCGCGCGCATATCTCGCGCTGGGCATTCAAAAGGGCGACCGCGTGACCATCTGCATGCCCAACTGCCCGCAGGCGCTCAACAGCTTCTATGCGCTCAACCGCATCGGTGCGGTGTCGAACATGATCCATCCGCTTTCGGCTGCCGGTGAGATCAAGTTCTATCTCAACTTCTCACACTCCAAGGCAATTCTGACGCTTGACCAGTTCTATGGCAAGGTCGCGTCCATCATGCCGGAGCTCGAAAGCAAAGACGTGAAGCTCATCGTGGCCAAGGTGCAAGACGAGCTGCTGCCGCATCTGGCGTTGGGCTATTCGCTCACATCCGCGCGCAAATATCCCGCGCCGCCCAAGAACGGCGATTACATCTGGTGGAGCGAGTTCATGCGCGTGGGCAAGAAGCGCAATCTGCCGCTGCCTAAGGATCTGGGTAAGGCCGAAGACGGCGCGTCCATTCTGTATTCCGGCGGTACCACCGGCACCACCAAGGGCATTTTGCTCAGCAACGCCAACTTCAACGCGCTGGGCCTGCAGACGATCGCGGCGAGCGGTTTTTCACCCATCGACGGCATGAAGATGCTCTCCGTCATGCCGGTTTTCCACGGCTTCGGCCTTGGCATCGGCATTCATACGGCGCTCATCGGCGGTGCGACGTGCATTCTGGTGCCGCAGTTCAATGTCAAGACGTATGCGAACCTGCTGGTCAAGAAGCAGCCCAATATCATCCCCGGCGTGCCGACGCTCTTTGAGGCGCTGCTTCGCGCGGAGAATCTGGAAAACGCGGATCTCAGCTTCCTCAAGGGCGTGTTCTGCGGCGGCGACAGCCTGTCGATTGAGCTCAAGAAAAAGGTTGACGCATTTTTGGAGGCGCACCACGCCAACGTGCAGATCCGGCAGGGCTACGGCCTGACCGAGTGCGTCACGGCCAGCTGCCTCACGCCCAAGGACTACAACCGCACGGGCTCGATCGGCGTGCCGTTCCCCGATACCTATTATAAGATTGTCAAGCCCGGCACGACCGAAGAGCTCGATGCCAATATTGAAGGCGAGATCTGCATCAGCGGCCCGTCGGTCATGGTCTGCTACGTGGACAACGAAGAAGAGACGAGAAATACCCTCCGCCGCCACGGAGACGGCCGTATCTGGCTGCATACGGGCGACCTCGGCAAGATGGACGAGGACGGCTTTGTCTACTTCAGCCAGCGCATCAAGCGCATGATTATTACCTCCGGCTACAACGTCTATCCCGGCCAGCTGGAAAACGTCATCGACGGCCATCCCAAGGTGCTTTTGTCCTGTGTCATCGGCGTGAAGGACGCTTATAAGATGCAGAAGGTCAAGGCGTTCGTCGTCCTGCGCCCGGGCATCGAGCCGTCGGACGAGGTTAAAAAAGAGATTCTCGACTACTGCCGCGGCCATATTGCAAAATACGCCATGCCATACGACATCGAGTTCCGTACCGAACTTCCCAAAACGCTGGTTGGCAAGGTGGCCTACCGCGTGCTCGAAGAGGAAGAGGCCGAACGTCAGGCAAACAGCGGCAACTGATTCGTCATGCATCCGTCGCCCGGGCGCTGTCCGCCCGGGCGAAACCGCATACAAGGAGCGATCATCATGCAAAAACAAGAGCGAATCTGGGAGCTCGACGCGCTGCGCGGACTGTGCATTTTATGCGTTATCGTCGTCCATTTCCTGTTTGACCTCGTGTATTTCGCGGGGCTGGACGTGTCCTTCCCGCCGGTCTACGTGTTTGTCCAGCAGTATGGCGGCGTGATTTTCGTCGTACTTTCCGGCTGCTGCGCCACGCTCGGCTCTCGCAGCTTCCGCCGCGGCGCAATCGTGTTCGGCTGCGGCATGCTCATATCCGCGGTCACGGCCGGGATGTATTTTCTCGGCATGGCCGCGCGCGATGTGATCGTCTGGTTCGGCGTTCTGCACCTGCTCGGCGTGTGCATGATGCTCTATCCGGTGTACAAAAAGCTGCCGACCGAGGCGCTGGCCTGTATCGGCGTGGTGCTGGTTGTGGCGGGCTATCTCCTTGCCGGCACGACGGTGGAGGCGAAGTTCCTCTTTCCGCTGGGGCTCTGCTATCCGGGCTTTGCCTCGAGTGACTATTTTCCGCTCCTGCCGCATCTGGGCTGGTATATGCTCGGTACCGTGTTCGGCAGAACCGTATATGCAGATAAGAAGACGCGCCTGCCGGGTAAGGCGAAAAGCTGGGCTGTCACGCGGTTTTTCTGCTTCTGCGGCCGCCAGTCACTCTGGATCTACCTCATCCACCAGCCGGTCGTGTTCGGCCTGCTGCAGCTGGTCTTACGCATCATAAAGTAAAAGTCACGGGCGTCCGCCGGACGCCCGTGACTTTTATGCCTGTTTTACGCCTTTCATGGTGAGGCTGATGCGCTTGCGCTTTTCATCGACCTCCAACACCGCCACCGTGACCACGTCGCCGACGGACACGACCTCGGACGGGTGCTTCACATACCTGTCGCACAGCTGCGAGATATGCACCAGTCCGTCCTGGTGCACGCCGATATCGACAAACACGCCGAAGTCGATGACGTTCCGGACCGTGCCGCGCAGCGTCATGCCGGGGTTCAGGTCCTTGAGCTCCAGCACATCCGTGCGCAGAATCGGCGCGGGCAGCTCGTCGCGCGGGTCGCGGCCGGGCCGCACCAGCTCTTTGACGATGTCCATAAGCGTCGGCACGCCTACGCCGCACTGCCCGGCGAGCGTCTCAACGCCCGCTTGCTGCACGGCCTTTTCCAGCGCAGCGATGCGCGCCGTCCCTGCGTCAGCCAGGGTGAAGCCAGTCAGCTGTAAAAGCTGTTTTGCCGCCGCATAGGACTCGGGGTGCACGCCCGTGCGGTCGAGCGTCTGCGCGCTTTCCGGCACGCGCAGAAAGCCCGCGCACTGCTCAAATGCTTTCGGCCCGAGCTTCGGCACCTTTTTGAGCGCCGCGCGCGAGGGGAACGCGCCGTTTTCCTCGCGGTAGGCCACGATGTTTCTTGCCGTTGTTGCCGTGAGGCCGGACACGCGCTGCAAAAGGGGAGCCGACGCCGTGTTCACATCCACGCCCACGGCGTTGACGCAGTCCTCCACCACGGCGCAGAGCGCCGTATCGAGCTGCTTTTCCGGCACGTCGTGCTGATACTGCCCAACGCCGATGGCCTTGGGGTCGATTTTGACGAGCTCCGCCAGCGGGTCCTGCAGCCTGCGCGCGATGGATACCGCCGAGCGCAGGTTTACGTCGTACTGCGGAAACTCTTCCGCCGCCAGCTTCGACGCCGAGTAGACGGACGCGCCCGCCTCGCTCACGATCATGTAGGACACCCCGCCGCCGAGCGCGCGGATAAGCTCCACCGTCATGGCCTCCGTCTCACGCGAGGCGGTGCCGTTGCCGATGGCGATGTGCTGCACACCGTGTTTGCGCGCCAATGCGGCAAGCGTGTCGATGGCCTCCTGCTTTTTCTTCGCGCTGAACGTAGGGTAGACAACGGCGGTATCGAGCACCTTTCCCGTCGCGTCCACGACGGCGACCTTGCATCCGTGCGCGTAGCCGGGGTCAAGTCCCATCGTCACGAAGCCCTTGACCGGAGGCTGCATGAGAAGCGGCCGGAGGTTGAGGGCAAAATTGTCGATGGCCGACGTGTTTGCACGCTCGGTGAGCGTGTTTCTGAGCTCGCGCTCGAGGCTTGGTGCGATGAGGCGTGTGAAGCTGTCTTCGCACACCGCCGCGAGAAACGCCATTGCGCTCGCACCCGGCTGCACCACGGCCCGGCGCACGACGGGCAGGCACGCGGCCTCGTCCAGATCGACGGACACCTTGAGCTGTCCTTCGCGTTCGCCGCGGTTGAGGGCCAGAATCTGGTGGTTCTGCAGCTTTCTGACTGGCTGGGTGAAATCAAAGTACAGCCGGTAGACGGAGTTTTCGTCCTCCGTTGCGGCTTTACTCGATAAAACGGCGCGCGCGGCGGTCAGCTCGCGCAGGCGCGCACGCAGCTGCGCATCGTCAGAAATGCGCTCGGCCAGAATATCGCCCGCGCCGGCGAGGGCCTCCTGCGCGCTTTCCACGCCCTTTTCAGGGTCAATGAACGCCACAGCCAATTCCTCCGGCGCTTTCGCATGCGGCTTTTGCGCGAGGATCTCGTCTGCCAGCGGCTCGAGCCCTTTTTCCCGGGCAATGGTCGCGCGCGTGCGGCGTTTGGGGCGGAAGGGACGGTAGATATCCTCCAGCTCGGCCAGCGTCTGTGCGTCGTCAATGGCGCGCGAAAGCCCGTCGGTGAGTTTTTCCTGTGCCTCGATTGCGGCTCTGACTTCGCTGCGCCGCTGGTTGAGATTGCGCAAATACTGCAGCCGCTGCTCCAGCTTACGCAGCGCCGTGTCGTCCATGCCGCCATGCTGCTCCTTGCGGTAGCGCGCGATGAAGGGAATGGTGTTGCCCTCGTCAATGAGCGCGATGACGTTTTCAATATACCTCTGCGCGCAGCCGAGTTCCTGCGCGAGAATTTCTTCCATGCTCTGCATATGGTTCTCCTTATCCAGAATCCGCGGCCGCGCACGCGCAGGGCCGCAGTTGCATTATACCACAGCCCTGTGCTATAATGTAGAAAAATTTCGGAGGTAACGATCGTGCCCTACAAAGCCGTTCTCATCGACATCGACGACACCCTGTTCGACTTTCGCGCCAGCTCCTTTGACGCACTCGTGGCCAGCTTCGGCGCGTATGGCGTCAGCTTCACCGAGCAGGATATGCGTAAGTATGAGGTCTATAACGACGGCGTCTGGCGTGCATACGAGCGTGGTGAGATGGAGCGGGAGGTGCTGTTCGTCCGCCGCTTCGAGCTGTATTTTGCCGAGCGCGGGCTGTCTCTCGACCCGGCAGCGTTCAATCAGGTGTATCTTCACCAGCTCGGCTTTGGCGCGCATCTGATGCCCCACGCAAGGGAGCTTCTGCAGTGGCTGCACGGCCGGTACAAGATCTTCGTCGTGACGAACGGCGACGCGGCCACGCAGCGCTCGCGTATCGCGCTCAGCGGTCTGGGGCAGTATTTTGACGGCGTCTTCATCTCCGAGCAGCTTGGCTGCTGCAAGCCCGATGCGGCGTATTTCGACAAGGTCTTTGCTGCCATCGGAGAGCAGTACCGTGCCTGCTCGCTGCTCGTAGGCGACAGCCTCAGCTCCGACATGCAGGGCGGGCGCAACGCGGGCGTTGCCACATGCTTCTACGGCGATCCGGCGAAGGCCGACGCACGCTGCGACTACGTCATCACCGACCTGCTTCAGCTGCCGGATATTCTGGAAAACAGCTGAAAAAAGCCGCCTGCGAAAGAGGGTTCAGCTTAGGGATACCCTAAAACAAGGATATTTTTGACTGACACCCTTCAAGCGGGGCCAACAGAAAGACCACACAACAGGCTGCAATGT
>SFHJ01000060.1 GCA_004555655.1 Clostridiales bacterium
TGGGCCGCCACCTCCTTTGAAAAGCACAACATATTCACACATTCCACAAACTTATCCACAATATGCTGTGTCTTGCTTCTTGCCTCAAAACATCTTCTCGGGATCGCGATAGGGATACAGCAGGTTGTCAAACGCCATCCGCATGGCCTTGTAGGTGGTCATGTCGGGAATATCCCGGTTCTCATAGTAGAAGCCCACCATGAGCAGAACCGCCAGCCGCACAGGCTCAGGCGCGGGATCGGAAAACTGCGTCCGGCAGTAATCCTCCGCCGCGGCTTGCGCCTGCGCGATCAGGCTGGTCAGGTAGTCGTCCTCTTCATCGCATTGAATGCGGAGATGCGTTTTTACCTCATCCACGGTAACGATCATTGACGCCGCCTCACTTGCTGCTGACCATCAGGCCACAGCTGCGCAGCGCCGCCAGCAGGGCATTATAGTCATCCTTCAGCGCTGCAATGGTGGTCGCTTCGCTGTCAGGTACATATGCGATCTGGTCAAAGGGCACCGAAGGCGTAAACAGATCGTCGCCGCCCTCGATGGTCGCACCGGGCAGGAAGGTGAGCTTCCCGCCAATGACCAGCTCGTTGCCGCCTTGAGCAAAATAGTTGTGGGTATTCCGGGTGAGGTCCGGAACTGGTTCAGCTTTCATCATGATGCAGCACCTCTCTTTCTTACGCAGCCTTCATCTGCAGGCACTTCACGGATTCGCGCAGCAGCAGACGACCGTCCACGCGCTGGGTGATCTTGAAGCCGACCTGATCCTGCGCCGCATACAGCTCGTCCAGGCGCTGCAAAGAACGACCCTCGCGATCCGCCAGCCAGTAATAGCTGAGATCGCCGTACAGAATGGCCTTATTGCCCGCGGCAGGCAGCGGCATGTAGTTGGAGATCATGACCTTCTGGTTGAGCAGGGTGTCCGGCTGACCCGCCAGCAGACCCAGCTGCCAGATGAAATTGCCCTGACCGTCCTTCAGTTTGCGCAGCAGCTTCAGCGTAGCGTCGTTCATGATCCACAGCCCCTTGCGGCGATAGCCGGACTTCACGGAATGCTGCAGGTCGATGAGCTCGTCCGCAGTAATGGCCACGGCGGACGCGGCGGTAACGCCCAGCTCCGCGCCCAGGCTGTCGTGCAGCAGTCCCGTGGGCTTGTGGGTGCCGCTGCCAGTGAGAATGGCCTCTTCCTCGGCCGCGCCCACACGGCGGGCAAACTCGCCGGCGATATAGGCGGCCAGATCGAAGGCGCTGTCGTGCAGCAGTTCTTCCGACACGCGGATCATGCAGCCCACCTTGTGAGCGCCCAGGGTCACCTGACCGAAGGTATCGTCGCTTTCGGGAATGGTCGCTTCCTCCTCAATCCAGGAGGCGGAGCCTCGGGCGGTCACCAGCGGAATCTTGCGATCACCGGAAGAAGTGGTGATTTTATGCACCAGCCCGCGCATGATGTTTTCATCCTCCAGCCCCTGAATCAGCTGGTGTTCAAACTCGTCGGGGACGGTATAGCCGCCCTCGCTCAGCGTGCCCACCTGCAGGGCGTTGCGCACTTCGGGACTGCGCCGGTCGATATCGCGCATGTGCTTCCAGAAGGCGTTGCGGTATTCCGCCGACGCGATGCCGCGCAGGGTCTCCTGCGTGCGCATGGGGCGGGATGCGAGGTTCGGACTGACGCGCTCGTTCATCTCGCGATCCATCTGCTCCGCACGCTCCATGCGGTCGATGGTATGTCCGAGATCGACCACTTCCTGTTCCATGCGCTCGTACTGCTGGGAATCCTCGGCGCTCATCACGCCGCTTTCGTTGGTGCGCTCATCCAGAAAGGCCCTGGCCTTATCCCAGACTTCAGCGCGCTTCTGACGCATTTCAAGAATCTTGCTCATGTTGTACCTCCAAAATTATCGGTCGTTGGGTTTAATCAGATCCAGCCGTCTGCGCAGCTGATCTGCGGGAACGCCGGTGGTTTCGTGCGCCTGAACCTTCTGGGATGTCTGTTCCTGACAATCAGCAGCGGACAATTTCGAGACATTCTTGTCTTCCGCAGCAGACTTTTGTGCCGCATCGCCTTGTTTGAGCGGGTTATGCCGCTCCAGCCAAAGCCGCACCTTCGCTTCGGCATCCTTCCGATTCACCGTGCGCATGGTGGCGGAGTCCATTGGGCACGTCTGCGGGTCGGCCACGCCGTCGATAAAGCCCTGCGCCAGCGCCGCGCCCGCGTCCATCCAGGTGGTGGCGGTCATCATCGCCGCCAGCGTGCCGCGGTCAATGGGGCTGCGCCGG
>SFHJ01000042.1 GCA_004555655.1 Clostridiales bacterium
CTGATCAGATACACGCCAGAGCCGGACAAGCTGTGCGGCGAGGCGGCGGCGATCTGCACGGGATATACGGGCGACCCGCTCAAGGCCCTGCGCGGCGCGCTGGAGAGCGGGCACGAGAGCGTGGCCGAGCATGCGGGCTTTACCTTTCGGATCGAGGACGTGAGCCGCGTGCTGCTGGCCCAGCTCACGCGGCACAGGATGGCGAGCTTCAGTGTGCAGAGCCAGCGGTATTGCGGAATCCCGTACAACATGGTCATGCCGGAATCGGTCAGGAACGCTTCTAGTCATGTGTACGACGTGTTCTTGGATGCGGTGGAAAGCAGCCACAAGGCCTATGACTGGCTGATCGAGAACGGCATCCCTGCCGAGGATGCGCGCATGGTCGCGCCGGAGGGGGAGACGACCGCGCTCATGATGACCATGAACGCGCGCGAGTTGAGGCATTTCTTCTCGCTGCGCTGCTGCAACCGCGCGCAGTGGGAGATCCGGGAGCTGGCCCGGAGGATGCTGGCGGAGTGCAGCGTCGTCGCGCCGGAGCTGTTCAAGGACGCCGGGCCGGGCTGCCTGCGGGGCGCGTGCCCGGAGGGAAAGCGGAGCTGCGGCAAGCCGATGAAGAGAGGGGACGAACGACATGACGGTTGAGGAGCGCATGGACAAGCTGGAGCAGCGCGTGCTGACGCTGGAGATGCTTGCGCAGAACGGAGAACTGTTCAGGGACGATTCGCTTATGCGCACGGAGAAGGAGCTTGTCGACATACACGGCAAGTATGTGGACAAGTCAACCGCCGCGAGAATCCTGGGCGTGACGCGCGCGACGGTGTACGCGATGCTTAAGGACGGGCGCATCAAGGGCGCGTGCAGCGGGCGGCGCGTGGACGTGCGCTCCATCGCGCGGCATCTGTGCACAGAGAGTAAAGGAGGAAGACACCATGAAGATTCTGAATCTCGCTATTGAGAACACGAAGCGGGTGAAGGCCGTCGCGCTGGAGCCTGCGGAGAATGGTCTGACCGTCATCGGCGGACGAAACGGGCAGGGAAAGACGAGCGTGCTGGACGCGATCTCCTGGGCGCTGGGCGGCGAGAAGTTCCGCCCGACGAACGCCAAGCGGGACGACAGCGTCATTCCGCCGTACATCAAGGTGACGCTTGACAATGGCCTTGTCGTCGAGCGCAAGGGCAAGAACAGTGCGCTGACCGTGACCGATCCAAGCGGGCGAAAGGCAGGACAGCGGCTTCTTGACGAGCTTGTGAGCGAACTGGCGCTCGACCTGCCGAAGTTCATGCGCGCGACGGACAGGGAAAAGGCGGCCACGCTGCTTGAAATCATCGGCGTTGGCGATCAGCTGACAGCCATTGAGCAGGAGGAGACCAGGGCATACAATGAACGCCTGGCCCTGGGACGGATTGCCGACCAGAAGGAAGCCTTTGTCAAGAGCATGCCGTATCATACGGACGCGCCGAAGGAGCTGGTGAGCGCTGCGGAGCTGCTCAGGCGGCACAATGCCATTCTGTCCAGGAATGCGGAGAACCAGCGCAAGCGTGAGATTCGGGATGAGCTATACGCTGCGCGCAGCCGCATTGCCGAGGAGATGAGGAGGATCACCGAGCAATACGACGCCGTCTGCCGCGAGTGCGACATCGCCGAGAAGAACGCGCAGGATCTTGAGGACGAATCGACCGAAGAGATTCAGCGCGACCTTGACCGGATCGACGAGATCAATCGCAAGGTGCGCGCGAACCTTGACCATGACAAGGCTGAGGAGGACGCCCGCGAGGCGACGCGCGCCTACAACGCCCTGACGGCAAAGATCGACGAGCTGCGCCGCAAGAAGCGCGACCTGCTCAACGGGGCGAAGCTGCCGCTGCCAGGCCTCGACGTGGAGAAGGGCTGCCTGATCTACAACGGCAAGGCATGGGACTGCATGTCCTCCTCCGAGCAGCTGCGCGTCTCCACGGCGATTGTGCGCGCGCTGAACCCGAACTGCGGCTTTGTGCTGATGGATCAGCTCGAAAAGATGGACATGGAGACGATGCGCGATTTTGGCGCATGGCTGGAAAGCGAGGGCCTGCAGGTGATCGCCACGCGGGTGAGCACCGGCGACGAATGCCAGATCATCATCGAGGACGGCATGGTGGCGCAGCGTGAGGAATCGGAGCAGAAGGAAGCTGCGCAGCGCAGAGACTGGAGCAAGGGAGGATTCGGGAAATGATTGCACTGAGCAAGGGGCGCGTAAAAAGC
This sequence comes from Clostridiales bacterium, assembly GCA_004555655.1. GTDB lineage: Bacteria > Bacillota > Clostridia > Oscillospirales > Oscillospiraceae > CAG-170. Next base: position 2,240 of record SFHJ01000042.1, read on the forward strand.
AAGGGCCTGAAGGTTCTGGTCTACGGCCCGGAGGGCATTGGCAAGAGCACGTTTGCCAGCCAGTTCCCCGCGCCGATCTTCATCGACACCGAGGGCAGCACGGAGCACATGGACGTCCTTCGTGTCGATCCGGCGCCAAAGAGCTGGACGGAGCTGATGGAAATCGTGAGGCAGATGGCATCTGATCAGTACAGGAACGGCTATCAGACGCTTGTGCTCGATACGGCGGACTGGGCAGAGAAGCTGTGCAGCAAGCACCTGTGCGACGCGCGCGGATACAAGGGCATCGAGGACTTTGGCTACGGCAAAGGATACACCTACCTGGAGGAGGAGTTCGGCAAGCTGCTCAATCTGCTGACGGACGTGGTGAACGTGGGCAACAACGTGGTCATCACCGCGCATGCGGCGATGCGCAAGTTTGAGCAGCCGGACGAGCAGGGCGCGTATGACCGCTGGGAGCTGAAACTGCAGAAGAAGACCGCGCCACTTATAAAGGAATGGGCTGACGCCGTCTTCTTTGCCAACTACAAGACCGTCGTGGTGAACGTGGACGGACAGGGCGCAGCCAAGGGCAAGAACAAGGTGCAGGGCGGCAGGCGCGTGATGTACACGAGCCATCACCCCTGCTGGGACGCGAAGAACCGTTTCGCCCTTGCGGACGAGCTGCCGTTTGAATACGCGCAGATCAAGCACATCGTCCCCATTGGGGAGGTGACGTGCATGCTGCCTGATGAGCCTGCTGTGCATGAGGCGCCTGCACCGGTTTGTGAGCCGCCGAAGGCACAGCCCGTGGAAACGCCTGCCGCCGTACAGCGTGCGCCTGAACGTGGACCTGAGCCGGACGAGCCGGTGCCGGAGGCGCTGCGCCGCCTGATGGACATGAGCGGCGTAACATCCAAAGAGGTGCGCGAGGTAGTGGCAAAGGTGGGCTACTACCCCGTGGATACGCCGATTGCCAACTACGAGGAGGGCTTTATCTCCGGCATGCTGGTGGGCGACTGGAAGGTTGTGGAGAGCATGATCATGGAGATGCGCGCGCAGAGCGAGGACACGCCGTTTTAAGAGACAAGGAGGATCAATACGATGGAAAACAATCTGGACATGGGCCGCGAGTTTAACTGGGATGATGTCATTCAGAACGACAGCGAGGAGTTTATCCTTTTGCCGGACGGCGACTGCGACTTCGAGGTCAAGAGCTTTGAACGCGCGCGCCACAACGGCAGCGAGAAGCTGCCGCCGTGCAACAAGGCGGTGCTCAAGATCAAGGTGACGAACGAGGCCGGGCAGAGCACGACGATCACCCACAATCTGATGCTGCACAGCAAGTGCGAGGGCATGATCTGCGCGTTCTTCACGGCCATCGGCCAGCGCAAGCACGGAGAACCGCTGCGCATGAACTGGAACAGCGTGGTGGGCAGCCGGGGCCGCTGCCGCGTCGGCACGCGCAGCTGGACGAGCAAGAACGGCGATGTGATGAAGAGCAACGAGATCAAGCGCTTCTACGATCCGAACGAAGCGAAGGAACAGGACGTTCAGCCTGCGTCCCAGCCGGCCCAGGCGCCGCAGCAGACGAGCTTTGGAGGCGGATTCGCCGGCGGCTTTGGCGGCGGATTCGCAAGACGCTGATGGGTGCGGTGGCGCTGCGCCCCTACCAGCAGGAAGCCCTTGACAGCATCTTTACCAGGTGGGCGGAGGGGCAGCGCAGGCTGCTCCTCTGCCTGCCTACGGGCTGCGGCAAGACCATCGTCTTTGCTAAGGCCATCGAGCGGCTGGTGAGAAACGGCATGCGCGTACTCGTGCTGGCGCACAGATCGGAGCTGCTGGCGCAGGCGGCGGACAAGCTGGACAAGGCGACCGGCCTCAAGTGCGCGGTGGAAAAGGCGGAGGAGACCTGCGTGGGCAGCTGGTTCCGCGTGGTGGTGGGCAGCGTGCAGACGCTATGCCGGGAAAAGCGGCTTGCCCAGTTTGACGCGCATTACTTTGACGCGATCATCATCGACGAGGCGCACCACTGCCTTTCTGACAGCTACCAGACGGTGCTTGCCCACTTCCCGGACGCGCTGGTACTGGGCGTGACGGCTACGCCGGATCGCGGCGACATGCGCAACCTGGGCGAATACTTCGACGCGCTGGCCTATGAATACACGATCACGAAGGCGATCCGCGAGGGCTATCTGTGCCCGATCAAGGCGCAGACGATTCCGCTGACGCTGGACATCCGGGGCGTGGCGACGCAGAGCGGAGACTTTGCCGCCGGACAGCTGGGCAGCGCGCTTGACCCGTATCTGGAAGGCATTGCGCAGGAGATGGCGGGCATCTGCCGGGGCCGCCGCACGGTGGTATTCCTGCCGCTGGTGGCGACGAGCCAGAAGATGCAGGACATCCTGAACGCCCACGGGCTGCGCACCGCCGAGGTGAACGGAGAGAGCCGAGACCGCGCAGAAACTCTCGCCGCCTTCGCGCGTGGCGAGTATGACGTGCTGTGCAACAGCATGCTGCTGACCGAGGGCTGGGACTGCCCGGAGGTGGACTGCGTGGTGGTGCTGCGGGCGACGAAGGTGCGCAGCCTGTACTGTCAGATGGTGGGCCGAGGAACGCGCCTGGCGCCGGGCAAGGATCACCTTCTGCTGCTGGATTTTTTGTGGAACACGGAGAAGCACGAGCTGTGCCGCCCTGCCTGCCTGATCTGCGAAAGCCCGGAGGTTGCGGCAAAGATGACCGAGAACCTGGAAGCGTTGGCCGAAGAGGAGGACGGACAGCTGGCGATTGATCTGGAGGAAGCCGAGGCACAGGCGAAGGAGGACGTGGTCGCCGCGCGCGAGGAGGCGCTGGCCAAGGCGCTGGAGGAGATGAAGAAGCGCAAGCGCAAGCTGGTCGATCCGCTGCAATTTGAGATGAGCATTCAGGCGGAGGACCTCTCCGGCTATGTGCCCTCCTTTGGCTGGGAGGCAGGGCCGCCCACGGACAAGCAGCGCGCTTCGCTGGAAAAGCTGGGCATTTTCCCGGACGAGATCGAGAACGCGGGCAAGGCGCAGATGATGCTCGACCGCCTGTCCAAGCGGCGCGCGGATGGCCTGACCACGCCCAAGCAGATCCGTTTTCTGGAGGGCAGGGGCTTTACGCATGTGGGCACATGGCCCTTTGACAGCGCAAAGAAGCTCATCGACCGCATCGCGGCGAACGGCTGGCGCGTGCCGGGTACCATCGACCCGAGGACGTACACGCCGGAGCCGGTGCAGACCGGGATTGACTTTCCATTTTGAGTGAGGAGGGCATATGAACGACCACGAGGATTTGCCGCGCATCCTGATGGAGGGCGTAGACCCTGCCATGTGCAACTACGAGCAATGGCTCTCTGTCGGCATGGCGCTGCACGACAGCGGCCATCCCTGCAGCGTGTGGGAGGAATGGAGCCGGAAGGACGCGGCCCGATACCACGAGGGAGAATGCGCGAGCAAGTGGGCCGGCTTTGGAAGAAGCGCTCACCCGGTGAAAAGCGGTACGATCATCGCGCTGGCCAGGGCGCAGGGCTATGACCCATCCGGCGAGGGGCATGAACTGAGCTGGGACGACACCATCGGCGGCGGAAACGACGAGCTGGTAGTCGTTGACCGGAACTGGCTGCAGGACGAGGAGGTTCCGCCGCCCAGGGACTTTAGCCCAGCAAACGAGCTGATCACCTACCTGGAAACGCTGTTTGAGAGCGGCGAGAACGTGGGCATCAACACCGAATGCTGGCAGAAGGACGACGGCAGATGGATGCCGACCAAGGGCAGCTACGACCGGACGGCTGGCGAGCTGATCCGCGCGCTGTACAGCTGCGGCGGCGATATCGGCAGCGTAATCGGCGACTATAAAAAAGAAGCGGGCGCGTGGATACGCTTCAACCCGCTGGACGGCAAGGGCGTGCGCGACGAGAACGTAACCTCCTACCGCTACGCGCTGGTGGAGAGCGACGAGCTGTCCATCGGCAGGCAGTACGCCATCCTGCGCAAGCTGGAGCTGCCTATTGCCGTGCTCGTGCACAGCGGCAAAAAGAGCCTGCACGCCATCGTGCGCATCGACGCCGTCAGCTACGACGAATACCGCAAGCGCGTGGATTACCTCTACGACGTGTGCGCAAAGAACGGCCTGAAGCTGGACCGGCAGAACCGAAACCCGAGCAGGCTTTCGCGCATGCCGGGCGTGACGCGGGACGGCAAGCCGCAGTACATCGTCGCGCGCAACATCGGACAGGAGACGTTTGAGGCGTGGAAGGAATACATCGAGAGCGTCAACGACGACCTGCCTGACGAGGAAAACCTGGCCGAGGTGTTTGACCATCTGCCGCCGCTCTCCCCGCCGCTGATTTCCGGCGTGCTGCGCCAGGGACACAAGATGCTGCTGGCCGGCCCCAGCAAGGCGGGAAAGAGCTTTGCCCTGATCGAGCTGTGCATCGCCATCGCCGAGGGCATCCCTTGGCTCGGCTTTGCCTGCGCGCAGGGGCGCGTGCTCTACGTCAACCTGGAACTGGACAGGGCAAGCTGCCTGCACCGCTTTGCCGACGTCTACCGCGCCATGGGCGTCAACCCCATGGACAGCCACACCAGCCACATCGACATCTGGAATCTGCGCGGCAAGAGCGCGCCCATGGACAAGCTGGCGCCCAAGCTGATCCGGCGCGCGGCGAAGAAGACCTACACGGCCATCATCATCGATCCCATCTACAAGATCATCACGGGCGACGAGAACAGCGCCGATCAGATGGCCGCATTCTGCAACCAATTTGACCGCGTGGCTACGGAGCTGGGCTGCGCCGTGATCTACTGCCACCACCACAGCAAGGGCGCGCAGGGCGGCAAGAAGAGCCAGGACAGGGCAAGCGGCTCCGGCGTGTTTGCGCGCGATCCGGACGCGCTGCTGGACATGAGCGAGCTTCCGGTAACGGAATCCATGCGCGCGGCGCAATCCAATGCGGCCACGGCAGACATCTGCCTCAAGTGGCTGCGCAGGTTCCGGCCCGACTGGTACGAGCTGGCCAGCCAGGACGACCAATGCAGCGCCGTGAAGATGATGGACATCTGCCGGGAGCACCTGCCGGAGCGCAGCATGCAGATGATGGCGGGCGAGATCCAGGAGGCAAAGAACCGCATCGCCGCGCGCACGGCCTGGCGCATCGAGCCGACGCTGCGCGAGTTCCCCACGTTCCGGCCGCGCGATCTTTGGTTTGATTACCCGGTACACCGGTGCGACGTGGACGGCGCGCTGAAGGACGCGAAGGTCGAGGTGTCCGCGCCATGGGGCGGAAATGGTGAGCGCAAAAAGACCCCGCAGGAGCGCAGGCAGGAGCGCAAGACGGCCTTCGACACGGCCTATCAGGCGTGCGCAGCAGGCGGCAGGGTGACTGTGGAGGACATGGCTTCATACATGGGCTGCACCGAAAAGACGGTACGCAACAGGGCCAGAGAGATGCCGGAGTACACCATCGAGGACGGCTATATCAAAGAGAAGGGAAAGGAAAATACCGAATGATTTCATGATGTTCATATAAGGAAAATACCGACGTTTTCAGCGCTTTCAATCGTTCATGTGAAATAAGGAAAAATACGGTATTTTCCATGGGAAAGGAAAGGTATCTCTCTTTCAGAGAGATAGAAGGCTTCCTTCCCTGTGGTCAGGAGGTACAGGAAAAGGGGGCGTTGAGCTGCGCCCCCCTTATCCCTGAGCCCTCTGCCCACTGACAAGCAAATTTCCAGAAGAAGATGTGAGGTAAAAACATGGAGCTGAAATTCTTCCTGCCGATGAATCCACCGAGAACCACGGCCCAGCAAAAGCGCGTGGTCGTCTCGAAGAGCGGCAAACAGGTGCGCTACGAGGGCGACGCGCTCAAGGACGCCCACGCCAAGCTGCGCGCCTACCTCGCGCCGCACAGACCGAACGAGCCCATGGACGGCGCGCTCTGTCTGCATGTCAAGTGGCTATTCCCGGATGCCAGCCGAGCACACGCAAACGGGGAATACAAGACCACACGCCCGGACACTGACAACCTGCAAAAGCTGCTCAAGGACGTGATGACCGAGTGCCACTACTGGCACGATGACGCGCAGGTTGCCTGCGATATCGCGGAAAAGTTCTGGGTGCGACAGCGACCGGGTATCTATGTGGAGGTGTACAGCCTTGAGGGTATGGACAAAGCCGGAGAAGACGGACGATAATCCGCTGGCGGGCTTTGTGCCCATGGCCGCCGATGACTGGCCGGTCAACGTAGTGGATCGATGGCCGCCCGGCAGGCTCCGGGGTACGGCCATGGCGGCATATGACCGGCTTGCGCAGGACGGCGAAATCATGCCGCAGGGCGTGCAGAGGACGAAGCAAGGCGCGGTCGTCGTTCGATACCTGGCCAAGATTCCGGATGCGTGGGTGCATGAACTGCTGAGCAGAGCGGAGAAGATGATGGGGTAATAATGGAGCCGGTCGCGCGTGGCGGTCGGCTCCTGGTTTATATGCCCGCATACAGCATCGCGGTATCAATGCTGCGCTTGATCGGCTGGAGATAGGCGGATGTGGCGTTATAAGCTGCTGCCTGCGCTGGTAGCTCGGCGGCCAGGGTGGAATATCGCCTTGACTGCTCGACGTGGTACGCGATCTGCTTATCAAGGAGCGCGGCTATCGCATACAATCGGAGGCAGGACGCTATCACGATCCGCCCCAGCAAGGATGAGGGCGCACGCATCCGCCAGGCTGCCGCCGATGTGGGCATGAGCGTACAAGCGTACATCCTCGACACGCTGCGGGCGCGGATCGGCACGGGCGACGAGGAGGCAACCGGACAGACGGAGAGCTGCGAGTGATCGCGGCTCTTTCCTTTTGTGCGGCGTGTGGCCCGCTGTGCGACGATCTGAGCGCCAGCGATGATCAATTGGAGGGATTGCCCACCAGATGAGGCGAGACGGCTTACAGCGCAGCACAGCCCGCGAGGATGCATGCTTGAGGAGCGAACCGAGCATCCAAGCAGATTCCCTTCCACTTGATGCGGGCCGGGAGTGTCAATGATTCCGACTGGATTAAAAACAGACCGTCGGTCTGGTTTCGTGCGGGCAGGGTTGAGGTGGCTTAAGTGCGCTACATTTTCCGGACCCCACCGGGGGTACAGATGCCAGGCGCGGACAGGACCGGCGATCCGCTGCGCAACTGGGCGATGATGCGGAGCAGATGCAGATGTATGGCCGGAGTTGCCACGGATATTGACACGGCATGCAGATTGTCTAGCTATTACTATGATAAGTGTTGGGTTGCATACCCATAACCATATGATGAGGGGCAATCAGGGGATTGCTTTTTTATTTTTTTCTGTTTTTTTCGGAGGGGGCCGGGAAACTCAAAATCCTGGCTTCGACCCCTGGCGGGGGACCCGGGGACACCCCCCTCCCCTCGGCCTTTACCTGCGTATATAAGCCTCTCCAACCGGTACGCGCTGCCCCACCGGGGTAATTGTACTGAAAGGACAAAACATGTATTCGGCAGGACGAAAGACGTAAAACAAAGGACAAGCGATTTGGATTACAATATATTTGGATAAATAGAACGTTTGGTTCGTCACGCAAGGGAGAACGGAGGTGAATGGATATGGCGGCATTTGAACCGAAGCTGACCGAGGCGATGAAAGCGGCGATTTTTGAGAAGGCCGCGAACGGCGCGAGGTCTGCCGATCTGGCGAAGGAATACGGCGTGAGCGATCGGACGATCTGCAAGATCAAGTTCGATCCGAAGCGGATCACAAAGTACGAGAAGCGAATGGACGCCCATCAGCGGTTTGCGAGAATCCGGATTCACACCGGCGCGATGAAGGGCGTGCAAAAGGAGCACGAGATTCTTGAACGGGATGTCCCTGAGGGCGACAAGGGGACGAGCCTGCTGTACCTGCAGCACCAGGTAGCGACAAGCTTCATGGACAGGGACGGCCTGAAGGCGCCGGGCAAGAGCGAGCAGAGGATGGAAGTCGTATTCTCTGGCGGCGATCTTGACGTGGGCATGCCGGAAGAGGACGCTCAGGAGGAAGGTACGCAGGAGCCGTGAGGATTGACCTGGGGTACAAGCCGACGGACAAGCAGCGACAGTTCCACACGAGCACGGCCAATGAAATCCTCTATGGCGGGGCCGCCGGAGGCGGAAAGAGCTACGCCATCTGCTGGGACGCGTTCATGCGGTGCATGAAGTATCCGGGGACGCACGCCTATCTGTTCCGGCGCACATACCCGGAGCTGAAGCTGACGCTGATTGCCAAGATGCAGAGCATCGTGCCGGAGAGCCTTGGCAAGTACCGGGCGAGCGACTACGTCATGGAGCTTGTCAACGGTAGTCAGATTCACTTCTGCCACCTGAGCGACGAGGGCGAGGGCCTGAGGAAGTATCAGGGTGCTGAAATCCACTGGCTGTATTTCGATGAGCTGACGCACTTTACGCAGGGCATGTACGAGTACATCCGCACGAGACTGCGCGCGGAAAAGCATCTAGGCATCCGTCCGGTTGTGCGGTGTGCGAGCAACCCTGGCGGCCCGGGGCACAGCTGGGTGAAGGCCTACTTCGTGGACAGCACGCACATTGGCCGGGAAAAGGTGCAGCGCGAAATCGTCAGCAGGAACGAGAAGACCGGCGAGGTGCTCAAAAAGCGCGTGACGGTGCAGTACATCCCGGCGACGGTGGACGACAACCCGTACATCACGGACGATTACCGGTTCGAGCTGGAGCAGAAGCCGGAGAAGCTGCGGGACGCGCTGCTGTACGGAAAGTGGGATGCGTTCGAGGGACAGGCGTTCCCGGAATTCATCGACAACCCGGACCATTACGACGACGGCCTCCATACGCACGTCATCCGTCCGTTCGAGATTCCTTACTACTGGCCGCGCTACGTCAGCTTTGACCATGGATACTCGAGGCCATTCTCCTTCGGCGTGTGGGCGGTGGACCCTGACGGGCGCGTGTACCGCTACAAGGAGCTGTACGGCTGCAAGCCGCGTGAGCCGAACACGGGCCTGAAGAAGGAGCCGAGCGAAATCGGGCGGATGTTTGCCGAGCTGATGGAGCCGGAATTCAAGGAGGGCATACGGCCCATCGGCATTGCAGACCCGGCCATCTGGGACAAGAGCCGAGGCCCGAGCGTGGAGGAGCAGCTGCGCGAGCAGTTCAGCGGCGTGGTTTTCCGCAAGGGCGACAACACGCGCATGGCGGGCAAGATGCAGCTGCACGAGCGGCTCAAGTTCCGCGAGGACGGACGCCCAATGCTCTATGTGTTTAACACATGCCGGGACTTCATCCGCACGATTCCCGCGCTGGCCTACAGCGAGCGGGACGTGGAGGACATCGACACAGCCGGCGAGGATCACTGCCTGGTTGGCGATACGCTGGTGCATACGGATTGTGGCATCGTGCCGATTCGGTGCCTTGTCGGAACGAGTGGACGCGTGTTGTCCGATGACGGCAGATATCACGCCTATATGGATTGCCGGAAGACGCAGACCGGTGTGAATGTGTTTACCGTTGAACTGGAAGACGGATCAAGCGTAACGGCGACGGAAAACCACCGCTTTATGATGCAGGACGGCAAATGGAGGCGTCTTGACGAACTCAGGCCGGGCGACGAACTCAAGGAGGTTTCACATGCAGGTTGAAGTTCTTTCTGAGACAAGGCAGCGGTTCATGGGGAAGACGTACTACCTGTTCGTGGTGCTTGAAGCCGTACAGCACGAGGCACATGTATGGCGCAGGGCAGAACCACTTCTGCTGCGCGAACTGCCGGGCAGCGGCGACCCGCAAGAGAAAGAGAGATGCGCGTGAAGGTAAAGTCGATTAAGCCTGCCGGTAAGGCCGACGTGTACAACATGGAGGTCGAGACCACACATAGCTTCGTGGTGCAGAACGGTGTGGTTGCGCACAACTGCTACGACGAGACGCGGTACTTCCTGATGAGCCGGCCGATCGCGCCGACGACGCCGAAGACGAAGCCGGTGAAGGCATGGAACCCGCTGGAGGATTAAGGAGGATGCATGGCAAGAAAGAAGGGCACGTCGCCGCCGGGCGACATCCGGCTTGATCCGCTGGACGTGATGACCTGCGAGCAGCCGCTGGACGCGCGTGGCAAGGAGCTGGTCAAGCGCGGTTACGCGCTGTTTGACACGTTCCGAGACAGGCTGAGAGGCGAGCATACGGACATGCTCTCCGCCAGGAAGATGCGGCAGCTGGCGCAGGATTCCAGGAGCAGGACGGCACCCGCGAGCATGACGCTCAACAGCTGCGTGGACAACGTGATCGCCGACCAGATCGACAACACGCCGGAGGCCGTGCTCGTGCCGGAGCGCGAGGAGACGGAGAAGAGCGCAACGGAAATGAGCGACGTGGTCGGCTTCGTGCTCTATCAGGCGGGGTGGCCGGGCAAGTACCAGAAGATCATGGAGGACGCGGTCGTCACCGGCACGGGTATTGCACAGGTGCTCTGGGACGACGACATGATGGACGGCGAGGGCATGGTGGACGTCGTCGCCTGGCACCCGGAGGACTTCTACCCTGACCCCATGTACGAGGACATCCAGGACGGGCGCGCGGTCTTCAAGACGACGCAGACGACGGTCGCCTGGGTGAAAGAGCACTACCC
>SFHJ01000061.1 GCA_004555655.1 Clostridiales bacterium
ACGTGCGCGTGCGCGCCTTTCCCGTGCAGTTCGGCGCGTTCGACCCGGAACGGTCGAACTGGTACTGTGTGCTGGCACGGAAAAAGGCGTAATGCCGCGCGGCATATCGGCAGAAACAGCATGAGCTGCTGCGTATCATAATCTTTCAAGCATTTTCCCGGAAGCGGATCCCCAGCCAATTATCAGACGGAGGAAACGGTCATGAAGAAACTATTGTGTCCCCTTTTCGCGCTTCTCATCGTGCTTTCGCTTTCCACCGCAGCGTTCGCCGCAGACTACAGCGCCGAGGAATCGGCCAACGCGCTCTATGAGCTTGGCCTTTTTCAGGGCACCGGTGAAACGGCGAACGGCAAGCCCATCTACAGTCTCGACGCCGCGCCGACGCGCGCGCAGGCCGTGACCATGCTTGTGCGTCTGCTCGGCAAGGAAGCGGAGGCCAAGGCCGGCACTTGGACGGTTCCTTTTTCCGACCTTGCCGACTGGGCAAGGCCCTATGTCGGCTACGCCTATGCAAACGGCCTCACCAACGGCCTGAGCGCAGAGCGCTTCGGCAGCGATGACAAGGTAACAGCCAACCAGTACCTGACATTTATCCTGCGCGCGCTGGGCTACTCCTCGGAGAGAGACTTCCAGTGGGACAAGGCCAACGCCTTCAGCGACTCTCTTGGTCTGACGCATGGGGAATACCGTGCATCGCGCAGCTTCACGCGCGGCGACACCGCGCGCATCTCTTATGCCGCGCTCGCGCAGGCGCGCAAGGACAGCAGCGAAACGCTGGCCGCGCAGCTCGTGCGGCAGGGCGCGGTGAAGGCAAAAACTGCGGCGGAGTGCGGGCTGGTCCTTGCAGTGGACAGCAGCGGCTTTTTGAACATTGCCGGAAGCCGCTATACCCTGCAAAACGCGGACGGCAAATATCTGGCCGCCTCCGGCGATGCGCTGACGCTGTCGGACAAGCCATTTGCCTGGTATGCCTTGCCCGCCGCGGGTAACAGCTTTACCCTTCGCCCCGACAACAAGCGGGCATATATGCTGGATGTTTCCAACGCATGGTTTGAAGAGGGTAACCGCGTCGGCATCTGCGACGGCACCGGCCATGATGCGCAGCACTGGAAGCTCTATCAAAGTGGTAAGGATACGTGGCAGCTTGTCTGCTCGCTGCACCCTGAGCTGGCGCTGTCAGCCTCATCGGGCGGCGCGGCGCTGCAAAAGCGCGGCAATGCCGGGACAAACTGGCAGCTCACGCTGGTCGGGACCGAGCGGGACAACTATATGGAGATTGAGGGGCGCTCCGATGTGATCACGATGCGGCTGGAACACCGTGTATTAGATGTTCTGAGCCGCGCACGGCTGCAAAAGTGGGTCAATGACCTCGAGACTGCTTACGCCGACTATGCAGAGCTCACCGGCTGGACGCCGTACCGTCATGTTTATCTCAACATGCTGGCCCCGGAGACAAACTGGGGCTACGCCGGCAAAGACAGCGTCATTTAAATCGACGCCGATGACATTTATGAGGATCTGAGCCTGAACTTCGCGCGGCGCAAAAACGACTGGAACTTCGGCCTGCTGCACGAGCTGAGCCATCTTTTTGAGGCCGACAGTCGGCCGTGGGACTTCCATGCCGAGGTGTTGGATGACTACAAGCTCGCCTACGTCATGACGAAAAACAACTGCGCTGCCGTGCCCGCCGACTGGTACAGCGATAAGCGGGAGTATACCGGCTGGGACGTGATCGACGTCTACCGCGGCGGCGGTTCGCTCAAGGACACGCTGACCGTTTTTTCCCTCTCCGGCAAGCTTTCAGAGGTGATGAGGGAGATCGGCTGGGACGCCGCCAAGCAGACCTTCCGCAGCTATCCTGACACCACGAACCTCACGCCGGAAGAGAACTTTACGCTCTTCATCAGTCTCCTCTCGCAGTACAGCGGCAAAGATGTGCGTGCGATGTTCACTGACGCGGAGTGGGCCAACGCGATGAAGGTCGGCTCGCTGTAACGAAAAAATCAGGAATTGCACTGGCAGGGCGCGGAAGAAAGTCCGCGCCCTGCTTATTTACGCAAGGTTTTACGAAATTTCTGCATGTTCAATCATCATTTATCCTTGACAAAATGTAATGCCATGGTATAATAACACCAATTTCCCAAAAAAAGGAGGCGATCGTTTGATGGCTATGGTTACATCCAAGGAAGTCATGCTTG
>SFHJ01000001.1 GCA_004555655.1 Clostridiales bacterium
GTATCGTAACTGAGTACTATATTACAAAAGAATGTTTAGTTTATGACCTCGAAGGAAATCTAAGATATGTCATTCCAAAAGTTCCTTTTAACTATGTATATGTGAATGATTATTTTGCGACAGTATCTGGTTACATGACTAATCTTGAAACAGACGAGGTAAAAACCTGGGCCAGCGTTATCCCAGTAGAAGGTACGAATTGTATCATTATTAAGGACGGAGGCACTGGACTTTACGGCCTGTACGATGGGCCTGAGCTTGTTGAAACCGGCTACACAGAAATCACATATGAGGGCACATCCATCTATCTGCGGCGCGGAGATACCGTAACTGAATATACACCAGTATATTAAAAAGTGCAGGAGGCGCGAAACGCCTCCTGCATTTTTACACTCTCTTCCACTTCACGCCGCCGGGGATATCGGTCAGCTCCACGCCCTGCGCGGACAGCTCCGAACGGATGCGGTCGGCCTCGGCGAAGTTCTTGGCCTTTTTCGCATCATAGCGCGCCTGCAGAAGCTGCTCCACGGCCGCATCCTGCTCGCCGGATTCGGACACGATGCTGTACGCGCCGCCGGTCGTAGTCGCGGCAGCGGCCTTCCTGCGCGCCTCGTCTGCCTTTTTGAGCAGATCCAGGCCCAGCACCTGATCGAACTCGCCCAGCAGTGTCAGCTTGGTCGCGTCGTTCGTCTTGTACTTGAGCACGTCATAGAGTGCAGTAATGGCAAGCGACGTATTGAGGTCGTTGCCGAGCGCCTTGTTGAAGCGCTCACGCAGCGCCGTTTCCGCTGCTTCGTCGATCGGCTCATCAGACGGCTTCAGCGCGGCAATCTTTGCAATCAGCTTCTGATACGTTCCAGCCGCGTTGTCGAGGTTCTCCCAAGAGAACACAAGGCTCTTGCGGTAGTGGCTCTGCAGGCAGAACAGGCGGTACGCCAGCGGGTCATAGCCCTCCTCCTCCAGCAGCGACACGGTCAAAAACTCGCCCTTGGACTTGGACATCTTGCCGGAGTTGGTGTTGAGGTGCAAAACGTGCATCCAGTAGTTGCACCACTTGTGGCCCAGATAGCTCTCGGACTGCGCAATTTCGTTGGTGTGGTGCGGGAAGGCGTTGTCGATGCCGCCGCAGTGGATATCGAGGTCTTCTCCCAGATGCTTCATCGAAATGCCGGAGCACTCGATATGCCAGCCGGGATAGCCCACGCCCCACGGGGAATCCCACTTGAGCGCCTGGTCCTCAAACTTGGACTTCGTAAACCACAGAACAAAGTCATTCTTGTTGCGCTTGTTGGTGTCCTCTTCCACGCCCTCGCGCACGCCGACGGCAAGGTCCTCTTCGTTGTGGTCGTTAAAGATATAGTACTTTTCCAGCTTCGAGGTGTCGAAGTAGATATTGCCGCCCGCAGCATAGGCAAAGCCCGTGTCGAGGAGCCTGGAGATGATTTTGATATACTCGTCAATGCAGTTGGTCGCCGGCTCCACCACATCGGGGCGCTTAATATTGAGCTTGCGGCAGTCGTCAAAAAACGCGTCGGTGTAGAATTTCGCAATCTCCATAACCGACTTGTGCTCGCGCTTTGCGCCCTTGAGCATCTTGTCCTCGCCCTCATCGGCGTCGGAAGTCAGATGGCCGACGTCGGTGATGTTCATGACGCGCTTGACGTTGTAGCCCGCATAGCGCAGGTACTTTTCCAGCACGTCCTCCATGATATAGCTGCGCAGATTGCCGATGTGCGCGAAGTGGTAAACCGTGGGGCCGCAGGTGTACATTTTGACGATATCGGGATGGTTGGGAACAAATTCTTCTTTTTTATGGGTAGCAGAGTTATACAGATACATGACGTGTCCTCCTCTATTGTTCTTCTGTTGTTTTTTCTTGCAGCGCCTGCTCAAGCGCGTCGATGCGGGCTTTGAGCTGCTCGATTTCGAGCATCACAGGGTCCGGCGTGTGGATATGGTCGAGCTTTTCGCCGCACAACCGGACGATGCGGCCCGGCACGCCGACGACCGTGGCATTGTCCGGCACCTCGCGCAGCACGACGGAATTGGCCGCGATGCGCGCGTTGTTACCCACACGGAACGGCCCCAGCACCTTGGCGCCTGCGCCAACCATGACGTTGTTGCCGAGCGTCGGATGGCGTTTACCGACGTCCTTTCCTGTACCGCCCAGCGTCACGCCCTGATAGAGCAGGCAGTCGTCGCCGATCTCGGTCGTCTCGCCAATGACGATGCCGGTTCCATGGTCGATCACAAGACGCCGGCCGATCTTTGCCGCCGGGTGGATCTCAATACCCGTCCACATCTTTGACCACTGCGACACGGCGCGCGCCAGAAAACGCATCTTGTGCGTATGCAGCCAGTGCGCAATGCGGTAGTCGATGGTTGCATGCAAACCGTTATACAACAGCAATATTTCCGCCGCGCTCTTGGCCGCAGGGTCATTTCGTTTGTATGCACGGATATCATCAATGATATGCATGAATTCATTCCTTCCAGCTTCAGGCGGAACAAAAAAACCCGCCTCCTGATGCTTCAAGAGGCGGGTATACACTCGCGGTTCCACTCTGATTTCTCACTTAAGGCCTTGACGCGGCCCAGACGGGGTCTCCCCTCGCTCACGAACGCACATTCATGCAGCGGATCTGAGCCCGCTTACAGCCGGCGGCGGGCACTCTCTGACAGAGCAGTCTGCATTACTCTTTTCGGTCAACGCGATATGCACTTGTCAAATCACGCCAAAATCATAGCATTTTGCCGCTGCGATGTCAAGCCTTGAGATTGAGGCAGTCCCAGTTCTTCTGGAAATACTCAATACCGGAATAGACCGTAGCCAGCACGACGACAATCGTGACCACCCAGTCGAGCACGGCGTAGCCCGGCAAGAGCATCATGAGGATCAGACCGATCATGGTGCTGAACGTCTTGATCTTGCCGCTCCAGCCGGCGGCAATGACACGGCCACCATTGGCCGCAACAAGGCGCAGCCCCGTCACGGCAAACTCACGCGCGACAATGATAATGACTGCCCACGCGGGCATCCGGCCCCACTCGACCATGATGATAAGCGCCGCCGTGACCAGCAGCTTGTCGGCCAGAGGGTCCAGGAACTTGCCGAAATCGCTGACCTGATTGTAATGCCGGGCAATGTAGCCGTCGAGGAAATCGCTCACCGATGCGACCACAAAGACCGCAACAGCGATATAGCGCATGTAGTCAAGCGCCGGATTTCCGATGGCCAGCAGCAGAAACAGCATAAAAAACGGGATGAGTGCAACGCGCACAAGGGTGATCTTACTCGCAGTCGTCATTGGTATCTTCCTCCAGAATTCCCACCAGCTCACCGTCGTAGGTGTCGATGACGCGCACGTCGACAAAGCTGCCGGTTTTGATATGTTTGCTCGCGGTGAACCAGATCTTGCCGTCGATATCGGGCGAATCGGCATAGGTTCTGCCGTAATAGCTTTCTTCCTCGGGGTCATAGCCCTCACAGAGCACCTGCATCGTCTCGCCGAGTCTGGACTCGTTATAGTCGTCCATGATGCGCGACTGCAGCTCCGCCACAATCTCGGCGCGCTGCTGCGCCACCTCGCTGTCGGGATGCTCCATTTCCGCTGCGCGCGTGCCCTCCTCCGGCGAGAATGCGAACGCACCCACACGCTCGAGCCTGTATTCGCGCAGGAACCGGCACAGCTCCTCAAATTCCGCCTCGCCCTCGCCGGGCAGGCCCGTAATGAGGCTCGTGCGCAGCACGAGACCGGGAATCTCACCGCGCAGCCTTGTCAGCAGCGACTTGAGATACGCGCTGTTGCCGCGGCGGTTCATGCGGCGCAGAATCGTATCATTGATGTGCTGGATGGGAATATCAAGGTATTTCACAATCTTCGGCTCTGACGCCAGCACTGCAATGAGCTCGTCGGACATCTCATCCGGGTACAGGTAGTGCACGCGTATCCAGACAAAGCCATCAATTCTGCACAGCTCGCGCAAAAGCTCCGCCAGCCTTCGCTCGCCGTAGAGGTCGATGCCGTAGCGGCTGGTATCCTGTGCGACGACGATCAGCTCTTTGACACCGTCGGCCGCCAGTGCGCGCGCCTCCGCAAGCAGATCCTCCATCTTCCGGCTGCGGTATTTGCCGCGCAGCGAGGGAATCACGCAGTAGGCGCAGTGGTTATCGCATCCCTCGGCTATTTTAAGATATGCATAGTACTCCGGCGTTGTGAGAATGCGCCCGGTCTCATCGACCGGCGCGTTGATGTCGTCGAAACGCTGGTATGCATGGCCGGAAAGCAGCTGATTGACGGCGTTTACAATGTCGTAATACGACCCCGTACCAAGAATACCGTCGACCTCTGGCATCTGCTCCAAAATCTCCTGCTGATAGCGCTGCGCAAGACAGCCTGTGACCAAAATCTTTCCGACTCTTCTTTCCTGCTTCAGAGCGCCCATCGCAAGAATATTGTCGATGGCCTCGCTCTTGGCCGAGTCGATAAACCCGCAGGTGTTGATAATGACCAGCTCCGCCCCATCGGGATCGGGCAGGATCTCAAAGCCCGCCTGCCGCAGCAGATACAGCATCTGCTCGGCATTGACCTGATTCTTCGCACAGCCGAGCGAGATCATGCCAACCGTATGGCTCATTCCATTTCCTCCATCCATTCGTCTTCTTCCAGTTCAAGACCGGTCTGGTACCGGCGCAGGGCGGCCTGAATATCCCCCCAGCTATGGCCGCGGCGCAGCAGCGCGTCGACCGTTTTTTTGAGCGTCTTTTCATCCGGGTCGCCGCCCTTCAGCCGCTGGCGGAGAAAACGGTCGAGCGCATCATCCATCGGCGGTACGCACGCAAGCGCCTCGTCCCAATATTCGCGCGGAATGCCCTTTTCATACAGCAGATTGCGGATGCGCGCGCGGCCGTAACCCTTCGCAGCGGCGCTCGCAACCAACTGTTCTGCCGTCTTCGCGTCGTCGACGAGCTTCAGCTCCTTGAGCCAGTCAACGGCCTGCGCCGCATCAAGCGCATCCTCGCCCTTCTGCACGAGTCGCTTTTTGAGTTCCTTCTCCGACACGCCGCTGGCCGCCACAATGCGCACCGCACGCTCCCTGGCCGAGGCCTTTTTCGCTGCGGCGTATAGCGCCTGCATCCGCTCGTCATCCAGCTCAAGCCCGGTATAAAGGCCAAAATCCGCCACCAGATACGGCTGCGCCTTGAGCACGCTGCCGTCTGAAAAGACGAGCTTCACCCGCCCCGACTGCGCAAGCGGCTCAAGCCGGTCAAGTTTCATCGTTAAAGTCGTCAGCCGATACGCTCACAGGCTTGGCCGCGGGTGCAATGGGCGATTTGGCGCGATTCGGCTGCAGCTTCCACATGTTGTCGCGCACGTCCTGCTCGATGCGCGCGGCCAGCTCCGGATGGTCGATGAGATACTGCTTGGCATTGTCACGGCCCTGACCGATGCGCTCGTCACCGATCGAGAACCAGCTGCCGCTCTTCTGGATGAGATCGAGCTGCACGGCCATATCGACCAGCTCGCCCCACTTGGAGATGCCCTCGCCGTACATGATATCAAAAATCGCTTCCTTGAAAGGAGGCGCGACCTTATTCTTCACGATCTTCGCGCGCGTGCGGTTGCCAACAATCTCGGTGCCGTTTTTAATGGCCTCGATGCGGCGGATGTCGATGCGCACCGACGCATAGAACTTCAGCGCGTTGCCGCCGGTGGTCGTCTCGGGGTTGCCGTACATGACGCCGATCTTCATACGCAGCTGGTTGATGAAGATGACGACGCAGTTGGGTGTCGCCCATTTCGCCCTCGATCTCCGCGCGAGGCGTGAGCGCCGCGACCGAGTCAACAACCACCACATCCAGCGCACCCGAGCGAACCAGCGCGTCGGTGATTTCCAGCGCCTGCTCGCCGGTATCCGGCTGCGAGACGAGCATCGAGTCGATATCCACGCCGATGCGCGCAGCATAGTCGGGATCGAGCGCGTGCTCAGCGTCGACGAATGCAACTTCGCCGCCGCGCTTTTGCGCCTGCGCGACGATGTGCAGCGCAAGCGTGGTTTTGCCGGAGGACTCCGGACCGTAGATCTCGATGATTCTGCCGCGCGGCACGCCGCCGATGCCAAGTGCAGCATCAAGCGCCAACGAACCAGTGGGGATGGCGTCGACAACCATTTCCGGCTTGTCGCCCAGACGCATGACGGTGCCCTTGCCGAAGTTCTTTTCGATCTGCTGCAGCGCCGTTTCCAGCGCTTTTTTCTTGTCGCTGGCTGCGGATTCTGGCGTGTTCTTTCTCTTTTCCATAGTCAGATACCTTTCCCTTATCAGTTTTGTATCTTCAGTATATCACAGATGTTCTATAAATTCAAACATTTGTTTTATTGATTTATTTCTGCGCAACAACCGCGCGGATGACGCCGCGCGCGTCCTTCCGGAAACGGATATCCGTATATCCGGACGATTCCAGCAGCATGCCCACGGCCATATACTGCCCGAAGCCAAATTCCAGGCACAGAAATCCCCCCTTTTTGAGCGCGCAGGAGAAGTTGTCGACAATGGCCCTGTAAAAATCAAGCCCGTCTGCACCGCCGTCCAGAGCCAGATGCGGCTCAAACTCGCGCACCGACGGCTGCAGCTGCAGCATTTCCGCGCGCGTCACATACGGCGGATTGGCGACGATCAGATCAAACTGCCCCAGAAATCTGGACGCGGGCTTTGTCACGTCGGCTTCAAACGCGGTCACGCGGCTTTTGAGCCGCAATGCGGCAATATTCTGCTTCGCCACGGCCAGCGCCTTGGGTGAAACGTCGCAGAGCGTCACATTGCACCTGTCCAGATGGTGCGCGATGGCAAGACCGATGCAGCCCGAACCCGTGCACAGATCGAGCACGCGTGCCGGCTGCTCGAGCGTGCGGAGCGTATCGATGGCAAGGTCGGTCACGGCCATGGTGTCGTCGCGCGGGATGAGCACATCCGGCGTGACAATGAGCTCCATTCCGTAAAAGCTCCACCGGCCGAGGATATACGCCAGCGGCTCGCCGCGCAGCATCCGCGCAAGATACTCGTTCAGCCGCGCTTCAATCGCTTCAGAGGCGTACAGTTCGCGGTCGGCCAGGAGCGCGGCGACCGATTTGCCGGATGCGAGCGACAAAAGCTCCCGCGCGCAGACAGCGGCGTTGCCGCCCTCTGTTTTACGCAGCGCCTTGCGCGCGTCCAGATACAGCTCGCCGTATTTTTTCACCATTTGTCGGCGCCTTCCTGCTCGGGCAGCACCAGCGTGAGCGCCTCGATGGCGACCTCAAGCATGGAGTCGTCGGGCTCGTTCGTCGTAAAGTTCTGGAACCACATGCCGGGTGCGGTGAGAATCCGCGTCAGCCAGTTGTCGTGCCGGCCGACGAAGCGGTTAAACTCATACGCGATCGCCACAATCACGGGCAGCAGCGCCAAACGCGTGAGCATACGCAGAAGGACGTTCGAAATCGGCACGAGCGCGCTGAATATGGCGGTAATCAGAATTGAGAGCACGATCAAGACAAACAGAAAGCTCGTGCCGCAGCGCGGATGCAGCCGCGTCATCTGTCGGGCGTTTTCCACGTTCAGCGGCAGTCTGGCCTCATAGCAGCGGATGGTCTTGTGCTCGGCACCGTGATACGAAAACACGCGGCGCATGTCCTTCATTCTGGATACCAGAATCATATACCCCAAAAAGATCGCGATGCGGATGATACCCTCGACCACGCTTCTGAGCACCGCATTGTGAACAAGAGAATCAAACAGGCCGGAAATGAGCGTGGGCAGCAGGAAGAAAAGGCCCACCGACAGCGCGATGCCCAGCACGACGGCGATATAGATGACCGCCTGCTGCATCTTTTCCGAGCCCAGTTTCTTCTCCAGCCATAGATCGAGCTTCGACGGCTCGCCCTGCTCCTCGGGAAAGAAATCAGCCGAATACATGAGCGCTTTTACGCCGCAGACCATTGCGCTTCCAAAATTCACCACACCGCGGATGAACGGCCACGCAAGCCAGCCCGTGCGCTTTTTGACCGGCTCGACCTTGTCTACGATGCCCTCGGGGCCGCGCACCACGATCGCGCGCTTCTCCGGTCCCTGCATCATAATGCCCTCGATCAGCGCCTGTCCACCGATCATGGTCTTGAACGTTTCCTGACAGGAAGACTCTTTGCAGTTTGCCATAGTTATCCTCTATTCTTCCCCGTCGGGGATGGAAATTGTGACGAGCGTGCCGCCGCCTTCCGCGTTTTCCAGCGTCAGGCTGCCGCCATGCATGCTGACGATCTCCTCGCACACGGCAAGGCCGATGCCGCTGCCGCGAGCCTTGGAGCTGCCCTTATAGAACTTCATCTTCACATGCGGCAGCTCTTCTTCCGGGATGCCGGGGCCAAAATCACGGATGCGGACGACGACGCTGGGCGGCTCATGGGAAATGGATGCGACGATGCGCTTGCCGTCGCCGCCGTGCTTGGCCGCGTTGTCGAGAATGTTCAAAAACACCTGCCGCATACGCGCCACGTCGCAGGGAATTTCCGGAATCTCGCCGTCAGACGGTTCGTATTCCAGTGTGATGCCCTCCTGCCTGAGACGGCTGCCGTACATGAACACCGTATCTTCAAACTCCGCCAGAATGTCGGCTTTTTCGACACTCAGGGTAAACCGGCCGTCCTGCATTCTCGTAAACTCCAGCAGCTCTTCGACCATTCCGGTAAGTCGTCTGGCCTCGCGCAGGATGATAAGCATGCCGCGTCGCGTCTGCTGGGAAAGCGTATCGTCTGAAAGAAGCGTCTCGCCCCAGCCGGAAATGGCGGTGAGCGGCGTGCGCAGCTCGTGCGAAACAGAGGAAATGAACTCGGACTGCGTCTTTTCCGACTGGCTGATCTTGACGGACATGTCGTTGATGGTGTCGGCCAGTTCTCCGATCTCATCATCATACTGCTTAGGGATGAGCACGCCGTAGGAGCCGGCCGCGATGCGTTTGGCAGTAGCCGTGATCTGCGAGACAGGCTCGAGGATCGAGCGGATGAAAAAGCTGCTCGTAAAGAGCATGAACGCAATGAACACCAGTCCCACGCCCACGGCGACAAGCGCAGTCAGCATCACCTGCCGGTCGGCATTCTTCAGACTTGTCACATACCGCAGTACGCCGATGACCTCGCCGTTGGTATAGATCATGGGGCTGGACACGGCGAGAATCCGCTCGCCGGTCTGCGGGTCGCGGCCCTGAAAGTGCGCAATTTCCTGCGTGGCGATGGCATCAGCAACATCGCCGGTCTGCGGCGGCTGCCCAGCCCACTGGCCATAGGACGAAGCGACGATCTTGCCGCTGGTGGAGATGAACTGCAGTTCGAGATTGTCTTTGTCTTCAAAGGTCTGTGCAAACTTGATGCACGACTGGTAATACTCGTTGTAGCTCTGACTGATGTAGTTGCCGAAGAAATCCGTGGTCGTTTTCGCCTTGTTTTCCAGGCTTGAGCGGATGTTGGAGTAATAGTAGACGGAGATGGAGATCGTGATGGTGGCCACGCACACGACCGCCAACGCGATCATATAGCTGACATTGTTCAAAAACCAGCGTTTTTCCAGCCCCGCCAGTTTTTTCCGCTTCAGCAAGCCGCCTCACCTCTCTTTCCGGGATGCAGTTTGCCATGCAAAAAGCACAGCAGAATCGGCCATGCACCGTCTTTGACGGCACGGCCTGGAACTGTCAGGCGCCCCACTTGTAGCCGAAGCCCCAGACCGTCGTAATATAGGTCGGATTGGCGGTATCGTCTTCAATCTTGATGCGAAGGCGGCGGATATTCACGTCCACAATCTTGAGCTCGCCGTCGTAGTCCCGGCCCCAGACCGTCGTAAGAATATCCTCACGTGAAAGCGCCCGCCCGGGATTCTGGATGAACAGCTTCATAATGGCATACTCCACCTGCGTGAGCTTGATGCGCTTGCCTTCTTTGTCGAGCGTGCGGTTGCGCGTGTTCAGAATGAACGGCCCCTGCTGCAATTCGACGCTGTCGCCGGAGGCGTCGGAGCCGATGCGGCGGAAGAGCGCGTCGATGCGCGCGGTGAGCTCTGCCGGGCTGAACGGCTTCGTCATATAGTCGTCTGCGCCCGTCATCAGGCCAGTGATCTTGTCCATCTCCTGACTTCTGGCAGTGAGCATGATGATGCCGATCTTTTTGTCCGTGGCGCGGATACTGCGGCAGACCTCAAATCCGTCAATATCCGGTAGCATGATATCCAGAATCGCAACGCCGACGTCGGGGTTCGCTTTCAGCTTTTCCAGCGCTTCGCCGCCCGTACCGGCCTCGATCACCTCGTATCCGGCACGCTTGAGATTGATGACGACAAAACTGCGGATACTGACCTCATCCTCAAGAATCAAAACCTTTTTCATGAACCTCTCTCCTTCTATGTCTCGCCGGAATTCCAGTCGATCCGGATATAGTTGAACATCTGCTTGAGCGTCTGCTCGTCAAGCGCCGCAGCCCAGCTGCTTTGGCCAAGCTCGGCCGCATAGGTCACGTCGCCCTTCTCCGACAGGATAAACCGCCCGTCCTGCTGCGCGGCGGCATTGCGGTCCTCGCCGGAAAAGGCGTAGATGGTGACAATCGGAACAGCGTTGCGCGTTTTCGCGTCCCACTCGGAAAATACCAGCCCGCGCACACCGGAGACCTCCTCGCTGCGCGAGATGGCGATCTGCTCGTTCCACGCGACCGGGATCGTGAGATACCAGCCGCTGGAAAAGCTGTGATACGTCGTAAGCTTGACGCGCTTTTCCCCCTTCATGCCGAGGTTATACCAACGGATGATGGAATACGCGCCCGTAGAATCATCAATACGCGGCAGCTCAACAAGCTCCGGAAGCTCAATGAGCCCGTCGGAATCGATGTCGTTGGCGTAGACGAAATAACTGCGCACGGTCTGCACGCTTGTCCCGCCGCCTGACGAGGTGATATTCTGGAACGTGCCGCCGCGGAAAGCGAAAACGTCGGTGATGATGCTGTCGCTGCCATATTCACTCGCGACAAACACCGCCGGAACATCGTGCGCCATGTAGCCCGAGATGATGCGTTTGACTGCGCCCGCGCCGTCGGACATACCGGCCTCCGGCTCACGCTCGAGCTGGTCGCCCGTGTAGCGGTAGAGCTCGGCCACACCCTTTTGTGTCTCACCGTCAAAGCGGAGCAGGAAAATATCCCGGCGTCCGTCGTTGTCAAGGTCGGCCACGGTATACTCGGTATAGTTGGCGGACATCAGCTCCACAATGCGCCCGTCGACAAGCGTATACGCGCTCATGGCCTGCAGCACCTGGTCGCTCAGGCGCCTGCCGATGATGATCTCGGCGCCCGGCTTGTCGTCAAGCTCAACATAATCGGCGCTTTCAAATGCAGTGCCGCTGCCCTCGATGACGGCAATGTTCTGGTATTCCTCGCCCACCTTGTCGAAGATGTAGGCACTGAGCGGCTTTTGCGTGTCGCGCTTCAAAAATACGACGGCCTCATCCTCGCCGTCTCCATCGAGGTCGGCCAGCTGCACCGACTGCTGGTTCACGCCGGAGACCGGCGCGCAGTAGGACGCCCCGCCCGTCATCACCGCATCGATTGCCTGCTGCAGGTTATAATACTCGTCCGAATGCTGCGGAAGCGCGTACATCTCGTCGACTGTTTTCACGAAACAGCCAGACAGCATAAACAGCCCCAGCGCCATGAACGCCGCTGCGATGCACTTTCTTTTCACGCCTCCGCCCCCTTTGGACCTTCCGCAGAGCGAAGATCCCGCACGTGGTAGTATTGTATCATATTTTGTTACAGATGTGTAGCTGAATTGTAAAGAAAATTCATTGTACGACGACCTGTTTTTCGCCCAGAATCGTGCGCAGCTCCTGCAGCATCACATCTGCAACCGCACACGAGCCCGCGCAGCGCACGCCGGTATCGGCATAGTACAAAACGACGCGCGTTTTTCCGGGGAACATGGTGAGTACCGCAAGCGCTTTTCTTGTCTTGACGTTCTCAGCCGACGGCAGCTTGAGGTAGAGCGTCTGGTTGCGCCGGGCGGCAGGTGCCTCATCAGCAGGCGGCGCATCGTCAATGGCGCGCACGCGGTTTATCACCATCTGCGGGTCCTTGTCATCACGCACGGAAATCCTGCCCTGCACCACAACGGCGGAGCCCTCATGCAAAAGCGTGCCGTACTGCTCAAGCACGTTGGAAAACGCGAGCAGCTCAATGGCCGCCGTGTCGTCTTCGAGCGTGACGTAGGACATCATAGACTGGTTGCGCGTGGTCTTCATCTTGACGTTCTGCACGATACCGGCCACGGACACGACCTGTTCGTCATGGTACTGCTCAGTGTGGTTGGCGAAGCTGTCCATAATGGCGAAGATTGGCGCGACATTTGTTCCGCGCAGCTTTTCGCGGTAGTCGTCCATGGGATGCCCCGACAGATACAGCCCCGTCGTCTCCTTCTCCATGCGCATGCGCTCTGCGGCGCTCAGCTCCGGCAGCTGGGGCACATGCACGGCCGGGACGCTCGTTTCCTCGGCCTGTTGTCCCATGTCAAACAGACCCATCTGCCCGTCGACATTGTTGCGCCTGCTGTTTGCCACCGAGTCCATGACCGTTTCATAGATCTGCAGCATCTGCGAGCGCTTGAGGCCAAAGCAGTCACAAGCGCCGCACTTGATGAGGTTTTCCATTGCGCGCTTGTTGAGGTCGGTGCCGTACAAGCGCCTGCAGAAGTCCTCGAGCCCGGTAAACCGGCCCGATTGCTCCCGCTCGGCCATGACCTTCTGGATAAAGCCGCGGCCAATGTTCTTGATCGCCGCCAGACCGAAGCGGATGCCGGCGGGCGTGACAGTAAAATGGTCGTTCGATTCGTTGATATCCGGCGGCAGTACGGCAATATCCATCGCCTTGCACTCGGCGATATACTCGGAGATCTTGCCCGACGAATCGAGTACCGAGGTCATGAGCGCCGCCATATACTCCCTGGGATAGTAATACTTGAACCACGCCGTCTGGTAGGCGATGACAGCGTAGCAGACCGAATGCGCCTTGTTGAAGGCATAGTTGGCGAAGTCATACATTTCGTCGTAGATGCTCTCGGCTACGCTGACAGGGATGCCGTTGGCCTCGCAGCCGCAGATATTGCGTGCGGGATCGCCGTGAATGAACGCGCCGCGCTCTTTTTCAATGTCTTTGACCTTCTTCTTGGACATGGCCCTGCGCACCATGTCTGCCTGCCCGAGGGAATACCCGCCCAGCTTGCGGAAGATCTCAATGACCTGCTCCTGATACAAGATACAGCCGTAGGTAACAGACAAAATGGGCTTTAGCATCGGATGCTTGTACTTGACAAGCGAAGGGTCATGCTTGCAGGCAATGAGCCGCGGGATAGAGTCCATCGGGCCGGGCCGGTAGGCCGCGACGATGATGGAGAGATCTTCAATCGACTGCGGCTTCAAGCCCACGCAAACGCTCGTCATACCGGCAGACTCCATCTGGAACACGCCGGACGTTCTGCCCTGCGTGAGCATCTGCATGACCCTGGGGTCGTTGTCAGTCACGCGCGCCATGGAAAAATCAGGCTCGCGCACACGGATCTGCTGGATGGCGTCGTCGATGACCGTGATATTGCGCAGGCCGAGGAAGTCCATCTTTAAAAGTCCCAGCTCCTCCAGCGTGGTCATGGTATACTCGGTCACAATGGTATCGTCATTCGTCGCCAGCGGAACATAGTTGAATACGGGAAGGCGCGTAATAACCACACCGGCTGCATGCGTGGACGTATTGCGTGGCATGCCCTCAATGGCCCGCGCCGTGTCGATGAGCGTCTTTACGCGCTCGTCAGAGTCATACATCTGCTTGAGCTGCGGCGAGACACGCAGCGCCTCGTCGAGCGTGATGTGAGGTGTCGTGGGCACGAGCTTTGCAACCACATCGGTCTCTGCATACGTAAAGTTCAGCGCACGGCCCACATCGCGGATCGCGCCGCGCGCGGCCATGGTGCCGAACGTCACAATCTGCGCCACATGGTCCTCTCCGTATTTCCTGCGGACGTAATCCACGACCTCGCCGCGGCGCGTGTCTCCGAAATCCATATCAATATCTGGCATCGACACGCGCTCGGGGTTCAAAAAACGCTCAAAATACAGCCCGTACTGCATGGGGTCGATGTCGGTGATGTAGAGCGTATACGCCACCATGGAGCCGGCCGCGCTGCCACGACCGGGGCCTACGGGGATGCCTGCGCTCTTTGCAAAGCGCACGAAGTCGGAGACGATGAGAAAATAATCGGTAAAGCCCATCTTCTCGATCATCGCGATCTCGTATTCCAGCTGATTGCGGTAGTCGGGGTGTTCACCGCCATAGCGTTCGGCAAAGCCCTTGTCACAGAGCTCTTTTAAATAGCTGAGCGAGTCATAGCCCTCAGGCAGCTTGAATTCCGGCAGGTGGTATTTGCCGAAGGTGAACTCCATATTGCAGCGCTCCGCAATTTTCACTGTGTTTTCAAATGCCTCGGGGCAGTTTGGAAACAGCGCGCGCAGCTCGTCTTCGGATTTTAAGTAGAACTCGTCCGTCTCAAATTTCAGCCGGTTCGTATCGTCCACGGTCTTGCCCATCTGGATGCACATGAGAACATCCTGCATTTTTGCGTCCTCGCGGCGCAGATAGTGCGCGTCGTTTGTCACGACGAGCGGCAGACCGGTCTCGCGCGCAAGGCGCAGAATGCTCTGGTTCACGGCCTGCTGCTCCGGAAGCCTGTGGTCCTGCAGCTCCAGATAAAAATGCTCCGGCCCGAAAATCTCCGCGTACTCCAGTGCGGCCTTTTTCGCGCCTTCATAATCTTCGTGCACGAGCGCCTGCGGCACGCGCCCGGCCAGACACGCCGACAGCGCGATCAGCCCCTCAGAGTGCTCCCGCAGCAAATCCATATCCACACGTGGGCGGTTGTAAAAGCCGTCTAAAAAGCCGCGCGAGACCATATAGCTTAAATTGCGGTAACCAGTCTCATTCTCGCACAGCAGCACCAGATGGTACGCCTCGCGGTCGATCGCATGCACCTTGTCAAAACGCGTGCGCGGCGCGACATAGACCTCGCAGCCGATGATGGGCTTGATGCCTGCCGCCTTTGCTGCCTTGTAAAAGTCGATCACGCCGTACATGACGCCGTGGTCAGTGATGGCCACCGCCGTCTGGCCCAGCTCCTTGACGCGGTCCATCATGCCGCCGATGCGGCACGCGCCGTCAAGCAGGCTGTACTCGGTATGAACATGTAAATGGACGAAACCCATAGCGTGCCTCCTTTACAGCTCGTTTGCAAGCTCAATGAGCTTGCGCATGCGGTGGTTGAGCGCAGATTTGCTGACCGGCGGGTCAAGCATTTCGGCCAGCTCCGTGAGCGTCGCCTCCGGGTTTTCCATGCGCAATCCGGCCGTCTGGCGCAGTTTGACGGGAAGCTCGTCCAGCTTTCCTGCCTCCTCCAACCGCCTGATGGCGGAAATCTGCTCCATCGACGCGTCGACCACCTTGGTCAGATTTGCCGTTTCGCAGTTGACGCGGCGGTTGACACCGTTGCGGAGATCCTTTTCCACCTTCGCCTCCATCACGCCCATCGCACACACCGGCGCGCCGATGGCGGTGAGAAAATCTTCAATATAGTCGCTCTGCTTGAAATAGATGATGTTGCTGCCGCCGCGCGTGAGCGCCTTGGGGGAAAAGCCCACATCCATCAAAAGCGCATACGTCTCGCGGCTAACCTTGTAGTGCGAGGTCGTCAGCTCCAGATGATACCGCTTGGCCGGGTCCGTGACCGAGCCACCCGCCAGAAATGCCCCGCGCAGAAACGCGATGCGGTCCTCATCGTCCTCCAGAACGCCGTAGTTCACATGCAGCGTCACGTCGCTTTTGGCCGACGCGCCGAAAGCGGAAAAAATTCTGTGGATCTTTTCCGTGTCCGTGATGCAGAACTGCAGCTTCCCGGCCGCCTCCGGCTCAGGCTCGAGGTCAAACGCAAAGCCGAACGCCTTTTTGAAAAGCCGCGGCAGCCGCGCGGCAAAATCCTGGCTCTCGGTGATAATGCGGATGAGCGAGGCGGAAAAGGTGTTGCAAAAGAGCAGCACACCATATGCCTCGGCCAGCGCGCCGGAGCGGCGGCTCATCATCTCGCGGCAAAGCTCGGATTTGACATTCGACGAAAACGACATCTTGTTCTTCCTTTCTCTCTATCCGCGGAACTCCCGCAGCACCCCCAGCAGCGCCCGCGCCAGTTCGTCCGGGTTGTGGCGGATGTAGCGGCTGCCTTCACAGAGGGGAAATTCCCGCACCTCAACGCCCATCGCCTCGATGCGCTCCCTTTCCAGCCGCAGCTGCTCCACGCCCTCAACACGGTACGGCGCAAGCACCTCGTCGCTGACGACACGGTTATTTGCAACGCAGACGTCAATGATGTTCGCGCCCGCGTGCTCAATGATCGCGCGCACATGGTCTTCGCCCGTGTAGCCGTCAGTCTCGCCGTCCTGCGTCATGATGTTCATCACATACACGCGCAGCGCCCTGGACGCGGCAATCGCTTCTGATATGCCGTCAACGAGAAAATTTGGAATGATGCTGGTATACAGGCTTCCCGGGCCCAGAATAATCATATCCGCGTCTGCAATGGCCTGCAGGCTGTCCGGCAGCGCCGTCGGATGCTCGGGCACCAGCCGCACCTGCCGGATGCGGCAGTCGTTGATCTTTTTCGCGTAGAAGATCTTGCTCTCGCCCAGAACGCGCGAACCGTTGTCAAATTCAGCCTCCAGATGCACGTTCTGATTCGTCACCGGAAGTACCCTGCCCGTGATGGCCAGAACGTCTCCCATGCGGTGCACGGCCTCGTCAAACGAGCCGGAGATGCCGTTCATGGCCGCTAAAAACAGGTTGCCGAAGCTCTGACCGGCGAGACTGCCCTCGGTAAAGCGGTAGTTCAGAAGCTGCTGCATCGTGGGTTCTGTGTTGGCAAGCGCCATGATGCAGTTGCGGATGTCGCCCGGCGGCAGCATGCCGAGGTCTTCGCGCAGCATGCCAGATCCGCCGCCGTCGTCGGCAACGGTCACAATCGCCGTCAGGTTTTTGCTGTAGCGCTTCAGGCCGCGCAGCATGGCGGAGAGTCCATGACCGCCGCCGATGGCAACGATGCGCGGCGGTTTTCTTCCCGGCTGGTAAAGCCGGATGGATTCATACTCATTCTTTCCCATAGCCGTCACCTTCTCGACATATCCCGGTGGCCCAGCACTGTGGCGTAGCCCCGCCGGGAGATGAAGTCCGCCAGCTCCTTTGCCACGGCGACCGAGCGGTGCTTGCCTCCCGTACAGCCGACGGCGATGACCAGATCCGTCTTGCCCTCGTCGACGTAGTTCGGCAGCAAAAATGCCAGCAAATCTTCCGTCTTCTCCAGAAAATCCTTCGTCTGCTGGTACTGAAAGACAAAGCTTTTGACCGGCTCGTCAAGCCCGTTTTTCTGCTTGAGCTCCGGGATATAGTAGGGATTCGGCAGAAAGCGCACATCAAACACCAGATCGGCGTCAAGCGGCAGGCCGTACTTATAGCCGAACGAGACCACGCTCACGCGCATTGCCCGCTCATGGATGCCGCCGGCAACAAGGTCGATCAGCTCGCCGCGCAGCTTGCCGGTCGAGAGCGCTGAGGTGTCGATGATAGCGTTTGCGCGGTTGCGGATCGGCTCGAGGAGCTTTCGCTCACGCTCGATGGCGTCAAAAATCGCGCTGCCGTCGCGCATAAGCGGGTGGAGCCTGCGCGTCTCCTTATAGCGCTTGATGATGACGTCGGTGCTGGCCTCGACAAAGACAATCGTGTACTGCATCTTCATCGCGTCCAGCGCGTCAAGCGACTGAAAGAGCGTTTCAAAGGTGAGGCTGCCGCGCACGTCGGTCACGAGCGCCACCTTCTCATACCGGCCCTTGGTCGCAAGGCAGATGCTGGCAAACTGCGGGATCATCTCCGCCGGCATATTGTCCACACAGTAAAAGCCCAGATCCTCCAGCGTGGAGGCCGTCTTACTTTTTCCCGCGCCGGAAAGGCCGGAAACAATCAAAAACTGCATATCTCTCTCCTACCAGATGCGCACCTCCGGCTCGAGCCGGATGCCGGAAGTTGTGTATACCTCTTTTTGTACAAGCGCGATGGTGTCCAGCACGTCACGCGCCGTTGCCCCGCCGGTGTTGACGATGAAGCCGGCGTGCTTCTGCGATACCTGCGCGCCGCCAACGCCGCAGCCCTTGAGCCCTGCCGCGTCAATGAGCGCAGCAGCGTAGCCGCCCACCGGACGCTTGAAGGTGCTTCCCGCAGACGGCAGCTCCAGCGGCTGTGAGGCGCGGCGCCTTTGCATCAGCTCCTGCATGGTTCCGCGGATCTGCTCCGGGTCGCCGGGCACAAGGCGGAACACGGCGGAGACGATCACGCAGTCCAGGCTCTGAAAGACGCTGTTTCGATAGGAAAAGTGCTCTGCGCCCGTGAATATTTTCTGTGTACCGTCCATCATAAGCACCGTGACGGATTCGACAACCTGCTTCACTTCCCCGCCATAGGCGCCGGCGTTCATGTAAACGCCGCCGCCCACCGTACCGGGGATGCCGTGCGCAAATTCCAGGCCCGACAGCCCATGGTCACGCGCAAAGACGGCCGCGCTGGCCAGTGACTGCCCTGCCAAGGCCTCGACCCTGCCGCCTGCAAGGGCCTTCAGGCCCATGAGCGCGTCTTTCGTACAGATGACGAGTTCGTCAAGCCCCTCGTCCGGGGCCAGTACGTTCGTACCCGCGCCCAAAACACGCTTCTGCAGTCCCAGTGCATGCACCGCGCGAAGAAGTCCGGCCAGCGCGTCAACCGCCGGCGGGAACGCCATCAGCGCTGCCGGACCGCCGATTTTGAACGACGTGTGCGCGCCAAGCGGCTCACGCGCGCGGAAGATAACTTCCGGGCATTCTCGCTGCAGCGCTGCGATCAATTCCTCTGTCAAACGCATAAACGCCTCCGGGTGGATAGTTTTTCTTATCATACCACACCTCACCGGAAAATAAAATACGCAAAAGCGCGCATGCAAAAAAATCGCCCTGTGGGCGGCGCAGGACTGTCTTCACTGCTGTTGCATATGTTGGCGTGCCTGCCGACCATCCCGGCGATTTCTGCGCTCTTTACCGGAGCGGTTCCTGTCTGTCCTGCAGGTTGCCTTTTTCGAAATCGGAAATTCATTCATAGGCATCAACATTGGGGTGAAAGGCATAGGCCGGCGCAGCTGCACCTGCTCAACAGAATGAAAACGCCTCCGTATATACTATACAGAGGCGTTTTTTTACTTTTCCTTGGACTCGAAAAAGCGGCTCATCTGCTCGGTGAACTCGACCGCCGCGTTGTAGCCCATGCGCTTCTGGCGGTTGTTCATGGCCGCGACCTCAAAAATAACGGCAAGGTTCCGGCCCGGGGTGATGGGGATGGTGATGGACGGCACCTGGACGTCCAGAATCTCTTCATAGTGCGTCTCCATGCCCAGCCGGTCATACGCCTCTCCGTCGCGCCAGGGCACCATGTTGATAATGAGGTCGATGCTCGTGTTGTCCTTGACCGCGCCCATGCCGAACAGCTTAGCTACGTTGATGACGCCGATGCCGCGCAGCTCGATATAATGCCGCAGCACCTCGGGCGCGGCGCCGTTGAGCTCGCGCGAGGACACCTTTTTGATCTCGACCGCGTCGTCCGCAATCAGACGGTGGCCGCGCTTGACCAGCTCGATGGCCGTTTCGCTCTTGCCGATGCCGCTGTCGCCGTTGATAAGAATTCCCTCGCCGTAGATTTCGACCAGGACGCCGTGGCGCGTGACGCGCGGAGCCAGCGCATATTTCAGGTACGTTATCAGGCTGGAGACGAGAGACGACGTGGTGTCCTTACTGCTGAGCACTGTCACGTCGTGCTTTTCCGCCATTTCCAGACACTCAGGCATAGCCTCAAAGCCGCGGGCGAAGATCAGCGCCGGGATTTTATACGACAGGAAGTTTTCAAAAATGATCCGCCGCTCCTCACTGGAGAGTTTCAGCAGATACGCCGTCTCCACCGTGCCGCAGACGTAGACGCGCATGGGCTCAAAGTGGTCGAAAAAGCCGGCCAGATGAAGGCCCGGGCGGCTGATGTCGTCAACCGTGACGCGGATCTTCTCAAAGTCCGACGATTTATGGAGAAATTCCAGATTAAACTCCGAGACAAGCTCCGCCAGAGCGACCGAATAGGTATTAGACATAAGCTGCACCTCAAACTGTAGTCGGTTTTTTGATTATACCCTCTTTTGGTGCGTTTGGCAACCTGTAAATTGTGTCCGGGCAGCACACGGACGCAAGATAGCAGAATTTTTTTCTTTTTCCTTCAAAATGTGCTTGCATTTTGAAGAAACTTCTGCTATTATATTTGTCGGCGCTTTCCGGGCGCCGAGAAAAGATTTTCCAATGGCGAGGAGGTGCAGCTGATGGCAAAATGCGATATCTGCGGCAAGGGCGTTACGTTCGGCATCAAGGTTTCCCACTCCCATAGACGTGCGAACAGAGCATGGAAGCCCAACGTCAAGCGCGTCAAGGCGATTGTTGACGGTACTCCGCGCCATGTCTACGTCTGTACGAGATGCCTGCGTTCGAACAAGGTTGAGCGCGCAATCTGATGAAAACCGCTAGTGAAAAGACAAGCCGACCGGCTTGTCTTTTTTCTTTGTACGATCATCCCCGGCAAGCATTACGCTTGCCGGGGATGTTTTGCTCTGCGCTTTTGACAGGCCGGCCTTTCAGCGCGTTTTTACCATGATGAAATTCGTAAGCCGGACGCCGTTTCTCACGACCTGCTGCTCTTTCACGACGCGGTAGCCGCGGCGCTCAAAAAACGGCCTTGCCGTAATGGACGCATGCGTGGTAATGGTCTGCGCAGAAACTGACGCCTCCAGCGCGTCGCAGATTGCGCGCGCGACGCCCTGCCGCTGGTGGTCCTTGTGCACATACAGCCGGTCGAGATAGCCCGACGCATCGATATCGCCAAAGCCCACGATGCATCCGTCCTCTTCTGCCACAACGGTAACATGTGCCAGAAACGACGCATTCCACGCGGCAAGATCAACGGTTCCGGTTGCCCAGGAATCGAGCTGCAGCTTTGAATAGTCCTTTGCGTTCACCATATGCACCGTTTCGCAGAACAGCGCTGCAATCTGTTCACAGTCGCCAGGTTGGTAGCGTCTGAGCTTCATTTACTTCTGGCTCAATCGCGCGCACATATAGTCATGCGCAGCTGCCTCCAGCGCATCGTTCAAGGGCTGCAGCTCGCACGCGCCGTATTTGCGCGTGAGCGCAGTGGCAAGGATATGGTCACAGAGCTTTGGATTCTTAGGGAGCAGGCAGCCGTGCGAGTAGGTGGCAAACACGTTTTTGTAGCGTGCTCCCTCATTTCCGTCCTCGCCGTTGTTGCCGTATCCTGCGAGGACTTTTCCCATCGGCTTCACACCGGAGCCGAGGTACGTCTTGCCGGAGTGGTTTTCAAAGCCCACGACAGCCAGAGCCAGCTCGTCGCAGGTGAACATGTAGTTCCCGATCATGCGCTGTTTACTGCCGACTGTATACAGGTCGACCGCGCCGGTGAACGCACATTTCTGCCCGTCCCAGGTCTCGTAGTAATGCCCCAGCATCTGGTAGCCGCCGCAAATGGCCAGCACCGGCGTCCCGTCCTCGATGGCTGCCTTGAGCTCCGCTGTCTTGCCGCCATTGAGATCCTCGAGCAGAACCTCCTGCTCAAAGTCCTGACCGCCGCCGACAAAAATGAGGTCATATTTGGAAGCGTCCAGCTTCTCGCCGATCGACACGCCCCCGGTCACGACGTCGATGCCGCGCCAGCGCAGGCGCTGCTGCATGCAAAGAATATTGCCCCTGTCGCCGTAGAGGTTCAGAATATCCGGGTAGAGGTGACAGATGTTCAGTTCCATAGCTTCTCCCCTCTTATTCCCAGAATTGCTTATAGCCGTAGCGCTTGCTGATTGTGCTGCGCAGATCGAGCATCGCCGTATACGTCGGCATGACGAAAACCGGCGCATTCTGCTTTGTCGCCTGCTCCATCAGCTTGCCGTAGTCCTTCACCACGTGGAGTCTGTCCACCGGGAAGCCCGCATATTGAAAGCGCAGCGCCATGTCCTCGGCGCGCACACCGGAGACGTAGATGCTCTTGAGCGTGTCGCCCATCTCCACCAGCCGCTCAAAATCCACGTCCCAGATCCAGCTCACGTCCTTGCCGTCCTGCGCGCGGTCATTGAGGCACGCAACAAAGACAAACGGCTCTTTGCGCTGGGTAAGGAAGTTCAGAACCTGATTGCACCCGGCGGGGTTTTTGATGAGGATCATGCGCACGTCCGTTCCACCGATCTGGAACTTCTCCATCCGGCCGAAGCCGCAGGCGAAACCCGACAGCGACTTCGCCGTCACCGTCAGGTCAAGGCCCATCGCCTTGCCCGCCGCCATGCACGCGCAAGCGTTATATATATTGTATCCACCGGGCAGATTGACGCTGGCGGGATACTGCACGCCGCCGACGCTGAAGATCAGCTCCGAGTGCTCACCGTCGGAGATCACAACATCGCTGACTGCGACCTCCGGCTCAGGCCGGGCATAGCCGCACGCCGGGCAGCGGTACTTGCCCAGATGCCCGTAGGTCACATACTCGTATTCATACGCATGCTTACAGTGGATACAGTACGGCGCGTCGGACAGCTCATCCACGCGCGCAGCGTAGATTGGCGTCTGTATGCCGTAGAAGATCACGGGATTTTTCGCGTCGCCGGCAATCGACGTGCACAGCGAATCGTCCGCGTTCAGGCAAAGCGTGGCGTTGGGGCTGTTTGCAATACCGATCTTGATGTTTTCCAGCGTGTGCGTGACCTCGCCGTAGCGGTCGAGCTGGTCGCGGAACACGTTCGTCACAACGACCGCTTTCGCGTCCACAAATTTGCTGATGGCCTTGAACGCCGCCTCGTCGGACTCGATGAGCGCGTGTGTATAGCGGCATTTTCCCGTGAATGTGCTGTTCATGGCGAATTCAGCCGTCACGCCGCTTAAAAGATTCGCGCCGGAGCGGTTGGCAAAGAAAGAAATTCCAGCGTCCTGCCACGACTGCTCGATCATGCGGGAAGTCGTGGTCTTGCCGTTGGTGCCCGTAACGATCACGGTCGTTACGTTCTTTGCCAGCTGGCCCAGCAGATTTGGGCAGAGCTTCAGCGCAACGCGCCCCGGGAAGTCCGTTCCGCCCCTGCCCAGCAGGCGGATGGCAAACCGGCAGAACTTGCAGGCAAGAACTGCTATCATACTTCTGATTTTCATGCTGCTGTTATATCATAAATTTTGCAGCATTACAACATTTGGTTACGAAAAAATTACAAAACATCTTGCAGTGGTTGTCATAATCTGCTATAATGGGGAAAAATCCGGCACAAGGACGCAAAAAAACGCATAGGAGTGCGACAATGAAGCTGATATCATGGAACGTAAACGGCCTGCGCGCATGCGTGCAAAAGGGCTTTGAGGACTTTTTCCAGGCGGCGGACGCCGACATCTTCTGCCTGCAGGAGACCAAGCTGCAGCCCGGCCAGCTCTCGCTCGAGCTTCCCGGCTACCATCAGTACTGGAGCTCGGCGGAAAAGAAGGGCTATTCGGGCACTGCCGTGTTCACAAAGCGTGCGCCGCTCTGCGTCACCTACGGCGTGGGCGTGGACGAGCTTGACCACGAGGGCCGGATGATCACGCTGGAATTTGACAAGTTTTATTTTGTAACCTGCTACACGCCAAACGCACAGGACGGTCTCAAGCGTCTGGAGCACCGGATGCAGTGGGACGACGCGTTCCGCGAGCGACTGTGTACGCTCGACGCCGGCAAGCCCGTGATCGCTGCCGGAGACCTGAATGTCGCGCATCAGGAGATTGATCTCAAGAATCCCGGCCCCAACCGCGGAAACGCCGGTTTTTCCGATGAAGAACGCGAAAAATTCACAAAGCTGCTTGCCGCCGGCTTCACCGATACGTTCCGCTATCAGAATCCGGACCTTACCGGCGCATACAGCTGGTGGAGCTACCGCTTTAACGCCCGGGCCAACAACGCAGGCTGGCGTATCGACTATTTTCTTGTATCCGACCGTCTGCGGCCGCATATTGCCGCGACGCCCATCTATCATGAGGTCTTTGGCTCCGACCACTGCCCCATCGGACTGGAACTGAAGGAGGAATCTGCAACATGAAATTTGCAAAACGCGTGCTGTGTGCGCTGCTGGCTGTGTGCATTGCAGCAGGTATGGCGGTCACCTGCTTTGCCAAGGTCACCTGCGTCAACTACAGCAGCTGGTTTGAACCGTCGTACAATGAGATGAACGAGCTGGGGCTCATCCCCGAGTCGTTCGCCGGGTACGATTTGAAAAAGAACATCACGCGCAGCGAGATGACTGAGCTTGCCGTGTACATATTCGAAAAATTCACCGGCAACAGCATCGAACCCGAGCGTACCGACTACTTCTCTGACACCTCTGATACCTTCATTCTGAAGGCATATGAGCTCGGCATCGTGGGCGGCTATCCCGACGGCACCTTCCGCCCCGACAACTACCTCACGCGGCAGGAATTTTTCAAGATTGTGGAAAACTTCTGCTACTCCGCCGCATTCAAACCCACAGCCGACAGCTCGTCCATTTCCGGCTTCTATGACAAAAGCCAGGTCGCGGACTGGGCCGTTGAGGCTGCGCAGATCTGCGTCAAATATGGCTATGTGACGGGCACCACGTCCGCCAACGGCGACATCCTCGACCCGAACGGCACCACCACCCGGCAGGAGGGCATGGCGATGCTGATGCGCTGCTACAAGAGCCTGCGGCAGTACTATTACGAACGCGTGCTCAGCGCCACGGTAGTTGACGAGTATTCAGATGAAAATGTCACGGTATCCGACGTGAACAAAACCATGTATGTCACGGCCTCCACGCTCAATATGCGCGATTCGTGGACGTCCAGCAGCACGCAGGTAGGCACGCTCAGCTACGGCGAGTCTGTCACCGTCACGGGCGAATGCAGCAACGGCTGGTACCGCATCTCGTACGACGGCCACACGGCCTATGTCTCCGGGCGCTACCTGTCGTCCAACGCAGCGTCGGGCAATGATACGCCCACCACAGCCGCGGGCAGCGGCACGGCGGCTGAAATTGCAAACTTTGCCCTCTCGTTCGTCGGGTATCCTTATGTCTACGGCGGCTCGTCCCCCAGCACGGGCTTTGACTGCTCGGGCCTTATGTATTACTGCCTGACGCAGTACGGCTATTCCATGAACCGTGTCGCGGACGACCAGATGGACCAGGGCGTTGCTGTCTCGCGCAGCGAGTTGCAGGTGGGCGACCTTGTTTTCTTCGGCTCTGGCGATTACGCCAACCACGTCGGCATGTATATCGGCAATGGCAACTTTGTCCACGCCTCCACCCCGACAACCGGCGTTCGTATCAACTCGCTCGATGAGACGTACTACAACACGCGTTACATCGGCGCAAGAAGAATCATCTGACAGGAAAAACCGGTACAGGCATGGTGAAGTGAACCTCAAAAGCTTGAATTAAGCGGCCTGAAGGGCCTGACGTCTGTGTTGAGCAGGCGTCAGACCCTTCAGTTTTCGCTTGATCCTGCGGATATTGCAGTAGTCGGGATATTCGACCAGTTCGGCCTTGAAGTGAGCAAGTTCTCGCTGCTCAGATCCAGGATGGGTGAGCGTCAGATCGTTTGCCGCAGCTGCGGCATCACCGGCTGGTGCGCGGCGTCCAGCCGCATAAGCCAGTACGGCATATTCTGCCGCGTGACAAGCCCAAAAAAGCAGAAAAGCGGCATACAGACAAAGGGCTTCGCCGTTTCCGCCGGGACATAGACCGCATAGCCGCTGCCATCGCGGCACACCCGCGCACCGGGCAGCTTCCAGCCCGCGGCGTCGGCTGTAAAATCCGTCCAGTGCGGCGCTTCGTCCAGCGTCAGATACGTGTCGGAAAAAAAGCTAAACCTGCTGCGCGCGATTCTGCGCGTGAGCGTAAGCACCTCTTTCTCCGGCATAAGCACGCCGAGCGTGCACCTCCCGGCAACATTTTCCGCCGCCGCGCGCGCAATGCCTCCGCCGATAACCGCGCAGCGCACACGTACGCGCCAATAAAGCCCGTCTTCCTCCACCTCCGCGCAGCCCACCGCACGTTCGCCGGAATATACATCATACCGATACATAAAGCCGCCTCCGGTAAAGCGTATGCCGGAGGCGGCCTTTTATTCCGTCTTTTCAGATTCCCTGCAGGCCAAAGCTGACCGCAATGGCCGAATCGATCTGATTCATCAGCCCATCGTCCACGTGGCCCATGTGCTCGCGCAGACGGCGCTTGTCAATGGTGCGGATCTGTTCGAGCAGAACGACGGAATCTTTCGTAAGTCCGACATCGTGGCCCGAAAGTGAAATATGCGTCGGAAGCCGGGCCTTTCCCGTCTGGCTCGTGATCGCGGCGGCGATCACCGTAGGAGAATGCTTATTGCCGGTATCGTTTTGTACAATCAGAACAGGGCGGGTGCCGCCCTGCTCGCTACCAACAACAGGACTGAGATCGGCGTAGAAAATATCGCCTCGTTTTACGTTGGTATCCATTCGCTTCACACCCCGCGGAAAAATACTTAAATGCCGGATTCCCGGCAGCTACATCTATTCTCCCACGCAGCGGCGGAATTTATACAATCCGTCAAAGCTCCCAAACCATTCTATGCAGCCGGTGTCGAAACGGCACGCAACGGCCGTTAATCAATATACTGCAAGATCTCTGATACCCTGCCGCCTTCCAGGTAGAGACGCGGGACGCGCTTGCTGATCTGGCAAAAAAGCTCATAGCTGATGGTGCCAATCGCATCCGTCAGCCGTTCGCACGGCACAAGCGCGCCGTCTTCATCGTATCCGAAGATCGTCAGCGTATCGCCTGCGCGCAGTTCCGGCACGTCCGTCACGTCCACCATACACATATCCATGCAGATGCGGCCCAGAACCGGCACATCGCGTCCGTGCAGGCGGAACGCAGCCTTCCCCGACAGCGCGCGCGGCAGCCCGTCGGCATATCCCACCGGCAGCACGGCGAGCTTTCGCTCAGCGGACGTTGAGAACGTTCTGCCATAGCTGACGGCGGTTTGTGCGGGAACGGTTTTGATCTGCGCAATGCTGGTATGAAGTGACATGACCGGCCGCAGCTCCAGAAATGCCCGCGTATCATCTGACGGATGAGCACCATAGATTGCAATGCCGGGACGCACCATGTCCATGGCGTACTCGGGATAGAGGATTGTCGCGCCCGAGTTGCAGCAGTGGCGGATCTCCGGCTTCACTCCGGCGGCTTCCATCTGCGAAAGCATGTCTGTAAAGCGCGCGTACTGCAGGCGGGTAAACTCCCGGTCCGGTTCCGCCGTACTGTCGGCCGCAGCGAAGTGCGTGAACGCACCCTCGATATGCAGGTGCGGCAGGCGGCTGAGCTCCACGATCTGCGGCAGCGTCAGCGCGCTTTCATACGCAATAAAGCCCAGCCGCGTCATGCCGGTATCCAGCTTCACATGCACGTTCAAAATGCAATTTGTGCCGGAAAGTGCCTCGTTCAGCTCCTGCGCGTAGGAAAGCGAGTGCACCTCCTGCGTGATGTCCATACATACCATGTTCTCTGCATAATCCGCGGGCGTATGGCCGAGGATCAGGACCGGCAGGTGCACGCTGCCGCGCCGGATCTGTACAGCCTCTTCAATATTCGCCACCGCCAGATATTCCGCGCCGAAATTCTCCAGCGCGCGGCTGACCGGCACCGCACCGTGGCCATAGGCGTCGGCCTTCACCACGCCGAGAAACCGGCATCCGGAGGGAAGCCGGCTTCTCAGCTGCTTGTAGTTGTGTTCCAAATTGTCCAGGCTGATATCCGCCCAGGTTCGCATTAGAGTTTTCATAACCGCCTCAGTCCATTGTAAAGTTTGTCAGTTCCAGCTTCAGAAGGGTCTCGCCGCCTGACGCGATCTCGGCTCGTACCGGCCAGCCGGACTCGGCCAGAAACCACGTGTCCACCGTCAGCTCCTGCGCGCCGTAGCCGTCCAAATACGTTACGCGCAGATACGCGTCCTCTTTTCCAGCGGCATCGATGTACCCTTGGGCCCAGCACCTGCCCACGATGAAAGGCGCGGCCAATGGCGCCAGATTGCCGCCGGCAAGATTTTCCAGCGCCAGCTGGGTATCCTCAAACGTAATAGCGGCGTCCTCGCCCGACACGCTCGCCTCAATGCCGGCGATGGTGTCCGGCGCGCTCACGCAAAGCTTTGCGCCGTCTTCCAGGTCATACTCGCACGCAAGCGTAAATTTGACCGCTGCATCGCCGTAATTGACCGATACGTTTGCCGTGAAGCTGCATCCGCCCGCCGTGAGTAACGCCGCACGGAAATCAAGCGCGTCTTGCATTCTGGAGGGCGCCTTGCTGCACGCGCTCAGCAGCAGGCACATCGCGAGAAAAAGGAATAAGAGCCGTTTGCGCAAACCATCACCCGTTTACTTTAACAGTCGTGGAAGCGCCTCAATCACATCCTCGGGAAGCAGTCCACACTCGCCCAGCCGTCCGGCGCAGACGTCACCCGCCGAGCCGTGCAGCCACGCGGCCGCTGCGGCCGCCTCAAGCGGCATGACGTGCTGGGCCAGCAGCGATACGATCACGCCCGCGAGCACATCGCCGCTGCCGCCGGTCGCCATGCCGGGATTGCCGGTCGTATTGCGGTAGACGTTTTTACCGTCGGTGATAATCGTGCGGTAGCCCTTCAGGAGCACCACCGCCTGCGTCCGCACGGCCATGCGCATGGCCTCGCGCACACGGTCGTTTGCCCTGGGGTTTCCGCCCATGCGGGCAAACTCGCCGTCGTGCGGCGTTACGATGACGGGACAGGCGCTTTCACGCAGTACATCTATATGCCCCGCCACGGCATTTATGCCGTCGGCGTCAAGCACGAGCGGTACGCGGCAGGTCTGCAGCAGCTTCCGCGTCAGCGCAGTAAGCTCATCCGACCGGCCAAGCCCGGGGCCGAACAGTACCGCGTCCGTGCCCGCAAGACGGCAGCCAATTTCATCAAAGGAGGCAAGGCACAATCTGCCCGCCTCGTCACAGGGAAGCGGAAACACGGTCTCGCTGCCTGCACGCGAAGCAATGATGGGATAGACTGTTTCGGGCACGCCGAGATACACCAGCCCTGCGCCGGTACGCAGCGCGGCCCTGGCCGCGAGCATCGCCGCGCCCGTAAGCCCCACCGAGCCGCACAGCAGCAGCGCTTTTCCGTAGTCGCCTTTGTGCGTGTCGCGTTTTCTCACCGGCAGCACCATCCGCACGAGCCGTGCGTTCGTGCGCTGTGCTACATAGCTGACCTTCGCCATCGCCCCGCCTCCTTTTGATTTGCGGGTACATTATAGAACAATTTGCCTGCAACGTCAATTTTTAATGTTGCCAAATTGAATCCGGTATGCTATGATGTGTGCGATATTGAAAAAGCGATGACCGAGTTGTCTCTGCTTCACGGGCAGATACAGAGAGGGCGGGATGCTGTGAGCCGCCTTTTGCCGAAGACAGGGGCTTTCGCTCGCGAGCTGCGGCCTGAAACAGCAGTAGGGCTTGCCGGTTCCCGCCGTTATGGGTGAGCGCGCCGATTGGCGAATTGCGGGTGGTACCGCGGAAGCATGGTCTTTCGTCCCCTTTGTGGGTCGAAGGGCTTTTCTTTTTCTGTAATTTCACGCAAAGGAGTATCCAGATATATGAAACAGCAGCTTGAAACAATCCGGCTTGAAGCGCTGCAGGCGCTTGACGCTGTGACCAACGCCGCCGAGCTCGACGCGCTGCGTGTCCGCTTTCTCGGCAAGAAGGGCGAGCTGACGGCAGTGCTGAAGTCCATGGGCAAGCTCTCGGCAGAAGAGCGCCCCGTCATGGGCCAGATCGCCAACAACGTCCGCGCGGCCATCGAGGAAAAGATCGAGACGACCCGCGCCGCGCTCAGCGCCCGCGCGCTGGAAGCCCGGCTCAAGGCCGA
Organism: Clostridiales bacterium; assembly: GCA_004555655.1. Classification (GTDB taxonomy): domain Bacteria; phylum Bacillota; class Clostridia; order Oscillospirales; family Oscillospiraceae; genus CAG-170. The sequence goes on from SFHJ01000001.1 coordinate 30,147, forward strand.
GGCCATTGACGTGACCATCCCCGGAGAGCCGGTGCAGCTTGGTCACCGTCATCCCATGAACAAGGCGCTTGACGAAGCCAAGGACATCTTCATCTCCATGGGCTTCAAAGTGCTCGAGGGGCCCGAGGTCGAGCTGGCCGACTATAACTTCACGCGCCTCAACATTGCCGCCAATCACCCCTCGCGCGACCGCAGCGACACGTTCTACGTCACCGACGATGAGTCGGTGCTGCTGCGCACACAGACCAGCCCCATGCAGATCCGGGCCATGGAGCAGATCAAGACGCCGCCCATCCGCGTTCTGGCTCCGGGCCGCGTCTACCGCAAGGACGAGGTCGACGCCACGCACTCGCCCATGTTCCACCAGATTGAAGGCCTGGTCATCGACAAGGGTATCACCATGGCTGATCTCAAGGGCACGCTCGAGACGCTGATTAAGGCCATGTACGGCCCCGATTCCGTCATCCGTTTCCGCCCGCACCACTTCCCGTTTACCGAGCCGAGCTGCGAGGTCGACGTGCAGTGCTTCAAGTGCCGCGGCGCAGGCTGCCCCACCTGTAAGGGCGAAGGCTGGATCGAGCTGCTTGGCGCAGGCATGGTGCATCCGGTGGTTCTGGAAAACTGCGGCATCGACCCCAACGTCTACTCGGGCTTCGCGTTCGGCATCGGCCTGGAGCGCATGGCCATGCGCCGGTTCAAGATCAGCGACATGCGCATGATCTTCGAAAACGACATCCGCTTCCTGTCGCAGTTCTAAGGAGGGTTTGGCATGAATATTTCAAGAAAATGGCTTCGAGAATTTGTTGATATTACCGCCACCGACCGCGAGTACGCCGAGACCATGACCATCGCCGGTCAGAAGGTCGAGACCACCGAGCGGATGGACGCGGAAATTAAAAATGTTGTCGTTGGCAAGGTTTTGTCCATGACGCGGCATGAAAACTCCGACCATATGTGGGTGTGCATGGTCGATGTGGCCAAGGGTGCGCCCGTGCAGATCGTCACCGGCGCGCAGAACGTAAGTGAGGGCGACCTCGTGCCCGTGGCGCAGGACGATTCATATCTGCCCGGCGGCGTGCATATTACTGCGGGCAAGCTGCGCGGCGTGGAATCGTGCGGCATGCTTTGCTCGTTCAAGGAACTGGGGCTGACGCAGAACGACGTGCCGGACGCGTATGAAAACGGCATCTGGATTCTGAACGATGAAGACTGTGCCGTCGGTCAGGATATCAACCTTGTGATCGGCAATGACGACGCAATCGTCGAATTTGAGATCACCAACAACCGCCCCGACTGCTATTCTCTCATCGGTCTTGCCCGTGAGACGGCCGCGGCATTCAATGTCCCCATGCGCCATCATGAGCCTGTTGTCAAGGGCGGCGCGGAAGGCGAGCTCCGTGACCTTCTTGACGTCGACGTGCCCGCCGACGATCTGTGCCTGCGCTACACTGCGCGCATGGTCAGAAACGTCAAAATCGCGCCGTCGCCCAAGTGGCTGCGCCAGCGGCTGCGCTCGGCCGGCATCCGCCCCATCAACAACATTGTCGATATCACCAACTATGTCATGGTCGAATACGGCCAGCCGATGCACGCGTTTGACTACCGCTATGTCTCCGGCGGCAAGATCATCGTCCGCCGTGCGGGCGAGGACAAGACCCTCACCACGCTCGACGGCCAGGTGCGCGAGCTGCAGCCGGATATGCTCGTCATCGCGGATGAGACGCGCCCGGTTGGTCTTGCGGGCATCATGGGCGGCGAGAACAGCGAGATCGTGGCCGACACCGTCGACGTGGTCTTTGAGTCCGCCAACTTTAACGGCAGCTCCATCCGCAAGACGGCGCTTGCACTCGGCATGCGCACCGACGCGTCCGCCAAGTTTGAGAAGGACATCGACCCCATGCTGACCGTCCCCGCCGTCAACCGCGCGTGTGAGCTGGTCGAGCTGTTGGGCGCGGGCGAGGTCATGGACGGCATGATCGACATCATCAATTACGTCCCCGAGCCCTATTCGATGCCGCTTGAGCCGGACCGAATCAATGCGCTGCTGGGCACCGACATTCCCGAGGCTGATATGGTAGAGTTCCTGCGGCGTGAAGAGGTCCCGGTGGAAGACGGCGTCATCCACGTCCCCTCGTGGCGGCCCGACCTTCGCTGCATGGCCGATATCGCCGAGGAAGTCGCCCGTTTCTACGGCTACAATAAAATTGACACCACGCTTATGCGCGGCACCACGACAATGGGCGGTTACTCCGCCGGGCAGCTGCTGGAAAACGCGGCCGGCGCGGCAGCCAGAAGCATGGGCTACAGCGAGATCATCACGTACTCGTTCGTCTCCCCTGCCTCGTTTGACCTTGTCCGCATTCCTGCTGACAGCCCGCTTCGCAGAACCGTGAAGCTCGTAAATCCGCTTGGCGAGGACACATCCATCATGCGCACGGTCATCCTGCCGAGCATGCTGGATATTCTCTCGCGCAACTACTCGTACAAAAACAAGGGTGTCAAGCTCTATGAGCTGGGCAAGATCTATCTTCCGGTCGACGGCCAGACGCTTCCCGACGAGCCCAAGCGCCTGATCTTCGGCACCTATGGCGAAAATGAGACGTTCTTCACCATGAAGGGCGAGGTCGAAGCCGTGCTGTCTCTCATCAACGCCAAGCCTGCCACGTTTGTTGCCAACACCGCCAATCCCAGCTACCACCCCGGCCGCTGCGCAGATATCGTCATCGGCGGCAGGGTGCTTGGCGTGATGGGCCAGATCCATCCGCTGGTCGCGCAGAACTACGGCATCTCGGGCGAAGTCTATGTGGCGGAGCTCGACTTCACGGGACTCATGTCGGAGCTTGCGGAAGAGCGCGTGTTCCACTCGCTGCCGCGCTTCCCTGCCGTTTCCCGTGACTTGGCGCTGGTGTGCGACGAAGCCGTCACCGTGGGCGCTCTGGAAGCGTGCATCACAAAAGCGGCAGGTCCGCTGCTGCGCTCGATCCGGCTGTTTGATATTTACCGCGGTCCCGGCATCGCCGAGGGCAAGAAGAGCGCCGCATTTTCGCTGGAGCTGCGCGCAGACGACCGCACCCTCACCGACGACGACTCCACGGGCGTGCTCAATGCCGTTCTGGACGCGCTCAGGAAAGAGCTGGATGTTGTGCTGCGCTGAGTAAAGCGGCAAAATCAGTTCATACTACCGGCTGCGGGCCATTTGGCCCGCAGCTGTTTTTTGAGGCGGTTTTGTGGTTTCCATAATATCTGACCACAACATCTTGTAACATAATTGCAAAGTTTGAGGCATTTACAAGCGTCATCCGGTATAGTATGATAGGGGTACGAAATCCAAACGAACAACGAAGGAGGTAACCGTTATGGAGGACAACACGATTAAGTTTATGGTTTCTGATGATGCAGGCGAGGAAATGAAGGCAATTCTTACCGCGGTCTACAGCGCGCTGAGTGAAAAAGGGTACAATCCGATCAATCAGATCGTCGGTTACCTGCTCTCTGAAGATCCGACCTATATCACCAATTACAACAACGCCAGAAGCCTTATCTGCAAGCTCGACCGCGACGAGCTGCTGCAGGAGCTGGTGCGGCACTATCTTTTTGAGTGAGAAACCGCATGGGCGGCAGACCGGTTATGGTCTGCCGCTTCTTTTTTTGCAAAATCCGCCGGAATGAGAAATCAGATTTGCCTAAAGCAGCCATTGTGTGTTATACTATATAGTTGTGAAACCTCTTATCATGAACCCGTGCCAAAAACATCCAAACTCCCCCGGCATTTTCCGATTCCCGCGCCAATATCGTTGCATGGAGCAGAAAACTGTCACAAAATTGCGATTTTTGGTTGACATTCCAGTGACAATATGTTACGATTTGGTTACATTTAGTCAGGAGGTTCGTATGGCTGAAGAAAAAGACGTTCTCATGTACAAGGGCTTTCCCCTGATGAGAAAAGACAACCTGATCTATTACGGCTCGATGGCCGATTCGCATATCGTCATGCTGCAGATTCTGGAGACCAAGCCCGTCAAGGACACCCAGATCGCGAGCAGAGTTTCCGTGGAACTGCAGCTGACCGACCCGAACGTCAGACCGCGCGACCGTATCGTTAAGAAGAGTGAAAAAGACGGCTTCTACACGGCTTTGGATGTTGGCTGTGTGTGGCTGAAGCGGGCGCTGGCAGCAAAGTAAGCGCGTTTTCCGGCACGGAGGTTCATGATGAGAAAGACAATACGCAAAGCTGCTGCGGCGTTTGCCGCCGCGGCTGCGATCTTCTGCGCGACGGTTCCCGCCGCGGCAGTGGAACTCAAAACAGGCATCGGTATTGTGGAGGCCGGCGGCCTTCGCCTGCGCGCGCAGGCAAGTACCGACAGCGACATACTGGCCAACGCGGGCTATGGCGACAATGTCGTCATCATCCGCGAGTCCGGTGATTTCTATCTGGTCGACTACAACCTGCAGATCGGCTACATGTCCAAGGACTACATCACGTTCAAGGATCGTGAGAACGTCGAGCTGGGCTACGGCCGTGTGATCGAGTCGTCGGTGCATCTGCGTGAGAAGCCGGACGCTGCTTCTGCGTCGCTGACGCAGCTGGCCTACGACGAAAAAGCGTACATCATCGGCTTCAACTGCGGCTGGTACAAGGTCGAATACAGCGGCCTGACCGGTTATATCCGCAGCGATCTTCTGGAGCTGACGGAAAAGCCCATCGCCAACTCCGGCGGTACATATGCCGAAACTGTCTCCGTGGCCGACCAGCTTGTCTCTGTTGCCAAGAGCTATCTGGGCTACGCCTACGTCTGGGGCGGCACCTCCCCTTCCACGGGCTTTGACTGCTCCGGCTTTACCAAGTATGTGTTTGCGCAGCTCGGTTATTCACTCAGCCGCACGGCCGCACAACAGCTTGGCGACGGCACGCCTGTCTCCGAGCTGAAGGTTGGCGATCTGGTGTTTTTCAACAACACCTACTCCACCAGCGCTGCGGCCAGTCACGTCGGTATCTACATCGGTGACAACCAGTTTATCCATGCCGCCGACGGCGGCGTGAAGATCACCGATCTTTCAAATCCCTTCTACGCCAGCCGCTACGTCGGCGCACGGCGTGTCCTCTGAGCATAACGCCCTCCGGAGAGCTGCTCCGGAGGGCGTTGATTTTTGCTGTTTTTATCAGTATAATAGGGAATACCGAAGAAACCGGAGGACTCGCCATGCTTCTGATTAAAAATGCCAACATCAATCCTATTTCCGCCGCACCCATCGCGTGCGGCAGTATTCTTGTAACAGACAGCGGTAAAATCGCAGCGGTCGCGCAAACCCTTGAAGCGCCCGCAGGCTGCCAGGTCATTGACGCCGAAGGCCGTCTCGTCACACCGGGCTGCGTCGAAGCGCACTGCCATATTGGCCTGCACAACGAAGGCGTCGGCTGGGAGGGCATGGATTATAACGAGATCATCGAGCCGCTCACACCGCAGCTGCGCGCGATCGACTCCATCAACCCGCAGGACGAGGCGTTTGGCCTTGCACTGCGCGGCGGCGTGACCACCGCATGCACCGGTCCGGGCAGCGCGAACGTGGTCGGCGGTACGTTTGTGACCATAAAGCTCGCGGGCAAGCGCGTGGATGACATGGTGCTGCAGAATCCCGCCGCCATGAAGTGCGCCTTCGGCGAAAATCCCAAGCGCTGCTACGGCGCGAACATGAAAAAGAGCCCCATGACGAGAATGGGCACGGCAGGGCTTCTGCGCGAGCTGCTTTTCAAGACGCTGCGCTACCGTGACGACAAGCTGGCAGGGAAAAATCCCGCATTCGATATGAAGCTGGAGGCGATGCTGCCCGTCGTGGAGAAGGAAATTCCGCTCAAGGCGCATGCACACCGCGCCGACGATATCCTTACCGCCATCCGCATCGCCAGAGAATTTGATCTCAAGCTCACGCTCGACCACTGCACCGGCGGCGCGATCATTGCCGGCGAACTGGCCAAAGAGAACTATCCCGCCTTTGTCGGGCCGTCTCTCGGCGGCAAGACGAAGGTTGAGATCCAGACCAAGAGCTTCTCCACGGCAGGCATTCTGTCAAAAGCAGGGCTCAATGTCAGCATCATCACCGACGCGCCGGTGGTTCCGCTGCAGTATCTTCCGATGTGCGCGGGCCTGGCTGCATGCGCCGGGCTTGACATGGCGGAGGCCTGGCGCGCCATCACCATCAATCCCGCGACTGCGCTCGGCATTTCTGACCGTGTGGGAAGCCTGGAGCCGGGCAAGGACGCTGATATCGTCATCTGGACAGCCGACCCGCTGCACACCATCGGCGGCGAGGCGTACATCACCATCGTAGACGGCAGGATCGTCTATCGCGCACAATAAAAGGAGACATGCATATGACAGCCGGATTTTCGATTCTGATTATGCTTGCCAGTGCAATCGCAGGTTTTTTCCTGGGCGCTGCGCTCGATCAGCCTCTTGAAGGAGCGATTCTTGGCGCTTTGATCGCAGGAATCGGCTGCATCGTCGCTGCGATCAACGAGCAGAAACAGCCTTCCGAACAAAAAAAGAATAATGAAAACGTATGAAATGATGAGAAGCCGCACACAATACCCGTGCGACTTCTTTTTCATTTTTTCCATTCCTCTTGACCGTGGACGAGTTTTCATCCACGGTTATTTTTTTGCTTTTTTCATATACTACCGTCATAAGCAGACGGGAGGAATTCTATGCAGGCGTTACACAAGGGTAAACAGAGCGTCATCTTTGACAACCAGCCGTCCATTCTGGCCTCCGCCGCCATCGCAGGCAAAAAAGAGGCCGAGGGGCCGCTTCGAAACTATTTTGATTACTGCGGGCAGGACAATACGCTCGGCCAGAAATCGTGGGAAAAAGCCGAGAGTAAGCTGCAGGAAATGGCCATTGACACAGCCAAGCGCAAGGCGGGCTGCGACTATAAGGATATTGAGCTTTTGTTCGCAGGAGACCTTTTAAACCAGTGCATCGGCTCGGCTTTTGCCATCCGCTCCACCGGTATCCCCTTTCTGGGGCTCTACGGCGCGTGCTCGACCATGGCGGAGTCGCTTCTTCTGGCCTCCGCTGCAGTCAACGCTGGCTACTGCAAAAAAGCGGCAGCCCTGACCTCATCGCACTTTGCCTCTGCCGAGCGGCAGTACCGCTTTCCGCTGGGCTACGGCGGACAGCGCACGCCGACCGCGCAGTGGACGGTCACGGGCGCAGGCTGCTGCATCGTGGGAACAGCGGCGCACGGCCCGTATGTAAATGCCGCCACAGCAGGCAGGATTGAGGATCTTGGCATCAAGGACGCAAACAACATGGGCGCAGCCATGGCCCCGGCCGCCTACTCCACTTTGCGCGCGCACTTTGACGATCTGGGCCGCGCGCCGAATGACTACGACATGATCGTGACGGGCGACCTGGGCGCGCTTGGCAAGGAAATTCTGATCGACCTGTTCCGCCGGGACGGCGTATCCATCAGCGGCGTGTACAACGACTGCGGCACGATGATTTTTGACCTTGAACGGCAGGATGTGCACGCAGGCGGCTCGGGCTGCGGCTGCGGCGCTTCGGTGCTGTGCGGATATCTGCTTTCCCAGATGCGTGCGGGAAAGCTCAAAAATCTTTTATTCTGCGCCACGGGCGCGCTGCTGTCTCCCATTTCCACATGGCAGGGGGAGTCCATCCCGTCGATCTGCCACGCAGTATCCATCAGTGCAGAAAAGAGGTAACGTATGGATTATATGGAATATCTGAAAGCCTTCGTGCTCGGCGGCGCTCTGTGCGTCATTGGCCAGATTTTAATCGACAAAACGAAGCTCACCCCTGCGCGGATTCTGGTCGCGTATGTGATCGCGGGCGTGATTCTGGGCGGCTGCGGCGTATATGAAAAGCTGGTCGACTGGGGCGGCGCCGGCGCAACTGTCCCGCTCACGGGCTTCGGCTACAATCTCGCCAAGGGCGTGAAGCAGGCCGTGCAGGAAAACGGTATTCTCGGCGCGCTCACGGGCGGGTTCGAGGCCGCGGCCGGCGGCATCGCAGCGGCAGTACTGTTCGGCTTTCTGGCAGCCGTCGTCTTCAAACCCAGGGATAAGTCATAGGCGCTGGCAAAGCTCCGGACGCTGCGGGCGGTCCGGAGCTTGTATTCGCAAATTCCTGTAAAAAACGTCGAAAACAGGAAAAACGCCTGTTGACTTCAACTGTTAAAAGTGATAAAGTATTAACAACATCAAACGCGATGACGAACTCAAGTAGGTCGCAGCCGCATCCTTCAGAGAACCGCCGTATGGTGCGAGGCGGCAGGAGCGCTGCGTCTGAATACCGTTCTGAGCAGCAAGCTGAACACACTTTTGTCAGTAGGCACGCCGGGTGCGCCCGATACAGCGCCGGAGCATCGCTCCAAAAGGCCGCGATAGCGGCGAACTGAGGTGGTACCGCGGGTCAATTCCGCCCTCTGCGCACGATGCGCGGAGGGCGTTTTTTCCTGCTGCCACACTACATGGGAGGAAACAGTATGGTTATTACGGAACTGCTGGAACGAAATGCACGCCTGTATGGCAGCGAAACGGCGCTGGTGGAGATCAACCCCTCGGACGAGCGCGACAGGGCTGCGACCTGGCGCGAAGCACAGCTCATTGAGCTGGCGCAGCCGAACTCGCCCTACCGCCGTGAGCTGAGCTGGCGTGATTTTGACCGCCGCGCCAACCGTTTTGCAAACCTTCTGCTCAGCCGCGGCGTCGGCCGCGGCACCAAGGTTGGCATTCTGATGATGAACTGCCTCGAGTGGCTGCCACTGTATTTTGGCATCTTGAAGGCGGGCTGCATCGCGGTGCCGCTCAATTTCCGCTACTCCAGCGATGAGATCAAGTATTGTCTGGAGCTGGCAGACGTCGAGGTGCTTCTGTTCGGCCCGGAATTCACAGGACGTATGGACGTGATCGCAGGGGATCTGCCGCAGGTCCGGTTCATGTTCTTCGTCGGCAGCGACGGTCCGGCATATACTGAGGACTGCCTGCGGCTCATGGGCTTCTGCTCATCGAGCGCGCCTCCCGTCGCGCTGGATGAAACCGATCACGCGGCCATTTACTTCTCCTCCGGCACCACGGGCTTCCCGAAGGCCATTTTACATAATCACCGCGCGCTGTACAGCTCGTGCCGGACTGAGCAGGCGCACCACGGCCAGACCCGGCAGGACGTGTTCCTCTGCATTCCGCCGCTCTACCACACGGGTGCAAAGATGCACTGGTTCGGAAGCCTTCTCTCCGGCAGTAAGGCGGTCTTACTGCGCGGCGTAAAGCCCGAGTGGATTCTGCGCGCGGTGACCGAGGAAAAATGTACCATTGTATGGCTGCTTGTGCCCTGGGCGCAGGATCTGCTCGATGCAATCGAGTCCGGGCGGGTCGATCTGAACAATTACCTTCTGGATCAGTGGCGGCTCATGCACATTGGCGCGCAGCCCGTGCCGCCCAGCCTGATTCACCGCTGGATGAAATACTTCCCGCAGCACCAGTACGACACCAACTACGGCCTGAGCGAATCCATCGGCCCCGGCTGCGTCCATCTCGGCGTGGAGAACATCCGCAAGGTCGGCGCAATCGGCAAGGCAGGTTTTTTGTGGCAGGCCAAAATCGTGGACGAATCCGGCCGCGAGGTCGCGCAGGGCGAGATCGGCGAGCTGATCGTGAATGGTCCCGGCGTGATGCTCTGCTACTACAAAAATAAGGCTGCGACGGACGAGATCCTGAAAGACGGCTGGCTCTATACCGGCGACATGGCCCGCATGGACGAAGACGGCTTTATCTACCTGGTCGACCGCAAGAAGGACGTTGTCATCTCCGGCGGCGAAAACCTCTACCCCGTGCAGATTGAGGACTTCCTGCGCCGCTTCGACAAGATCAAGGACGTGGCCGTGATCGGCCTGCCTGACGCGCGTCTCGGCGAGATTGCGGCTGCCATCATAGAGATCAAAGAGGATATGACCTGTACGGAAGAAGAGATCAACAGCTTCTGCAAAGAGCTGCCGCGCTACAAGCGCCCGAGAAAGATCATCTTTGACAAGGTGCCGCGCAACCCGACCGGCAAGATTGAAAAGCCCGCGCTGCGCGAAAAGTACTGCCACGGCCGTCTGGTCGAGGCTCAGATCACAAACTGAAACAAGAGAAAAGAAAAACAGGAGGAAACAGTATGGATCTTTTCATCAAGCTTGCCTTGCTTGTCATCTTCTTCGGCATCATGGTCTTCATCGGCCTCTACTGCCGCCGTCACGCCACAAACGTCAACGGCTTCGTCCTCGGCGGGCGCAGCGTCGGTCCCTGGCTCACGGCCTTCGCCTACGGCACGAGCTACTTCTCTGCCGTCGTATTCGTCGGCTACGCCGGCCAGTTCGGCTGGAAATACGGCATCGCCGCCACATGGGCGGGTCTTGGCAACGCGTTTTTGGGCTCTCTGCTTGCGTGGGCGGTTCTTGGCCGGCGCACGCGCATCATGACGCAGCACCTTGACAGCGCCACCATGCCGGAATTCTTCGGCAAACGCTTCGACTCCAAGGCATTAAAGCTCTGCGCGTCGGCTATCATCTTTATCTTTCTCATCCCCTATACCGCAAGCCTCTATAACGGCCTGAGCCGTCTGTTCGGCATGGCGTTCGACATCGATTATTCCGTGTGCGTCATCGTGATGGCTGTTCTCACGGGCGTGTACGTCATCGCCGGCGGCTATATGGCTACCGCCATCAACGACTTCATTCAGGGCATCATCATGATTTTCGGCATCGTGGCCGTCATAGCCGCAGTGCTTCACGGACAGGGAGGATTTTTGCAGGCGCTCAACAGCCTCGCAGAGGTCTCGGACGAATCGGTCAGCGCTGCGCCCGGCGTGTTTGCCTCTTTCTTTGGGCCTGACCCTGTGGGCCTGCTTGGCGTGGTGATTCTGACGAGCCTCGGCACATGGGGCCTGCCGCAGATGGTGCAGAAGTTCTATGCCATCAAGAGCGAGTCCGCCATCAACAAGGGCATGATTATTTCCACTGTCTTTGCTGTCATTGTCGCGGGCGGCAGCTACTTCCTCGGCGGCTTCGGCCGGCTCTTCAGCGCGCAGGTCGATATCGCTGCAAACGGCTATGACTCCATCGTTCCCACGATGCTCTCCGGTCTGCCCACCATTCTCATTGCCATTGTGGTCATTCTGGTGCTGTCTGCGTCCATGTCCACGCTGTCTTCTCTGGTGCTTGCGTCCAGTTCGACCTTGACGCTGGACTTCATCAAGGGTAATATAATAAAGGATATGGATGAAAAACGGCAGGTACGCTGGATGCGCTCGCTCATCGTATTGTTTATCCTGATCTCGGTCGTGCTGGCGCTCATCCAGTACAAATCCAACGTCACCTTCATCGCGCAGCTCATGGGCGTGAGCTGGGGCGCGCTGGCGGGTGCATTCCTCGCGCCGTTCCTGTACGGCCTGTACTGGAAACGGACGACGAAGGCCGCCTGCTGGGTCAGCTTCCTGTTCTCTACCATTGTGATGCTGGCCAATATCTTCTTCCGCTCCAGCTTCCCTGCTCTCATTCAGTCGCCCATCAACTGCGGCGCAATGTGCATGCTGGCAGGTCTGGTGCTGGTACCGGTGGTGAGCCTGCTGACGAAAGCGCCCGAAAAGGCGTCGGTCGAGCGCATCTTTGCCTGCTACGACAAGACTGTCACCGTCAGCGTCAAAGACTCCATCGGCGAATAGAACAACTGACAGGAGGAATTCACCATGAAAACATTGATGCTCGGCAACGAGGCCGCAGCGCGCGGCCTGTACGAGGCCGGCTGCAGCTTTGTTTCCAGCTACCCCGGTACGCCAAGTACCGAGATCACCGAATGCGCAGCCAAATACCCGGAGATCTACGCCGAGTGGGCTCCGAATGAGAAGGTCGCCATGGAGGCAGCTTTCGGCGCATCGCTGGCCGGAAAGCGCAGCTTCTGCGGCATGAAGCACGTGGGCATGAACGTCGCGGCCGACCCGCTGTTTACGATTTCCTATACCGGTGTAAACGCCGGTATGGTCATCGGCTTGGCGGACGACGCCGGTATGCACAGCTCGCAGAACGAGCAGGATTCGCGCCACTATGCCGTGTCCGCAAAACTTCCGATGCTCGAGCCCGCCGACTCGGCTGAATCACTGGCCTTCGCAAAGCTCGCGTATACGCTTTCCGAGCAGTTCGACACACCAGTGATTCTCAAAATGTGTACCCGCGTGGCGCACTCGCAGAGCGTTGTTGAGACATGCGAGCGTCTGGAGCCTGCTCAGAAGCCGTATGAAAAAGACGGCGCAAAGTATATCATGATGCCCGGCAACGCCAAGCGCCGGCACCCGGTCGTGGAGCAGCGCCTCGCCAGGCTCACTGAATGGGCCGAGACGGCGGATGTGAACCGCGCAGAAGAAGGCCGCGACCACTCTGTCGGCATCCTCACCTCGTCCACCAGCTACCAGTACGTGAAAGAGGCGCTGGGCGATACATATCCCGTTTTAAAGTTCGGCATGATTCATCCGCTGCCCGTTCAGAAAATCAGAGATTTCGCCGCGACGGTCGAAAAGCTTGTCGTGGTTGAAGAACTTGACGACATCATTGAGACGCACTGCCGCAAGCTCGGCCTTGACGTCACAGGAAAAGCACTCTTTGGCTATACCGGCGAGCTGAGCCAGAATCTGGTGGCTGAAAAGCTGGGCAATGCGCCTGCAGCCGGCCCTGCAGTCAAGGAGCCCATTCCCGCGCGGCCGCCCGTCATGTGCGCGGGCTGCCCGCACAGAGGCCTCTTCTATACGCTGAAGAAAAACAAGCTCACGGTGCTCGGCGACATCGGCTGCTATACGCTTGGTGCTGTCGCGCCGCTGGCGGCCATTGACACCACCATCTGCATGGGCGCATCCGTGTCCGGCCTGCACGGCTTCAACAAGGCCTCCGGCGGCGAGGGCCCCGGCAGAACGGTTGCGGTCATCGGCGACTCGACGTTTATGCACTCCGGCGTGACGGGCCTGATCAACATCGCCTATAATGAGTCCAATTCCACCGTTATCATCCTTGATAACTCCATCACCGGTATGACCGGCCACCAGCAGAACCCCACGACGGGCTTCAACCTCAAGGGAGATCCCTGCACGAAAATCGATCTTGAGAGCTTGTGCCACTCCATCGGCATCCGGCGTGTGCGCGTAGTCGACCCGTACGATCTGGCCGCGTGCGACGCGGCGGTGAAGGAGGAGCTTGCGGTAGACGAGCCGTCGGTCATCATCTCGCGCCGGCCGTGCGCGCTTTTAAAGTACGTCAAGCACCCTGGGCCCATCGAGGCTGATACGGCCAAGTGCGTCGGCTGCACCGCCTGCATGAAGATCGGTTGCCCGGCCATCAGCATTTCCGCAGGCAGGGCATACATCGATAGCACGCTCTGCGTCGGCTGCGGCGTGTGCACGCAGCTGTGCAAAAAGGGCGCGCTGGGCGCAAGGAAGGAGGGCTGAGTATGCGGACCAAGAATATCATGATCGTCGGCGTGGGCGGACAGGGAACCTTGCTTGCCAGTAAGCTCCTCGGCCGGGTTCTGCTTGCCAGAGGCTATGACGTCAAGGTCAGCGAGGTTCATGGCATGAGCCAGCGCGGCGGCAGCGTCGTCACCTACGTCCGCTACGGCGACAAGGTCTACTCCCCCATCATCGACAAGGGTGAGGCTGACCTCATCGTCTCGTTTGAGCTGCTCGAGGCTGCGCGCTGGACGCAGTATGTCCGTCCCGACGGCTGGGTTGTCACGAACACGCAGCAGATGAATCCCATGCCCGTCATCACCGGCGCGGCCGCGTACCCCAAGAATCTCGTGGAAAAGATGCAGGCCGCAGGCGTACAGGTCGACGCGTTTGACGCGCTGCGCCTGGCCAAGGCGGCGGGCTCGACCAAGGCCGTAAACCTTGTGCTTATGGGCCGTCTTTCCAAGTATTTTGATTTTACCGAGGAGGAGTGGATGGCCGCAATCGAAAAAAGCGTGCCGGAGAAATTCCTCGAACTCAACAAGAAGGCCTTCCGTCTTGGCTGCAATGCCTGAGAAAACGATAAAACCGCAAGGAGACAGATATGGAGCGATACTTTCAGCCTGAGATTGAATGTGCCAGCCGCGAACAGATCCTCGCCTGGCAGAACGAACGCCTGTTGAAGCAGGTGAAAAACGTCTGGGACAATGTCCCCTACTACCGCAAAAAAATGCAGGACAAGGGCCTCACGCCCGATGATATCAAGAGCGTTGACGATCTGCACAAGCTGCCTTTTTTGACCAAAGATGACCTGCGTGAGGCATACCCCTATGGCCTGCTCGCAAAGCCGCTTTCCGACTGCGTACGCATCCAGTCCACCTCCGGCACCACCGGCCGGCGCGTGGTCGCGTTCTACACACAGCACGACATCGACCTCTGGGAAGACTGCTGCGCGCGCGCCATTGTTGCAGCCGGCGGCACGAAGGATGACGTCTGCCACGTCAGCTATGGTTATGGCCTGTTTACCGGCGGTCCCGGCCTGAACGGCGGCAGCCACAAGGTCGGATGCCTGACGCTTCCGATGTCCTCCGGCAACACCGACCGGCAGCTGCAGTTCATGGTCGACCTGGGCTCTACGATCCTCTGCTGCACGCCGTCGTACGCGGCGTATCTGGCCGAGTCCATCCATGAGCGCGGCCTGCGCGACCAGATCAAGCTCAAGGCCGGCATCTTCGGCGCAGAGGCATGGAGCGAGGAAATGCGCCGCGATATCGAACAGAAGCTGGGCATCAAGGCATATGACATCTATGGCCTAACTGAAACCAGCGGCCCGGGCGTGGCGTTTGAATGCTCCGAGCAGACGGGCATGCACATCAATGAAGACCACTTCATTGCCGAGATCATCGACTCCGATACAGGCGAAGTCCTGCCCGAGGGTGAAAAGGGCGAGCTGGTCTTCACCTCCATCACAAAAGAGGCCTTCCCGCTGCTGCGCTACCGCACGCGTGATATCTGCGTGCTGACGCGCAAAAAATGCTCCTGCGGGCGCACGTTTGTCAAGATGTGCAAGCCCATGGGCCGCAGCGACGACATGCTGATCGTCAAGGGCGTGAACGTGTTCCCGTCGCAGATCGAAACGGTGCTGCTGGAGCAGGGCTACCCCGCCAACTACCAGATCATTGTTGACCGCGTGAACAACTCTGACACGCTCGAGGTCATGGTCGAGATGACGCCTGAGACGTTCTCGGACAGCCTCGGCAAGATCACCGAGATGGAGAAGAACCTCGTCGCGGCGCTCAAGGCGATGCTCGGCATCTACGCCAAGGTGCGCCTGGTCGCGCCCAAGTCCATCACCCGGAGTGAGGGCAAGGCTGTTCGCGTCATCGACAAGCGGAAAATTTAACAGGAGGAAGTACACATGACCATTCATCAGATCTCTGTATTTCTGGAAAACCGCGCCGGTCAGCTGGCCGAGATCACCGGCATCCTGTCGGAGCATCAAGTCGACCTGCGCGCACTGAACATCGCGGAAACATCTGACTACGGCGTGCTGCGTCTGATCGTCAGCGACGCGCAGAAGGCCAGCTCCGTTCTTCTGGAGCACGGCTTCATCCTCACCATGACGCCCGTCACCGCCGTGGCCGTACCCGACCGCCCGGGCGGGCTGAGCGAACTGCTGCGCGTGCTGAGCGAGGCGCAGATTGACATCGAGTACATGTACTCCGTCTTCGGCCAGAAAAACGGCCTTGCCTATATGATTTTCCGCGTCGCCGACGTGCAGAAGCTGTCCGCAGCGTTATCGACCAGCGGACTTACTGCCGTCTCAGGCGAGGAATTGGGCGTTCATTGACTTCCCTGTCCGGCCGCATCCGGCCAAATTCGAAAAGCGAGGAATCTACCATGCAGGAAATGAGCAGAAAAAACAAACTATTCACCGATTCCGTCATCCGCCGCATGACGCGCATCTCCATTGACTGCGGCGCAATCAACCTGGCGCAGGGCTTCCCGGATTTTGACCCTCCCAAGGCAATGCTCGACCGCCTGGCCGAGGTCAGCTACGAAGGCCCGCACCAGTATCCCATCACCATGGGCGCGCCCAACTTCCGCGCGGCGCTCGCGCGCAAGTGCGGCAGGTTTATGGGCCGCACACTCGATCCCAATACCGAGATTGTCGTCACCATCGGCTCGACCGAGGCTATGGTCGATACCATTTTCGCTCTGACCAATCCCGGTGACAAGATCATCATGTTCTCGCCGTACTTTGAAAACTATCGCGCGCAGGCCATTATGGCTGATTGTGAGCCGATTTTCGTGCCGTTGGTGCCGCCGCAGTTCAATTTTGACCCCGAGGTGCTGGAAGATGCGTTCCGTCAGGGCGCAAAGGCCATTCTCATCTGCAACCCGTCGAACCCCAGCGGCAAGGTTTTTACCTACGATGAACTGAAGCTGATCGCCGATCTTTGCATCAAGTACGACGTCTACGCCATCATGGACGAGGTCTATGAGCACATCGTCTACGACGGCCACAAGCACATCTACATGAACAGCCTGCCTGGCATGTGGGAGCGCACGGTAAGCTGCTCTAGCCTCAGCAAGACCTACTCCGTCACCGGCTGGCGTCTTGGCTACGCGATCGCGCCGCAGCCCATTATGGAGCGCATCAAGCAGTAC
The DNA here is from genome assembly GCA_004555655.1 of Clostridiales bacterium. GTDB lineage: Bacteria > Bacillota > Clostridia > Oscillospirales > Oscillospiraceae > CAG-170. Next base: position 46,805 of record SFHJ01000001.1, read on the forward strand.
CACGACTTCAATACCGTCGGCGCGCCGTCGCCTCTCATGGAGGCTGCCATTGTCGGCCTTGACATGCCGGACAGCTATTATGAAGAATTCGGCGCGCACTACGCGCATATGAAGAAGCTCTTTACCGACGGCCTTCGTAACATCGGCATTCCGTTCACCGACCCGCAGGGCGCGTATTTCGTCCTCGCCAACATCGGCCCGTACCTCAAGAAGGGCCAGAGCGATGTGGAATTCTGCGAGGAGATGGCGCGCAAGGTCGGTGTGGCCTGCGTGCCCGGCACGTCGTTCTTCAATGAGAAAGGCGTCAACGACATTGTCCGTGTCCACTTTGCAAAGCTCGACACGACGCTCAATGAAGCGCTCGACCGTCTGAGCCACATCAAGGAAAAAATGGCATAGAAAAACTGCCCGAAAATCCGCACAGGATTTTCGGGCAGTTCTTATTTTTCCATGACGCAGTAGCCGCCTCGTGCCAGCGTGACCGTCTTTGGCATATACTCGCAAAGATTGCCGCCAAAGAGCACCTGACCGCTGTGACGGACGCTCCACGGCTCGTGGGACTGGTTGCTGCAAACGACAAGCTGTTGCTTCTCGCAACGGCGCAGAAACATGATGCGTCCGCCGCCCGATTCCAGCACTGTGACATCGCCGCAGCGCAGCGCAGGATTGTCACGCTTGAGTGCGGCCAGCTCGCGGTAAAACTGCTGCAGCGCTTCATCCTCGTGGCCCCAGGGATAGTATTTGCGGTTAAACGGATCGCGGTAACCGTCCATCCCGGCCTCATCACCGTAGTAGATGCAGGCCATGCCGGGCAGCGTAAACTCCAGAAACGCCGCCAGACGTAAAAGCCGCTTGCCTCTTGCGCGCTGCTCATCGGACATCTGCCGCTTGGCAAGCTCCGCACGGTCGGCGTCGGACGAGTCGATAAGCGCCGTCAGCGCGCGTGGCGTATCGTGCGTGCCAAGTAAATTCATCACGCAGCTGAGCACATCCGGCGGATAGTTCTCCGCCAGCTGCATGATGCGCTCGCCGAGCTCCCGGCCGTCGTCCTCGCCTCTGGCGTAACGTAAGACTGCCTTCTGCCAAGGGTAGTTCATGACAGAGTCCAGCTCGCGGTCAACAAAATAGCGCCTGCGCTTACCGTAGGCAATTTTGGTGGACGCGTCCTCCCAGACCTCTCCGACAAGCAGCGCATCGGGTTTGATCTCGCGGATACGTCTGCGCAGTCTGGCAACAAACGCGTCAGGCAGCTCGTCAACCACGTCCAGCCGGTAGCCGTCAGCGCCGAGACGCAGCCATTTGGCCACAACGCTGTCCTCGTCTTCAATAATATAGTTTACATAACTTTCTTCCAGTTTGTTGATGCAAGGCAGTGTGGTGATGCCCCACCAGCTGGTATACACGTCGGGATAGTGCTTGAAATCGAACCATTTGCGGTATGGCGAGTCGGGGTCATGGACAGCCTGCTGGAAATATTCGCTGCGGTCGCCCACGTGCGAGAACACGCCATCGAGAATCACGCGCATCCCCAGCGTGTGCGCGTCATTGCACAGCGCAGTAAAATCCTCCTCTGTGCCCAGCATTGGGTCGATGCGCTTATAATCATACGTGTCGTAGCGGTGTGTGGAAAAGGCCATGAAGATGGGGTTGAGATACAGGATCTGCACGCCAAGTTCATGCAGATACGGCAGTTTTTCGCGGATACCGTTCAGATTGCCGCCGTAGAAATCGTTGTTCAGCACCTCGCCCTTCTCGTTCGGCAGATACACCGGCACATCGCCGGTATCCTCATGCACCCAATACGGCTGCAGCTTGCCGGTGCAGTCGCACTTGCCGCTGGCAGCAAAGCGGTCGGGAAAGATCTGATACATGACAGCGCCGCGCGCCCATTCCGGCACAGGGTATTTGGTACCGACCACACTCACCTGCCACCAGTCGCCCGACTCCATATTGGTGTCGCAGCCCTGCTTATACAGGCGGAAGGACTCATTTTGTGTGGTGATATGGAAATAGTAGAAGTAGAGCGCCGGGTCTTGCAGGCAGAAGGTGCAGCGCCACGTCTCATAGAGCTGGGTCTGGCCGCACTTTTCCATTGCCTCGCGACGCAGCGGCGTTCCATCCTCCTGCAGCAGAACCAGCTCAGCCCTGACCGTCAGACAACTGACCGGAATCTGCATCTGAAGCCGGCAGCTCTGTCCCGGCTGCAGCGTACCGAATGGCGATTTGAACTGTGAAAGCCGGCTGTCGAATAATATACGCATTCTGTGTTCCTTATAAGTTCCAGATTTTTTCGCTGTACTCACGCACCGCGCGGTCAGACGAGAAGATGCCCGCCTTGGCGATGTTGACCAGCTGCATGTTGGTGAACGCGCGCTTGTCGAGATACGTCCTGCTGGCGAGCGCCTGCGCATTTGCATAGCTGTCGAAGTCGGCAATGGTCATAAAGCCGTCAGCTGTACCAAAGCGGTTCGTGAGCAGCGACGCGTAGATATCGTCGAACCGCTGGCCCAGCACACCGGAGGTGAGCATCTGCAGCACACGGTCGAGCTCCGGAGAAAGGAATTCATACGGGTTGTAGCCGCGGCGCCAGAGCGCTTCGACCTCGTCCGACGTCATGCCGAACAGGAACATATTCTGCTCGCCCACCTGCTCGCAGATCTCGACGTTCGCGCCGTCGAGCGTGCCGAGCGTCACAGCACCGTTGATCATCAGCTTCATGTTGCCTGTGCCAGAGGCCTCCTTGCCCGCGATGGAGATCTGCTCGGAGATATCCGCCGCAGGGATAATGATCTCGGCCAGAGAGACCTTGTAGTCCTCGATAAAGACCACGCGCAGCTTTTCGCGCACCTGCGGGTCTGCGTTGATGAGATTCGACACCGCCACGATCAGGCTGATGATCTGCTTGGCCAGCACATAACCTGCCGACGCCTTGGCAGCAAAGATATACGTGTGCGGCGTCACATCCAGATTGGGGTTGTCCTTGATGCGGTTGTAAAGCATCAGCACGTGCAAAATGTTGAGTAGCTGCCGCTTGTACTCATGCAGGCGCTTGACCTGCACGTCGAAAATGGAGTCCGGATCGAGATTGACGCCGTTGGCCGACGCCACATATTTTGCCAGACGCAGCTTGTTTTCCCGCTTGATTGCGCGCAGCTGCTCAAGCACCTCCGGCTTGTCGTAATACTGCATCAGCTTTTCCAGCTCGCACGCGTCGCGCATGAAGCCGTCGCCGATGAGCGCCCTGAGATATGCCGTGAGCGCAGGGTTCGCCTGACCCAGCCAGCGCCGGTAGGCAATGCCGTTGGTAACGTTCAGGAACCGGTCGGGCCCGAGATTATAGTAATCGCGGAAAATGCCGGTCTCAAGGATCTGCGTGTGCAGCTTGGAAACGCCGTTGATCTTATGGCAGGCAGCCAGACAGAGGTTTGCCATGCGAACCTCGCCGTTTGACACAACGGCCATATACGCCCATTTGCCGGGATCGTTGGGATACGCGAGCATCAGCTGCTCCATCAAACGGCGGTTGATCTCCGTCACGATGCCGTATACGCGCGGCAGCTGTTCGCGGAACAGCTCCACCGGCCAGCGCTCAAGCGCCTCGGCCATGACGGTATGGTTGGTATACGAGAGCGTCTCGCAGGTTATTTTCCACGCGTCGTCCCATGCCATATCGTACTCGTCGAGCAGCAGCCGCATGAGCTCCGGCACGCAGAGCGCCGGATGCGTGTCGTTGATGTGGATGGCGACATGCTCATGCAGATTCATGAGCGTGTGGTACTGCTTCAGATGCGACTGCAGAATGCTCTGCAGCGACGCGCAGACGAGCAAATACTGCTGCTTCAGGCGCAGGCGCTTACCACTGATGTGGTTGTCGGCGGGATAGAGCACCTTGGAGATGGTCTCGGCCATGGTGTTCTGCTCAAGCGCGCGGACATAGTCACCGCGCGAGAACGCAGCCATATCAAAGCCCTGCGGCACCTTGGCGCTCCACAGAACGAGCTTATTGACGCTCTTCGAGCCATAGCCCGAGATATACAGGTCGTGCGGCACGGCAGTCACGGACTGGTAGCCCACCTGAGCGGCCTTGAATTTTCCGTTGTCCACCCATTCGTGGACGCTGCCGCCGAAGCGCACCTCGACCGCGTCGTCTTCGCGCGTCTGCAGCCACACGTCGCCCATGCCCAGCCAGTCGTCCGGGAATTCCATCTGCCAGCCGTCGACGATCTTCTGCCGGAAAATGCCAAATTCATAGCGGATGGAGAAGCCTGTCATGGGAATATCAAGTCCTGTGGCCGCGTCCATATAGCACGAGGCCAGACGGCCGAGGCCGCCGTTGCCGAGGCCTGCGTCCGGCTCCATTTCGCAGAGCCGGTCGAGGCTGAAACCGAGCGAGTCGAGCAGCTCGCGCGTTTCATCGAGAATACCGAGATTATAGAGGTTGTTGCGAAGAGAAGTGCCGACAAGAAATTCCATCGACATATAGTAGACCTGCTTATGCGACTGTTTGCGCACGTCGTTTGCAAATATGTGCTGCTGCTCCTGCAGCAGCTCGCGCACCGCACAGCATACTGCGCGATAGGCCTGTTTTTCCGCAGCGTCCTTTAATTGGCAGCCAAACAGGCGCAGACAGGTCTGCTCGATCCGCTGGGTGATTGTCTTTCTATTCATCCGGGGTGTTATCCTTCCAGTGCGTTTTTATAGAGCGCCATGTAGCGCTGTGCGGGGAGCTTCCAGCTGTAGTCCTGGCGCATGTCGCGTTCGGCCAGCGCCAGCCACTTCTCGTGCGCGTCGTAATACAGTCCCAGCGCGCGGTCAATCGCGCCGAGGAAATCATCGGCGTTGTAGCTCTGGAACGTAAAACCGCGGCCGGTGTTCTGCGACTCGTCATAGGGCTCGACGGTATCGTTGAGTCCGCCGACGGCGTGCACGACGGGAATCGTGCCGAAGCGCATTGCAATGAGCTGCGAAAGGCCGCAGGGCTCACTCTTCGACGGCATCAGGTATGCATCCGCGCCGGCATAGACAAGGTTGGCAAGCTCAGGGTCAAAGCAAAGGTTGACCGACGCCTGATGCGGATAGCGATGCTGCAGCGACGACAGGAACCACTCGTACTTTTGCTCGCCCGTGCCGATGATGACCAGCTGCACACGCCGCTGCAGAAGCCGCTCGGCGATGTAGCACAGAAGGTCGATGCCCTTGTGCCCGGCAAGGCGCGAGACCATGGCCAGCACCGCCACATCGTCGTCAACGAGCAGGCCAAGACGGCTTTGCAGCGCGCGCTTGTTGGCAAGCTTTCCCTCCGTCATGCCGGCGGCGTTGTAGAACGCGGCGAGCCCGGCCGACTTCTCGGGGTTGAACAGCTCCATATCGATACCGTTGGTAATGCCGCTGAAGGCAGGGCCGCGGCTCGAGAGCATCCCGGCCAGCCCGTGCGCGTAGTACGGGTACTGCAGCTCCTGGGCATACGTCTCGGAGACGGTATTGACCCGGTCGGCCATAACGATAGCCGATTTCATGAGGTTCATGCAGTCGTCGAAACGAAGGATCTCGTCGCAGCTGCCGTCAAGGCCAAGCACGTCGTAATTGAACTGCAGATTGGCCTTCCCCTGATACTCGATGTTGTGGATGGTAAAGACGCTCTTTGTCTGGCCGAAATCAGCGGCAAATTCCGTCTTCATCAGAAGCGGCACAAGCGCAGTCTGCCAGTCGTGGCAGTGCACCACGTCGGGCTGCAGCTGCAGCCCAGCCATGAGCGACAGAGCGGCCTTGCAGAAGAACGCATAGCGCTCGCAGTCGTCATCATAGCCGTAGACGCTGGGGCGGTTAAAATAGCGCTCATTGTCGATGAAATAGACCTGCAGCTTCTTCCGGCGCGTTTTCAGGCGGAACATGCCCACGTATTCCCGCCGCCAGGCCAGCTGTACCTTAAAGCTGCCCAGAAACTCGGTATCCCACCTGCCGCTGTACTTGATCTTGCTGTAGTACGGCAGAATGACGCTGACTTCATTTTTCGGCAGCTCTGCCAACGCCTGCGGCAGAGCCTGAATCACGTCGCCGAGGCCGCCTGTTTTGATATACGGCGCGCCTTCAGAGGCGATGATGGCAATTTTCATATGACTGCTCCTTTGCTGATGACCAGGGGATGATCGGGCGAGCCGAGAAGACTTGTGCCAGGCTTAACGATAACGTTCTTGTCGAGGATTGCGTAGCGGAGCTTCGCGCCGGCGCCGATTTTGCTGCCCTGCATGATGATGCAGTCGCGCACCTCGGCGGATTCGTCGATATCCACCTCGCGGAAAATGACGGAGTTCTCGGCAAAACCGAAGATATGGCAGCCGTCGGCAATCAGGCAGTTTGGTGCCTGGCCGTTCTGGCCGAAGAGCGTGGGAACCGCGCTGCGGACCTTGGTGTAGATCGGTACCTCGCTGCGGAACAGGCTGCGGCGCACATCCTCGTTCAGAAGGAGCATATTGTTGTTGTAGTATTCCTCCACGCTGTCGTTGAACAGCGCAACATTGTGGAACGAATACACGTTGACCTTCAGCTTGCCCTCGTTGAACTGCGGCAGCAAAAAGTCGCGCTCGAAGTGGTACTTGCCGTGCGGCGTCATCTCGTGGATAATATCAATGAGCTTTTTACGGCCGATGATGAACATGCTCATGCCGACAAGATAGTCCTCAGGCGCACGGTAATCGACCGCCATGTCGCAGACCCTGCCGTCGTTATCCAGCTTCAGCGCCAGATGATGCTTCTTCTTGCCGTCGGCGCGGCCGGCCTTGGCCACCACCGTCACATCGCAGCCGGAGGCCACGTGCTCTTCCAGCACCAGGCTGAAATCAATCGCGCACAGCACTGTGGAGTCGGCCAGCACCACATAGTCAGCCTCACACCGCTGCAAAACCGGCAGCGCCGTCTGCAGCGCCTCGAGCTTGCCGCGGTACGCGCCGGTGTGGCCCGTAGCATACGGCGGCAGGAAGCGCACGCCGTCGCCAAGCGACAAGTCCCATTCCTCGCAGCTCCCGAGGTGGTCCATCAGAGACTGGTAGTTGTATTTCGTAATGATGCCGATATTGCGGATGCTGGAGTTTGTCATATTCGACAGAATAAAGTCGATCTGACGGTAGCGGCTGCCGAACGGGATGGAGGCGGAAGTACGTTCGTTGGTCAGCTCGCCCATATTGCTGTCATAAATATTCGAGAAAATGATGCCCATTGTATCCATTGCAGTCACACATCCTTTCTGCGCTGCGGTCAAACGACCGCGCCGGCTTCGATCACTTCACCCTCGGCAATGGTCTTGTCCTTGCCGACGACGGCGATCTTGCGCTCTTGACCCTCGTGATAATCTCCGATACGCGCGCCCGCCTTGATATGGCAGCCCTCGGCAATGATCGCGCTGCGAATGACGGCGCCGTTTTCGATCACAACATCGGGCATGATGACGCTGTCGGTCACCTCAGCGCCCTTGCCGATCACGCAGCCGGTCGAGACAACCGAGTGGTCGACCGTGCCGTAGACCTCGCAGCCTTCGGAGATAAAGCTCTCATGCAGCTCGGCGCTCTTGGCGATGAACGTGGCGGGCTTGGCCGTGTTTCTGGCATAGATCTTGTTGCCGGACTTGCCGTAGATATCGAACTGCGGATGCTTGCCCAACAGATCCATATTGGCCTCCCAGAGGCTGGAGATCGTGCCGACGTCTTTCCAGTAACCCTCGAACTGATACGCGTACAGCTTGTGTCCGGCGTTCAGAATTGCAGGGATGACGTTCTTGCCGAAGTCGTTTTCGCTCTTGGGATCAGCCTCGTCATCCTCCAGGAACTTTTTCAGCACGCTCCACTTGAACACATAGATGCCCATGGACGCGTTGGTGCTCTTCGGGTGCTTGGGTTTCTCTTCAAATTCATAGATCGAACCGTCGGCGCGCGTGTTCATAATGCCAAAGCGCGACGCCTCTTTGAGCGGCACCTCACGCACTGCAATGGTGCAGTCGGAGTCGTTCTGCTCGTGGAAACGGATCATCTTGGCATAGTCCATCTTATAGATGTGGTCGCCCGAGAGGATCAGCACATTGTCCGGACGGTAGCGGTCAATAAAGGGTATGTTCTGATAGATGGCATTGGCCGTGCCCTTGTACCATTCGGAGTTTTTGCTCTTGGCATAGGGCGGCAGCACCTGCACGCCGCCGTGCGAGCTGTTCAGACCCCACGGCTGGCCGTTGCCGATGTACTCATTGAGCTCCAGCGGCTGATATTGGGTCAGAATACCCACAGTGTCGATCTTTGAGTTGACGCAGTTGGACAGTGGGAAGTCAATGATACGGTACTTACCGCCGAAAGGCACGGCAGGTTTGGCAGTGTTCTCCGTCAGGACCATGAGGCGGCTGCCCTGTCCGCCTGCGAGCAGCATTGCAACACAACGCTTCTTTTGGAATTGCATACCAGTTCCTCCTTTGTTATTCTCTCACTCTTCCGGTTCTGTACGCCGATGTTCATAATAAGTCACGCTCATAGGCGGGACTCTGAATGCGCCATGGTATTTAAAACCGTTCCGCTCACCCTTTTCGGCGCGGACGGTAACGGGCTCATAGCCGTAGCCGCCAAACTCCTTGCTGTCGGAATTGAGCACGGGCACGTAGCAGCCGCTTCTTGCAAGGCCGAGCTGATAGCCGTCCCGCAGCACAGGGCAGAAGTTGCAGACAACAACAAGCTCTTTTCCCCTGCGGTCGATGCGGCGGAAAGCAATCACGCTGGTATTGGAATCATCGCAGCTCAGCCACTGGAAACCGTTCCAGTCGCAGTCGTTCTCCCACAGCTGCCTGTGCCCGAGATAAAAGTGATTGAGCGTCCTGACAAACTGCTGCATCTGCCGGTGCAGGTCGTAATCCAGCAGCAGCCAGTCGAGCCCCTGCTGATAGTTCCACTCGATAAACTGCGCAAATTCGTTGCCCATGAAGTTGAGCTTCTTGCCAGGGTGCGCCATCTGATAGGCGAAGAACGCACGCAGGTTGCAGAACTTGTCCTCATAGCTGCCGGGCATACGCCCGATGAGCGAGAGCTTTCCATGCACAACCTCGTCATGGCTGAGCGGCAGGATGAAGTTCTCCGAGAACGCATACGTCATGGAGAACGTGAGCGTATTGTGGCTGCCGCCGCGGTAGATGGGGTCGAGCTTCATATACCTGAGCATGTCGTTCATCCAGCCCATGTTCCATTTGAACAGGAATCCAAGGCCGCCGTCGTAGGCGGGCTTGGTGATGAGCGGGAAAGTGGTCGACTCCTCGGCGATCATCATGACAGACGGATTGGCGCGGAACGCCGCTTCGTTAAGCCGTTTGAGGAACGCGATCGCCTCAAGGTTTTCCCGGCCGCCGAAACGATTCGGTCTGTAGTTCTGCCGGTTGTAGTCCAGATACAGCATCGAGGCCACCGCGTCGACGCGGATGCCGTCAACGTGGAACTGCTCAAGCCAGTATACGGCGTTGGAAACAAGGAACGATTTGACCTCGGGCTTGCCGTAGTCGTAGATGCGCGTGGTCCAGTCGGGGTGCTCGTTCATCATGGGGTCGGACAGCTCGTAGCAGCACGTGCCGTCAAACTCGTAAAGTCCGTATGCATCCTTGGGGAAATGCGCCGGTACCCAGTCGATGATTACGCCGATATTCTCCGCATGACAGCGGTCGACAAACGTGCGGAAATCCTCCGGCGTACCGTAGCGGTGCGTGGGCGCGTAATAGCAGGTGATCTGATAGCCCCACGACGGCTCGTATGGGTACTCCATGATGGGCATGAGCTCGATGTGCGTGTAGCCCATATCCTTGACATACGGCACGAGCGTACCGGCAAGCTCCGAGAACGAATAGTAGCTGCCGTCATCATGCCGCTTCCACGAGCCGGCGTGCACCTCATAGATGTTGACCGGCCGGTTCAGCACGCCGAGCCGCTTTTTCCGCGCGCGGTACATTCCGTCGTGCCAGACAAACGTATCTTCCGGCTCGATAATGCTGGACGTGCCGGGCAGCTTTTCACAGCGCCGGCCGTAGGGGTCGGTCTTGTAGAGCGTGCGGCCGTCCTGCGTGCGCACGCAGAACTTATACGCCGAACCGGGTCGCGCATGTACAGACACCGCCTCCCACACGCCGCCGGAAATCTTCTGCATGGGAAGATCCTGCTCATTCCAGAAGTTGAAGTCGCCAACGACGCTTACACCGGACGCGCGCGGCGCCCAGACACGGAACACATATTTGACTTCTCCATTCTCCTCAAGCCTGTGACAACCCAAAAAACGATAGGCATGCTCACTGCATTCGCCGTGAAACTGCCACAAAAAATCCTGTAACGCCTGTTCCATTGACTCGCCTTCCTTTCAAATGATGGTCGCCGCAGACGCCGGGTTCTGCGGCAAAGCGGGTAAATTCACCCGCATCCGCGCCATTGCGCGCCCAAGAGCGATGGTAGCACAGATACGGCAAAAGAACGCTCGAAAAAAGGATAACAGAAAAGCCAATCCCAGCACGCAGAGATTGGCTGTAGCTCCACTATCCGAAATCCGTGTTGCCGCGGACAGCAATCAGGCGCAGATGTCCGTACACGGCAACCGCAGTATGAGCCTTTGCCGCTGCACGCATGATAACCCCTCGCCTTCTTCTGTCCTGACTGTTTTCAGTATATCATAAAAATCTGCCGCGCGCAAGGCGGATATTTGACGAACATGACAAAAACGAACAGAAAACCCAAAATTCTCCTGTTCCGCGTTCTAGGGCACCACCGCACAATTCGGCAAGAGAATTCGGCGAGATATTCTGGCACAAGACAACGTTTGAAAAACGCAGAAATACTGGATGTATTTCAAGTTTTTCAAACGGCAATATTGGGACAAAAGATCCGTCGAAGACCGCAGACGCAATTGCGCGGTGTTGCCCCAGTCAATTCTTTTTCCGGAATCTGTCCCAGAAAAACACTTCTTTCCAAACAAAAAAACGCCCCACCGCGTATGCGGCAGGGCGTCTGGTTTTATTAGCCGAGCTCGGAGAAGTACTTGATGGTGCGGACCATCTGAGAGGTGTAGGAGTTCTCGTTGTCGTACCAGGAGACAACCTGAACCTGGCTGGTGCCGTTGTCGAGGTTGACGACCATGGTCTGCGTGGCGTCGAACAAAGAGCCGTAACGCATGCCGATGATATCGGAGGAGACGATCTCGTCGGTGTTGTAGCCGAAGGACTCGGTAGCCTCAGCCTTCATCTGGGCGTTGATCTGGTCAACCGTGACAGTGCCCTTGACGACGGCGTTCAGAATGGTGGTGGAGCCGGTGGGGGTAGGAACACGCTGGGCAGCGCCGATGAGCTTGCCGTTCAGCTCGGGGATGACCAGGCCGATGGCCTTGGCAGCGCCGGTGGAGTTGGGAACGATGTTCACAGCAGCAGCACGGGATCTTCTCAGATCACCCTTTCTCTGCGGGCCGTCGAGCGGCATCTGATCGCCGGTGTAGGCATGGATGGTGCACATGATACCGGACTCGATGGGAGCCAGATCGTTCAGCGCCTTGGCCATGGGAGCCAGGCAGTTGGTGGTGCAGGAAGCGGCGGAAATGATCTTGTCTTCCTTGGTCAGCGTGGTATGGTTGACGTTATAGACGATGGTGGGCAGATCGTTGCCGGCAGGAGCGGAGATAACGACCTTGCGGGCGCCGGCGTCGATATGGGCCTGCGCCTTGGCCTTGCTGGTATAGAAACCGGTGCACTCGAGCACGACGTCAACGCCGAGCTTGCCCCAGGGCAGATCGGCAGCGTTCGGCATCTTGTAGATGACGATCTTCTTGCCGTCGACAACGATGTAGTTGTCTTCGCCTTCGCCCTCGTGGAAATCGACCGTGTGGCCCTGCGCAACGTAGTTGCCCTGGGTCGAGTCGTACTTCAGCAGATGCGCCAGCATCTTGGCGGAGGTCAGGTCATTGATGGCGACGACTTCGTAGCCCTCAGCACCGAACATCTGGCGGAACGCAAGACGACCGATACGGCCAAAACCATTGATAGCAACTTTAACAGACATGGGAAACATCCTCCTTCTTATTCTGCCGCCGGCGCTTGATTTCACCGGCAGGAAAAGTACAAAACATACTTTACACACCGCTAAATTATACCGTGTTTTTCGCGTGATGTCCAGTATTATTTTCGCCAAAATAACGTGCTTTCTGCGTTTTTTTCTGCTGCAATTCCAATAAACAGCGTGGCTCTGCAGAAAGCGGTATTATTGTATCAAAATCGCATCCTGATTCTTGAATTTTTTGTAAATTCTACGCCCGTTCACAAAATCTTCCTTGATTTTCACCGGCAATGCTCATATGATTTGGGATATCATTTATTCTGTGCTGCCGTACCCGGCAGCGGCAAAGGAAGAATCTCATGCTGAAACTGAGCCATATTGCAAAAGATTATCAGGCGGGAGACAGCGTCGTTCACGCGCTCAGGGATGTGAGCGTATGCTTCCGGCCCAGCGAGTTTGTCGCCGTGCTCGGCCCGTCCGGCTGCGGAAAGACGACGCTTTTGAACATCATCGGCGGTCTGGACCAGTATACCGAAGGCGATCTTATCATCTCCGGCACATCCACGCGCGAATTCCGCGACCGCGACTGGGACAGCTACCGCAATCACCGCATCGGCTTTGTGTTCCAGAGCTACAACCTCATCCCGCACCAGACGGTACTGCAGAACGTCGAGCTGGCGCTCACGCTCTCGGGCGTTTCCAAGGCCGAGCGGCGCACACGGGCCAAACAGGCGCTGGAAAAGGTCGGACTCGGCGACCAGCTGCATAAAAAGCCCAATCAGATGTCGGGCGGGCAGATGCAGCGCGTGGCCATTGCCCGCGCACTGGTAAACGACCCGGATATCCTGCTCGCCGACGAGCCGACGGGCGCGCTGGACAGCGAGACCTCCGTGCAGATCATGCAGATTCTCAAGTCCATCTCGCAGGAAAAGCTCATCATCATGGTCACACATAACCCCGAGCTTGCTGCGCAGTATGCCACGCGCACCGTGCGGCTGCTTGACGGAAAGATCATCAGCGACTCCCAGCCGTACGAGCCGTCCGGCGCGGAAGCGGAAAAGCCCGTGAAAACGCAGCAGAAGCGCACGTCCATGTCTTTCTTAACTGCCCTTGGACTTTCATGCAACAATCTGCTGACCAAAAAAGCACGCACCATCTTAACTGCCTTCGCAGGTTCAATCGGCATCATCGGTATCGCGCTGATTCTGTCACTGTCCAATGGCATCCAGACGTATATCGATCAGGTGCAGGAGGACACGCTCTCGTCGTATCCCATCACCATTGAGGCCGAGTCCATGGACATGGGCGGCATGGTTACAGCGCTCATGGGCGCGCAGGCTGAGAAAAACGACACGCCGCATGAAGACGGCCGTGTCTACGCCTCGACCGTCATGTACGATCTCATGAACAGCCTCAACTCCACCGAGGCGCAGACCAACAATCTCGCTCCCTTCAAACAGTATCTGGACGACCCCGGCAGCCCCATTCGCCAGTACGCCTCGGCCATCCAGTATTCCTATGACCTGACGCTTCCGATCTACACAAAGGACAATGACGGTGAAATCGTAAACACCGACGTACTCGAGCTGCTGCAGACGATGATGTCGTCGATGTATGGCGGCGACTACAGCTCCTATTTTTCGCAGTTCGGCGACGCGTATTCGGCCATGGAGGTCTGGGAAGAAATGCTCCCCGGCGAAGACGGCGCGCTTGTCAGCCCGCTCGTGCAGGAGCAGTACGACGTGCTCTACGGCGCATGGCCACAGAACTATGACGAGGTCGTGCTCGTCATCGACAAAAACAATGAGATCAGCGACCTTGTCATGTACGCCATGGGCCTGAAGAGCGCGGAAGAGATGGAAGACGCCATGCGCGCGGCCATGGAGGGCGACAGCATTGACCAGACACAGGACAGCTGGCGCTTTGACGAGCTGTGCGGCAGAACGTTCAAGCTGATCTTACCGTGGGAGAACTACCGCTACGACGCCCAAACCGGCGGCTACACCGATCTGAGCGTCACGGACGCGGGCATGGACTATCTGTTCGGCTCTGACGATGTGGGCACCACGCTGAAAATTTCCGGCATCGTCCGCGCCAACCCCGACGCCACGTCCAGCATGATGAAAGGCGCCGTCGGCTACACCAGCGCGCTCACGCGCTACGTCATTGATAAGACACAGGACGCCCGGATCATCCGCGCGCAGGTGGACAATCCCGATACCGACGTCATCACCGCGCTTCCCTTCCGCACCGGCGATGAACCTGCGCCCACAGCCGAACAGATGGCAGGGGACGTGTCGCAGCTGCTTCTGGATGCGGACATGCAGCAAAAGGCGCAGATGTACCTTGACATGATGTGCGTGCCGGATGAGGCGTATCTGGATGCGATGACCGAACAGAGCATGCAGGGCCTTACGCGCGAGGCCATCGAGCAGCAAGTTACAGCTTCGTACTCCGAGGAAATGGGCGTAGACGCCGGGGAGGTCCGGCAATACATCGCGCAGATGGACGACGAGACGCTGTTTGGCTATGTGGAAACGTCCATCCGCCAACAGATCGCGGAGCAGTATGCCGAAGGCATAAAAGAGCAGCTTTCCGCCATGAGCAGCGAACAGCTGGCCGCCGCAATGGATATGACTGCGCTGACCGGCGCGCAGACGCAGTACCTTTTTGATACCTATATGCCGCCCAGGTACAGCGAGTCAAGCCTTGACGGCAACCTGGAGCTGCTGGGCTACGTTGATCTGGAAAAGCCCGCCAGCGTAAACCTCTACGCCGCGACGTTCGCGGACAAGGACGCAATTGCGGACTGCATTGCGGACTATAATTCGGCTGCCAGCGAGGACGACGAGATCACCTACACCGACTATGTGGCGCTGCTTATGAGCTCTATCACGACCATTATCGACGCAATCTCCTACGTGCTCATCGCGTTCGTGTCGATTTCTCTGGTCGTTTCTTCCATCATGATCGGTATCATCACCTATATTTCCGTCCTTGAGCGGACGAAGGAAATCGGCATCCTGCGCGCCATCGGCGCGTCGAAGCGTGACGTATCGAACGTCTTTAATGCCGAAACGCTCATCGAGGGCTTTATTGCGGGCCTGATCGGCATCGGGCTTACGATGCTGCTCATCATTCCCATCAACGCCATTGTGCAGCATTTGACCGGCATCTCTACGCTTGGCGCAATTCTGCCGGGCGCGGCCGCCGCAATCCTGATTGCAATTTCGATGCTGCTCACATTCATCGCGGGCCTCATCCCCTCGCGCCTTGCCGCGAAGAAGGACCCCGTTGTTGCGCTCAGAACCGAATAGTCCCTCATCGCAAAAACCGGCAGCTAACGCTGCCGGTTTTCTCGTTTTTCAAATGTCAGCTTGAAGGTATTTCCATTTTCCTCCCGCGCACGAAGCGTTAAGCCGGCCGCCCTGCACATGCCCAGAAATGCATCTGCGCTCTGCGTTCCTTGTTTCACGACGCCATAGGTGGTATGCACCTGCTCGCCGTTTGCGCCGATTTCCAGCTCAATCAAAAACGGCTTGGGGTATGCGGATGCCACAGCGCAATCCCATATTGTAATGGTGCCGCCCGGCCTGAGCACGCGCGCAGCTTCGCAGATCGCCTTTTGCTGAGTGTCCGTATCCATGTACAAAAGGGAGAAGAAGAATGTCGCATGGTCAAACGACCCATTGCCAAATTGCAGCTGCGCCGCGTCCATGCACAGCTTCGTGCAGCAATCCGGTGCTTCATCCAGCTCTTCCTGCCGGCAGTCGATGGCGGTCACGCTTTGGCCGTACACGCGTCCGATAATTCCCTCGCCTCCACCGCCGATATCCAGAATCCTGCCCACGAGTGATCTTTCCAGATGAATTCCGGCCATGCTTCTTCCTCCCTGTCTTTTTGTCAGTTCCGCTTCTTCACCGGCACCCAGACCTCAAATTCCGCGTGCTGCGGATCGGGGCTGAGGTACAGCTCGATATCCGGCCCGTCGGCATATTCAAAGCCCGAAGCCGGCAGCCACTGGGTGACGATGCGCTGTTCCAGCTCCTGAATGGCCCGCGGACACACACCGCTGCCCGGGAAGATCGCCCAGGTGCAGGCGGGCACGATGCATGCCTCAAACTCCCCTGCCGGTTCATTGCTTGCCACAGCGATGTAATACCGCCACTGGTCTTTTTCTCCGCAGCCGCATACACCCAGCACGCCCTTTGGCTCGGCGCTCATACGCGCAGCCAGCTTCTGCAGCGTCCCGTCCGTGCTCACGCGCTGCCACAGCAGGGGCACGTCCCTGAAGTTCTCCTCCACCACGTTGCTCATTTTCTGCGATACGCCCACGACGCGGAACGCGGGACTGGTCTCAATGCGATAGTTCATTTCTTCCGCTCCTTTGATCGTAATCAGGAAGGTGATCGGCGGATAGGACTTGAGCTTCACGCCCTCGGATTTCAGCGCTGACGGCGCCACACCGTGTACACTCTGAAACGCACGGTTAAACGCCGTGGGCGATTGATAGCCGTACTTTGCCGCCACGTCGATGATCTTCACACCGCCGAGCTGCAGGTCGGCCGCGGCCAGCGACATTTTCCGCCTGCGGATATACTCGGCCAGTCCCACACCTGCCATATAGGCAAACATCCGCTGGAAGTGATACGATGAGCAGCATGCAAGACGCGCAAGCTGTTCATAGTCAATCTCATCCGTAAGATGGCGCTCAATATAGCCGACAGCATCATTCATCCGGTCAATCCATTGCATCCCGTTTCCCTCCTGTCAGGGTGATTATAGGTGATTTCTTCAATAAAATCCTCGCCTGCTCTGCACAAAACTGCGAGCATCACACGCGCGTCACGACGCGGCCGGAGCGGTTGCCGGAAACTTCTCCGTCATCCACGGCAAGCTGCCCGTTCACCAGCACGTACCGCATCCCGCGCGCATATTGCGCAGGGTCATCATATGTGCCGCGCTCGCAGACCGTTTCCGGGTCGAACACGCACACATCCGCGTCCATGCCCTCGGCAAGCCTGCCTTTTCGCGTCAGCCCCAGCACCTGCGCAGGCCGGCCTGTCATCTTGTGCACCGCCTGCTCAAGCGTCAGCGCGCGCGACTGGCGCACATAGCGCTCCAAAACCCGCGCAAACGCGCCGTATACACGCGGGTGCCACAGGCCCGTGTCGGGATACGTCGCATCGGAGATGACGCACGAGAATTCCGCCTGCAAAATAGCCGTAATGTCCTGCTCGTCGGTGATAAAATCGATCATGCTGATTCCGCACGCCTCGCTTTGCAGCAGGTCGAACGCAGCATCATACGCGTCTTTTCCCAGAAGCGCCGCCGCCTCGGCCATGCTTTTGCCGGTGAGAGGCCGGTTTTCATCCCTGCTTAGGCTGCTAAGTACAATATTCTCCCAGCCGACCAGTTTCACGATGTTCTCAAAGTCGTCTCCCGTTTCCATCCGCGCACGTGCGTGCGCACGGAACGCCGGGTCGCAGAGCTTTTGCGTGAGCGTCGCCGCACCGCCCGATTGCAGCTCTGGCGGCAGAATATGCACCAGCTGCGTCGAACCGGCAGGGTACGGATACACGTCACAGCCAATATCAAGTCCCTGCTGCCGCGCATGGTCAAGCAGTCCAAGCATTTCCGGTACGGCGGTTTTCCAGTTTTCCCGGCCGATGGCCTTGAGATGGCTGATCTCCACCGGCGTTTTGATGGCGCGCGCGACTGTAAGCATCTCTGTAAGCGCTCCGACCACGCCGCTGCCCTCCTGGCGCATGTGCACGGTGACAGGCATGCCGCTGCCCTTTACCGGCTGCAGCGCGCAGATCAGCTCCTGCGTTGTAAAAAAGCTCTCCGGAGCATAGCCAAGGCCCAGCGAGACGCCAAGAATCCCGGAGACAAGTGCCTCTTCCAGCCGAACCTGCAGCGTCCGTTTTGCCGCCTCGTCCATCTGCGCAGCATACCCGCACACGCCCGCGCGCAGCGTCCCGAGTCCCGCGAGCATCCCCACGTTCACGCGCAGCGGCAGCGTGCGAAGCTGCGCAAGATACGCCTGCAAAGACTCCGTATGAAGCCCTTCCGGCACATGCCCCGTCACAGGCGCGAGATAGGCATACAGCGCCTCCCGCCGCTCCGCCGGACATGGCGCAGCGGACAATCCGCAGTTGCCGTTTACCACTGTCGTCAGGCCCTGCATGAGTTCCGCCTTCCCAAAGCCGGGCTTCAGCACCGCCGCGTCGGCATGGCGGTGGATATCAAGAAATCCCGGTGTGACGCAGCAGCCGCGCGCGTCGACCGTCCGTACCGCCCCGACGCCGATGTGCCGCCCAATTTCTGCAATTTTACCGTCTTTCACGCCCACGTCCGCGCGAAAACCCGCGCGGCCCGTACCGTCGACGACCGTGCCGCCCAGAATCAGAATATCCAGCATGCAGCTCCCCTCTTTCGACCCGATTCTATCATGCGCCACAGCAAATTGCAATCACGTCAGCGTGTGCGCAAAAGACCTGTTTCCGTCAGCGCGTAGACCTCGTCGCAGACCCCTGACAGAAAAAGACGGTCGTGCGAGACGCTGATGATCGTGCCGCCAAAGCTACGCAGCGCCGCGCGGATGACGGGCGCTGAGAGCGGGCTGAAATTGCGCGTTGGCTCGTCCAGTACCAGTACGTTTGCCTCGCGCAGCACCATGTCGAGAAACAGCAACTTGGCCTGCTGCCCGCCGGAGAGCGCGGCGATTTTTCCCATCATTTCCTCATGCGTAAAGCGCATCGAGCCGAGGAACGTTCTTGCGCGCTCCACGAGCGCCTTATCGTAGCTTGCGTTCAGAAATTCCAGCGGCGTTTGCGTGCAGTCGAGCCGTTCGGCGTAGTTCTGCGGCATATACGCGGGCGTGATATCGCGCCTTGTTTCAAGCTGCCGCCAGATTTCCGCCAGCAGCGTGGACTTACCCGCGCCGTTGCGGCCAGTGATACCGATATGCGCGCCTCCGCAGACGTGCAGACGCACATCTTTCGCCAGCAGACGTTCCTCCACGCGCAGTTCCGGCAGGCAAAGCTCCAGCACGGCCTTTCCCCTCGGGAGCCTGATCTGCTGGGAGAAGGCGGAAAGAATGGCCTCCTCCTCGTCCGGAAAATCCGTAAACTGTTCGCGCTCGCGTTCAAAGCGCCTGCCCTGCGCCAGAACCGAGGCCATCTTCTTTTTGAGCAGCCTCCCGCCGTGCGGATCGCCGCGCGGGATGGTGTTCTGCTCATGCTCCACACGGTCGTGGATCCGCCGCCAGCGTGCCATCTGCCGCTCATAGTCGTCGCGCTGCTTTTGCGCGATCTGGGATTGCTTCTCAAATCCGAGACGTCTTTGATTTACATAAGTTTCATAGTCTGTCCGTACCACTGTCACGCGGCACACGTTCTTGCGCCGCAACTGCTCCATATGCACGATGACATTTGCTGTATTTCGAAGCAGCGTCTCATCATGCGAGATAAAGAGCACCGGTAGCGGCGTGCTTTTCAAAAACCGCTCCATCCACTCGAGCGTCTCAATGTCCAGATCGTTGGTTGGCTCGTCGAGCAGCAGCGCGTCCGGCCCGTTAAGCAGCAGCTTTGCCAACTGTGCCTTCACCTTCTCCCCGCCTGAGAGCGTCCCCAGCGTCTGCTTCGAGCAGACCCACGCAGCACCGAGAGCCAGCTCATCCGGCAAGCGCCAAAGCTCTGCGCCTGTAAAGAAATCTTCCAGTGTGACGGATGCAAGCGCACGCGGCAGCTGCTGCGGCAGATACGCCAGCCGTCCCTTCCGGCTGACTCTGCCCGTGGCTTCGCAATAGTTTGCCACGAGCGCCGGGTCATAGAGGTATTTTACTAGCGTCGACTTGCCGTTGCCCTCTTCGCCGATGATCGCGACCTTGTCGCCCGGGTGCAGGATAAAATCAAACTGCTCAACAAGATTCCTGCCGTTTTTTGTGAGCGTGAGCGTCAAATCCTTCGCTTCCAGCATGCATGTCCCTCCAAAACAAAATTCCGGTCCTGAGCCCAACGCATCAAAACCGGAATTCACGCATGCAAAAGTCCAGCTGCCATGCAGCCGCGCGCGCAAAGCGACCAAAAACAGTACTGTTTTCGGCCCGTGATCCAAATTTCGATGACAAAGCAGACTCAGGGTTCTGAGCCGGTCTGATTCACGAAATTCAGGATCACTTGCGCATGCTTTCACCTCAATTCTTTTTTCTGCAGTCAACGTACCACATACTGACAGAAATGTCAAGCGGCGCAGGCCCCTTTGGCCTGCGCCGCTGAAAGTGCGCCTCTTATTTTGTGCTCGTGATCTTCCAGATCTCGTCGGCATACTGCCGGATCGTGCGGTCAGACGAGAACTTGCCCGCCGAGGCCACGTTCATCAGGCACTTGCGGCCGAACGCGATGCGGTCTCGGTAGTCCCGGTTGGCCTGCAGCTTCGCCTTCTGGTAGCTGGCAAAGTCGTGCAGGATGAAATAGTGGTCGGGCCGGTGCCAGCTGGCGCCGTCAAGCAGCGCCGTATACAGCTCGTGCAGCTCTTCGTCGGTCTCGACCGTGCCGTCGATGAGCGTATCGACCGCGCGGCGCAGGCGTGCGTCCGCGTTGTAGGCCGCACGCGAAGAATAGCTCTCGCGGATGGCGTTCAGCTCTTCCACTGTAGCGCCGAAGATATAGTTGTTCTCAATGCCGGCCTGCTGCACGATCTCGACGTTCGCGCCGTCAAGCGTTCCGAGCGTCACGGCGCCGTTCAGCATCAGCTTCATGTTGCCCGTGCCAGAGGCCTCGGTGCCGGCGGGCGAGATCTGCTCGGAGATGTCGGCGGCCGGGATGATATGCTCGGCATACGAGCAGTTGTAGTTCTGCACGAACACAACCTTCAGCTTGTCGGCCACAGCCGGTTCGGCGTTGATGACGTTCGCCATGCGGTTGATGTAACGGATGATGGCCTTGGCGCGGCGGTAGCCTGGCGCGGCCTTGGCACCGAAAATATAAACCGTGGGCGTAAAGTCGGTCAGCGTACCGTCCTTGAGCGACAGATAGATATCCATGATCGACAGCGCGTTCATCAGCTGGCGCTTATACTCGTGCAGGCGCTTGACCTGTACGTCGAAGACAAAGCTGGGGTCGAGCTCCACGCCCTCATGCTTTGCGATGACGGCGCAGAGCTGGCGCTTCTTCTCGAGCTTGATGGCATTAAACTGCTTGACGGTCATGTCGTCGAGCAGCGGCTTGAGCCCGGAAAGCCTGTCAAGATCAGTCAGGAATCCGCCGCCGATCTTGCTCTCGATCAGACCGCACAGCTCGGGGTTGCTCAAACCCAGCCAGCGGCGCGGCGTAATGCCGTTGGTCTTGTTCTGGAACCGCTCGGGAAATACCTTGTACCAATCCTTGAACAAATCGTCCTTGAGAATCTGCGAATGAATCTCCGCCACACCGTTGACAGCGGTGGAGACGTAGACCGACAGGTTCGCCATGTGCGCCGAGCCGTCCTTGATGATGTACAATCCGCTGCCAGGCAGCGTCCGCTTGAGCCGGGCGTCGATTTTCTCGATGATGTCGCAGATCTCGGGCACGACAGAGCGCAGCAGCTCCATATCCCACTTCTCGAGCGCTTCGCTCATGACGGTGTGGTTGGTATAGGAGAATACATGCGCGGCGATGTCGAACGCCGCTTCAAAATCCATGCCCTCAAGCATCAGAAGCCGGATCAGCTCAGGAATGGACATGGCAGGGTGTGTGTCGTTGAGCTGCACGGCGGCAAATTCCGGCAGGCGGTAGAAATCACAGCCGTGCGCGGACTTGTAGTCGCGCAGAATATCCTGCAGGGAAGCGCTGGAGAGCACATACTGCTGCTTGATGCGCAGGCGCTTGCCCTCCCACGTGGAGTCGTTCGGATACAGCACGCGGGTGATATCCTCGGCCTTGTTCTTGGTCTCAAGCGCCTTGGCATAGTCCTGCGCGTTGAACGCGTCAAAATCGAGTTCCTTTTCCGCCTCGCACTGCCACAGGCGCAGTGTGCCGACGGTGCTGGTGTCATAGCCGATAACGGGCATGTCATACGGGATGGCGTTGATGGTCTGGTCGGCAAATCTGACCTTCACGGCCAGCTTGTCGCGGCGGTGGCTCCAGGGGTCGCCGTACTTCGTCCAATCGTCGGCGTTTTCCCGCTGGCGGCAGTTTTCAAAGCTCTGCTTGAACAGGCCGAAGCGGTAACGCAGGCCATAGCCGGTCAGCGGCAGATCGCAGGTTGCCGCGCTGTCGAGGAAGCACGCAGCCAGACGGCCGAGACCGCCGTTGCCCAGCGCAGCGTCCTCGATCTCCTCCAGGCAGGCCAGATCGACACCCTTTTCCAGAAACGCCGCCTTGATCTCGTCCAGAATGCCCATATTGAAGAGATTGCTGTAGATCAGCCGGCCCACCAGATATTCCGCGGAGAAATAGAACGCGCGGCGCTTTTGCAGCTGCTGGCGCTTCGTCTTCGTCCAGCGGTCGTTGATCTCCATCATCAGCACACGGCCCAGACACTCATGCAGCCGCTCGGGGCTGGTCTCCTGCAATGTCTCGTCGTGCTGCAGTCGCAGCATGGCCTCGGTCTCCTGAACGATTCTTTCTACATGATAGCTCATAAACACACTCCTTACCCCGGCATTTAGCCAGAAAAAAGCGCCCGCCCATCCCTATGGCAGGCGCTTTTCATCAATTATAAGAAACATACGAGTAGATTATACACGATCGTACTGCTCTGTCAAGGATGCAATTTCCTGTGCCAGCGCTTCGCTCTGCTGCTCGCGCGTCATGCGCCAGCGCCAGTTCTCGGGCTGCAGAATGCCGGGCACGTTCATCCGCGCCTCGCCGCCGAGGCCCAGATAATCCTGCATCTGCGCGACGAACAACTTCGCGTTCGAGGCCATGCCCGCGCGGATGATCGCGCGCGGCAGATCGTCGTCTTCACCGATCCTGAGATACGACCGGGCATATTGCTTGCACTCGTCGGACAGGCCGTAATACCACTGGTAGAGCGTCTCGTTGTCGTGCGTACCAGTATAGCAAATGCAGTTCTCGCCGTATTTGTGCGGCAGATAGTTGCTCGGCTCGCGCGGATCGAATGCAAATTCCAGCACCTTCATGCTGGGGAAACCAGAGTCAGCCACGAGCTGAACGACCTCCGGCGTGAGGAAGCCGAGATCCTCCGCAATGAAATCCATCTGCGGATAGGCAGTTTTGATTGCGTTGATGAGCTTCATACCGGGCCCCTTGATCCACTGGCCGCAGCGCGCGGTGTGGTTGACAGCCGGGATAGACCAATAGCTCTCAAGGCCGCGGAAATGGTCGATGCGCACGACGTCAAAGTTCCGTCCGGCCGCGCCGATGCGCGCCAGCCACCATGTAAAGCCGTCGTTCTCCATCTTATCCCAATCGTAGATGGGGTTGCCCCAATACTGGCCGTTGGCGTTGAAGCCATCGGGCGGGCAGCCCGCTACACAGCGCGGACGGCGGTTGCGGTTGAGCTGGAAGTTCTCCGGATGCGACCAGACGTCAGCCGAGTCCAGCGGAACATAGATCGGGATATCGCCGATGATCTTCACACCGTTTTCGTGGGCATAGTCGCGCAGGCGCCGCCACTGGTTTGCAAAGCAGTACTGCACAAAATAGTGGTACTGGATGTCTTCCTGCAGAAGCGTCCGGTAGTGCTCGATGGCCTGCGGCTGATGCAGCCGGATATCCGGCTCCCATGCCGTCCATGGGCCGTCGCCAAAGTGCGCCTTCACGGCCATGAACAGCGCATACTCCTCCAGCCACCAGGCCTCATCGCGGACATAGGCCGCAAAATCAGCGGGCGGTGATTTCATAAAACGAACGAACGCTTTGCGCAGCAGTGCCTGACGCCGGTCGTACATCGTACGGTAGTTGACCTGATCGTCGCGCTCGCCCCAGACCACGGCGTCCGCCTCGGCCTGCATGAGATAGCCCGCCTCGATCAGCTGGTCGGGATCGATAAAATAGGGATTGCCGGCAAAGGTGGAAAACGCCTGATACGGCGAGTCGCCATAACCCGGCGGGCAGATGGGCAGGATCTGCCAGTAGGTCTGCTTTGCCTTTTTCAGGAAATCGACGAAATCATACGCCGCCTTTCCAAGGTTGCCAATGCCGTATCTGGACGGCAGAGATGAAATATGCAGCAAAATACCGCTGCTTCGCTTCATAGCACTCACTTTGTTGTCCTCTTCATTTGCTGAGTTGACGCACGCTCTGCTTGCATGAGAGCGTGAACGGCACGGTGATATGACATGCCGGCGCGCCGGCTGTCATGCAGGCCATGAGCAGCTCAAAGCTGCTCGACGCCAGCTGGTCGATCGACTGCGTGATGGTCGACAGCTTCGGCGTATAGAAGCTGCCGATCTTCAGCCCGTCGTAGCCAATGACGGAGATATCCTCCGGCACGCGCAGGCCGCAGTCGGCCAGCGCGCGCATAGCGCCGATGGCAATGACATCGGCCATGGCAAACACGGCCGTGACGTCCGGCATCTGGCGCAGAATCTGCTGCATCCCGTCGTAGCCGAACTCGTAGGAGTAGCGGCCGGTCACATACATCTTCTGTTCGTCGAACACAAGTCCGCCGCGGCGGAACGCCTCGACGCAGCCGTCGTAGCGGTGCAAGCTGGTATCGGAAAGCCTGCGGTCGCCGCCGAGCACAGCGATAGTTCTGTGCCCGGCGCGAATCAGATATTCCACCGCACTGGCAGCGCCGCGGCAGTCGTCGGTCGTGACGCTGGACAGATTGGAAAACGGCAGGCCGGATGCGTCGTTGGTGACTACGACGGCCGGGATGAGAATCTTGTCAAAGTCCTGCAGAAAGTTGGCGTTGTTGCCGCCGAGAAACAGAATGCCCATGGGTTTGCGCTCGCGGCACAGCTGCACGGCGCGGCGCACCTCGTTATCATCCTCATCGATGAAATCGACGATCAGCGGATGCACGGTTTTGAGAAACAGCGTTTGAAGCCGCTCGACGAGCGATGCGAACATCTCGTTCGCGGTGCCCTTGACGACAATCAGCACGGAATTGCTGCGCTGCTGTTTGAGCGTCTGCGCGTTCACGTTCAGCTCAAACCCCTGTTCCTCCACAATTTTCAGAATGGCGGCGCGCGCCTTTTCACTCACGTTCGGCTGATTGTTAAGCACACGCGAGACGGTGCCCAGCGAATAGCCGCTCAGTCTTGCAAGATCTTTGATGGTCATGTTGTCCTCCGGGGAAAATGTCTCTGGTATTTTAACCCTTTACCGCTCCGGCTGCAACGCCCTTGATGATATATTTCTGGCAGAACAGGTAGACGATGATGATAGGCAGGATCGCCATCATGATAACGGCCATCGTCGCGCCCAGATCGACCGTGCCGTAGCTGCCCTTCAGATACTGCACGTGGATGGGGATGGTGCGGTACTCCGTGATGTCGAGCACCAGATACGGCAGCAGGTAGTCGTTCCAGACCCACATGAGCTCGAGGATACCGACGGAGATCATGGTCGGCTTGAGCATGGGGACAACGACGTTGAAGAACGTGCGCACCGGGCCGCAGCCGTCGATAGCGGCTGCCTCTTCAATGGCCAGCGGCATGCCCTTGACAAAACCGACAAACATGAAGATGGCAAGGCCTGCGCCAAAGCCCAGATAAATCACGGGGATGGTCCAGGGCGTATTGAGCTTGAGCGAGTCGGCCGTGGCAGTCAGCGTGAACATGACCATCTGGAACGGAACGATCATGGAGAACAGGCACAGATAGTAGAAAAATCTGGCGAACGGGCTGTCGACACGCGCGATATACCACGCGGCCATCGAGCAGCACAGCAGAATCAGCCCCGTAGATACCACGGAGATAAATACGCTGTAGAACGCGGACTTGAGGAACGGATAGTTGCCGAAGGTCAGGCCCTTGAGATAGTTGCCCAGGCCCACGAAGCTCTCGGCGTTGGGCAGCGCGAAGACGCTGGTGTTGATGGCGTCATTGGTCTTGAGGGAGTTGGTAATGACCTCGATGATGGGCATGATCCAGATGAGGCAGATCAGCACGAATGCGATGGTCAGGATCGTACTGGCAGTGGAGTATTTCTTGATTTTCATTACTGCTGTACCTCCTTCTTGCGGGTCGCATACTGCTGGCTCAGGGCAAGCACTGCCACGAGGATGAAGAAGATCACAGCCTTGGCCTGCGCAACGCCATGCCAGTTCTTGTTGATGTTATACGTGGAGTAGATGTTCAGTGCCAGCAGCTCAGACATGTTGACCTTCATCTTTGCTGCCTTGTCCACGACCTGCGGCAGGCCGCCGGTCAAAGCAAGGTTCTGGTCAAAGAGCTTGAAGCCGTTGGTGAGCGTCAGGAACGTGCAGATCGTGATGGAGGGCATCACGTTGGGGATAATGACCTTAAAGAGCGTCTGCGCGCCGGTAGCGCCGTCGATCTTGGCCGCCTCAAGCATATCGCTGGGAACGGCCTGCAGGCCTGCGATGTAGATGATCATCATGTAGCCGATCTGCTGCCACGACACCAGAATGACGAGGCCCCAGAAGCCATAGGTGGCGTTAGACGTGAGATAGGTGCCGTACTGCTTGAGAATGCCGTCGAAAATCATCGACCAGATGTAGCCAAGCACAACGCCGCCGATCAGGTTCGGCATGAAGAAGACCGTGCGGAACAGGTTCGAGCCGCGCATCTTCTGCGTCAGCGCATAGGCCACAATGAACGCGAACACATTGATGATGATAATGGACACAACCGCAAAGGCCGCCGTATTCCAGAACGCATGCGCGAAGCTGGGATCCTTGAAGACCTTGGCGTAGTTGGCAATACCGACCCAGGTTGCATCCTTCGGGATGTTGAAGGAGCAGAAGGACAGGTAAATGCCCTGCAGGAAGGGCCAGACGAAGCCGATGCAGAAGCAGGCAAACACCGGCAGGATGAACAGCGGGAACCAGCGCTGGATGGGGCGGCGGATCAGCTGGCTGTTCACAGCGGACCCGTCACGTTTTTTCTTCTTCTTGTGCAAGTTGATCTTCCTTTCTCTCTTAAATTTCAGCTACAAGGTGCAGGCACAGCTCCGGCTCTGCGCTGTGTCAGGGCCATGCCTCCGCCCTACAAAAAAGACGCAGGGCTGGGCATTTGCCCAGCCCTGCAGGAATCAAACGTTATTCTTCTGACAGTTCGGATCAGCCGTTCTGCATCGCATACTCGATGGCCCAGCCGTCGACGAACGCAGTGACGACATCTTCCCAGGTAGCGTCAGAGGGGTTCGCGGAATACGCAGCCAGAGCGGTGACAAGGCCGGCTCTCCAGGAGTCAACATTGGGAGTATAGTTGAACGCCCAGGTCACAACGTATTTGCCGGCAGCGGTGTAGTCGTTGGCAGCAGCGAAGAATACATTTTCAGGCGTCTTGGCGTTCTTGAACGGGATGGGACCAAGGTTGTCGGCCATCATCTGCGTGCCCTCGTCAGAGGTGACAACCCAGTACAGGAAGTCGAGCGTCGCCTGGATGTCTTCCTCAGAAGCCTGGCTGTTGACAGCCCAGCAGTTCTCGGTACCGGCGCACAGGCCAGCGTCCTGCTCGCCGTCAACACCGCAGTAAATCGGGATCATGGTGATGTCTTCCGGATTCATCAGGAAGCCCTTGGACTCGTCGGTCACAAGATTGGCGTACTCCCAGGAACCATTCTGGAAGAACACGGCCTTGCCCTGACCAAACTCAGCCTCGGCCTGGTCGCCGGTAGCGGTGGGCAGCTCGGAAGGAGCAACGCAGGAATCGGTGATATACAGATCCCAGATGGCCCTGAAGTTGTCGAGGTAAGCGCCGGTGACGGTCTCGGGCTGCGCAGTCACGCCGTCGTCACGGAACTCATAGAACAGGGGCATGTTGGCCAGATGGCCGGAGAATCTCCAGGAAGAGGAGCCGTCCAGACCGGCGGAGGTGAAAGCGTCAAAGCCAAGCTCGTCAGCGCGGGCATGGATGTCGTCAGCAACAGCCTTCAGAGAGGCAAAGTCAGTGATGTCGTCCACGGAGTAGCCAGCCTCAGCCAGCAGCGCCTTGTTGGTGATGATGCCATAGGCCTCGTAGCAATAGCCGATGGCCTTGACTTCGCCGGCTTCATTTCTCAGGTTGAAGTCGTCGGTGGTCATTTCGTTGTAGACAGCGGTGCCGGTCAGATCCAGGCAGTAGTCGTCCCAGTCAGCCAGACCCTGCTGGTTGCCGCACTGGAACAGGGTGGGCGCGCCATCCTTGCCCATCTGGGCGTTCAGCGTGGTGGAGTAGTCGCCGGAAGCAGCGGTGACAACCTTGACGGGAACACCGGTCTGCTCGGTGTACAGCTTGGCAAGATCCTGCCAGGCCTGGTCAGCCTCGGGCTTGAAGTTCAGATAGTAGACAGAACCGGAAGCGGAAGCAGCGGGCTCTTCGGCGGGCTCTTCGGCAGCAGGCTCTTCGGTCTTTGCGGGCTCCTCGGTCTTTGCAGGCTCTTCCGTCTTGGCCGGCTCTTCCGTGGTAGCGGAAGAAGCGCAGGCGACAAGGCCCAGAACCATCACAACAGCCAGAAGCAGTGCGATCAGCTTTTTCATGTTTTTTCCTCCTAAAAAATAATCAACAGATTGATGTTTCGAAAAATGGAAACGTTTCCAATTCCGATGGACATATTGTACATCATTTTGCAAAATTGGACAAGAGCTTTTTTCCAACTTTTAAATTTTCAGCGTTTTGCTATTTTTTTCTCTCAATTTTTATGCAATTTGCTATTTCGTTTTTGGACATCACCGCACAATTCGGCAAGAGAATCCGGCGGGATATTCTGGCGCAGGACAACGTTTGAAAAACGCAGGAATACCGGATGTATTTCAAGTCTTTCAAGCGGCAGGATTGGGACAAAAGAGCCGCCGAAGACCGCAGACGCAATTGCGCGCTGTTGCCTTAGATTTCAGCGCCTGCAGGATTGCACTTTCCCAAATGATCCGATATAATAGTAAAAACTTCCGAAAGGAGTCTGCAGCCATGTCCCGCCTGTTCAATCCCGACTCTCCCATCATGCAGTTTCTGACCCGTGTCGCCGATCTTGTCATTCTCAATGTTCTGTGGCTTTTGTTCAGCCTGCCTGTTATCACCCTCGGCGCGTCGACGACCGCGCTCTACCGCAGCCTTTTAACGCTCATTGACGGCGGAGGCACATCGACAGTGCTTTTGTTCTGGAACGCGTTCCGCAGCGAATTCAAAACGGCGACGCTCTTGTTTCTGATTTTGCTGCTGCCATTTGCGGTTGTTTTCCTTGACCTGTGGATCTTGCTGTTCGGCACGCTGTCCATGTCCCCGCTCATGCGCGGGCTGTGCCTGCTTCCGGTGCTGCTGTTCTTCATGGCGGCAAACTACGTCTACCCTCTGACGGCGCAGTTCGAAAATACTCTCAAGGGCACGCTCAAAAACGCGGTGCTGTTGGCATTGGCGAATCTTCCCACCAGCTTTGCCGTGCTCGTTCTTAGCCTGCTTCCGCTGCTTGTGTTCCTGCTGGCTACATCGTTTTTCCTCCAGTCCTTGATCGTCTGGATTCTGCTCGGCTTCGCGCTCATTGCGCAGTGCAACGCCTATCTGCTGCGCCGCGTCTTTCGCAAATACTTCCCGCCCGAAGAATCAGGTGAAATCTCTGAAATATAGAAGGGGCTGACTCAAAATAGATTTTCCCCAAGATTGGTCCATTAAAAAGTTCCGGAAGCTTGCTTGATTTGCAAGTTTCCGGAACTTATTTTGCATGGTTTCTCGTGGGAATGGAATAAAATTTCTGTTTTGAGACAGCCCCTTATTTTGCGTACAGCATCCCCACCAGCCAGCTGAGCAGCCGTACCGGCAGCAGCTTCTGCAGCAGGCAGAAGAATTTGTACTCGATGCCGATGGCGTAGAGTGGCTTGACATGTTTTCTCGTGGCGAGCGAGCAGATATACCGTCCCGCGTTCTCGGGTGCCATGCCGCGCTGTTCGTCGCGCTCCATCCCGGCGACACTCCTTCCGATGCGGCCGCCGTAGACATCGTCGCCCGCATGCAGCTTTTCCCGCGCGCTCGTAAAGCCGGTGCGGATATCACCCGGCATGACGGCGCAGACTGAAACGCCGAAGGGCTTTATCTCGTTCGCCAGCGCCATGGTGTAGGCATTGATGGCCGCCTTGGACGCGGAGTAATACGCCTGAAACGGAATGGCGATCACGCCCGCGACCGAACTGAGATTCACGACGCGCCCCTTTCCTGCTTCGCGCATGATGGGCAGCACCGCGCGGTTCATGTTGACCATACCGAAGAAGTTTACATCCAGCTGGCGGCGCGCATCGCGAGGGCCGGTAAATTCAATCGCGCCCGAGATGCCGAAGCCCGCGTTATTGATGAGCACGTCGATATGATCTTCGCGCTGCATGATCTGTTCGACCGCGCGCTGTACGGCGGCCTCATCCGTCACGTCGGCCGGAATGTGGAAAAAGCCCTCTGCGCCCTTTTCTCTGCGGCTGAGCTCATAGACTGTATAGCCCGCTTCGCGCATTGCGTCCGCCGTGGCGAGGCCGATGCCGGACGTGCCGCCGGTGATGATACAGACCTTTTCGCTCACAGATCATGCCTCCTCAACACTTCCGAAATCACGTCCACCGCCTCGTCAATGAGCGCGTGCGTGTGCGTGGCCATGAGGCTCGTGCGAAGCAGGCACTCATGCGGCGCGGCCGCAGGCGGCAGCGAGGAATTGACGTATACACCGGCTTCATAGAGTTCCTTGGCAATGGTGAGCGTGGGGATCTCCTCATATGTATAGATGGGGATGATGGGCACGATCTCACCGTTCGAAGGACGCATCTTGATGCCGCGCCCGGCGAGCTTTCTGCGCAGATACAGGGCGTTGTCCTGCAGCGCCGTGACAAGTTCCGGATGCTGCTTTAACTGCCGCAGCGCCGCAATGGCCGACGCACAGCTCGCGGGCGTGATGGACGCCGAGAAGATGAACGGCCTTGACGCATGGCGCACAAAATCCGCCACACGGCTCGATGCGGCCATGTATCCGCCCAGTGACGCCAGCGATTTGGAGAATGTGCCCATGTAGATGTCGACCTCGTCCTCCAGACCGTAGTAGCTCGCCGTGCCGCGGCCTCCTTCGCCGATGACGCCCAGTCCGTGCGCGTCATCGACCATCACGCGCGCACCGTACTTTCTCGCCAGACGGCAGATCTCCGGAAGATTTGCGATATCGCCGCCCATGGAGAACACGCCGTCAGTCACGATCAGACACCCGCAGCTTTCCGGCACCTTCTGCAGCTTCTTTTCCAGATCGTCCATATCCGCGTGGCGGAAACGGAGCATTTTGCCATAGCTCAGCTTGCAGCCGTCATACAAACTCGCGTGGTTCTCGCGGTCCATGATGACATAGTCGTGCATTCCCACAATGGCGCTGATGATGCCGAGGTTCGACTGGAAGCCCGTCGAGAACGTGACGACGGCATCTTTGTGCAGAAACTCTGCCAGCTCCTGCTCCAGCTGCAGATGCAGCTGCAGCGTGCCGTTCAAAAACCGCGAGCCCGAGCAGCCGGAGCCATAGCACTCAAACGCCTCAACGCCTGCGGCGATGACATCGGGATTCGTGGTCAGCCCCAGATAGTTGTTCGAGCCCAGCATGATGCGCCGCTTGCCCTCCATGATGACTTCGGTGTCCTGCCGGGATTCCAGCGCGTGAAAATACGGGTAGATCCCCATACGCCTGATCTCGTCGACGAGCGACGGCTGATAACATTTTTCAAAGATGTCCATCTGTTTTCTCCTCTCTCACATCGATTCGTTCCACCAGTGCGGCGAGTACCTCCGCCGCCGTCTGCAGCTGTTCGGATGTATAATCCTCGCCCAGCGACGCAATCGCCCGCGTCACCCGCTCGCTCTGCTCCTCAAAATAACTGTCGTACTTTCCGCACGTCTGCAGCCGCACCTCACGCCGGTCAGCCTCGGGCACGGTCTTTTTCACGTAGCCCTTGCTGACAAGGCTGTTCACCTTGTATGTCGCATTCGGCTGCGAAATACCCAAAAACGAGGCAAACTGCGAAAGCGTCGGCGCGCCGAGCAGGTGGATGACGTCTGCCGAGAACGCCTCGGTCGCGCTCAGACTACCGCTTTTTTCATGGATTGTGCCGAACACCTTGTGGTAGCCCAGCAGGCGCAGTTTGCGGTAAAGCTGCAGGATCTGTTCTTCCAGCATGGGCGCTCCTTCCATAAAGAATTTTAATTAAAATTTTTTATGTATTTGAGTATAAGGCGCTATTTCGTGTCTGTCAAGAAAAAGTTCTGAAAAAATTCCGCGTATGTGCTATGATGGTGGCATCAAATCATACCCCGGAGGGACAGAACATGAAGGTACTTGCCGTCATCGACATGCAGAACGATTTTATTTCGGGCGCACTGGGCACGCCCGAGGCGAAGGCCATTGTGCCGCGCGTGAAGGAAAAAATCGAAGCCGCACGCGCGTCAGGCGTGCGCGTGGTCTTTACGCGCGATACGCACACAGAGGAATATCTCAACACGCAGGAGGGCAGAAACCTTCCCGTGCCGCACTGTCTGCTGGGCACCGACGGCTGGCAGATCTGCGGGCAGCTTGACGTAGCCGACGCGGCCGTGTTTGATAAGCCCGGCTTTGGTTCACCGGAACTCATCCGCTTTCTCTGCATGCTGCCCGCGCTGGAGGAAGTGGAGTTCATTGGTCTTTGCACCGACATCTGTGTCATCACAAACGCCATGATGCTCAAGGGCGCGCTGCCCGAGCTTCGGGTCAAGGTCGACGCCGCCTGCTGCGCGGGCGTGACGCCTGCGAGCCATGAAAACGCGCTGGAAGCGATGAAAATGTGCCAGATCGGGATCATCTGAACTGTGAACGCGGCACAACATAGCCGCCCATCGCTGTTGCGATGGGCGGCCTTCTGCATTCGCGCGGCACGCCTCCCGGCCAGTGCCGCAGTTTTCATTTTCTTCCTCTGCTCACAGGTATTTCCGCAGCGCTTCAGCCAGCGCCTGGCGCTCTTCCTTCGGCAAAAACGCCGCCTCCGCCGCGTAGATATTCATCTGCACGAGGTCTTTTTCGGAGAAGCCCATCTCTTCCACGCAGTGCGTGTACTCCCCATCAAGATCCGTCGCGGCCAGCGTCATATTGTCGGTACTGATCGTGACGCGCACGCCCGCATCAAAAAGCTTTTTCGCAGGATGTTCGGCATACGACGGCTGTGTGCGGCACTGGATGTTGCTGCTTGGACAGATCTCCAGCGTCACGCCGTTTTCCATCAGCTGCGGCCACAGCTCCGGCGCGTCATAGACATGGTGTCCATGGCCGATGCGCCGGACGCCGAAGCCCAGCGCGTCTTTGACCGTATCAGGCCCCTGCGAATCGCCCGCATGGCAGGTGTACGGCACATCCAGTTCGCGCGCAAGGTCAAATATGGGGCGGAAATTCCGCAGCGGCACGATACCCTCGGCTCCGGCAAGGTCGAGGCCAACCACGCCCATGCCGAGATACTCTCTGCACAAGCGCACCGTCTCCAGATTCTGCTGCATATTGACCGTCTCCGGCCCGACAACCATGGCGCACAGCAAAATGCCGTTTTTGATCTCCGGGTGATCGTTCAGCGCCTGTGCGCGCCCCTGCAGAACAGCTTCGATGGCGTCACGCTGCGAAAGCCCCTCGCGGCAGTGAAGCTGCGGGGCAAACCGGATCTCGTCGTAGATATGCCCCTGCCCTGCCAGCACGCCGATGAGCTCGCGCGTCACGCGCACAAGGCTCGCCCTGTCCTGCAGCAACTGCAGCGGCAGTTCAAAGCGTTTTAAATATTCGTTTACATCCCGGCAGTCGGCCGAGCGCACCAGATACGTTTTGAAATCCTCCAGCGTGTCCGCCGGAAGCGGCACGCGCTTCTGTTTTGCCAGCGTCCACATCGTCTCCGGCGGTATCGCGCCGTCGAGATGCAGATGCAGTTCGATCTTCGGAATGGAAAACACAGCCATCATTCGCACCTCCTGCAACAGATATTTCTATTGTATCGCTCCGCCGCAGCATTCGTCAAGCGGCGCATCCGGTGCGTCGAACATTTTTTCCACAGAGACGTTGACATCTTTCTTGTCTTAATGTACAATTAATCCGTATCTTTGGATACACAATTTATCGAAACTATATATGGAGGAATGAAAATGAAAAAGATTCTTGCCCTGCTTCTGGCGCTCGTGATGCTGCTCGGCCTCGTCGCCTGCGCGTCCAAGACCGCAGAAGAACCGGCCAAGTCCGAAGAACCTGCCAAGACGGAAGAGCCCGCGCCGGCGGAAGAACCCGCCCAGACGGAAGAGCCCGCTGCTGAAGGCAAAGTCTACAACGTTGTCTACATTGTCAACGGCAACCTCGGCGACAAGTCCTTCTTCGACTCTGCCAAAGCCGGCATTGACAAGCTGGTCGCTGACGGCCGCATCGAGTGCACCACCATCGAGCTTGGCGGTACCGACGAAGATCAGCCGAAGTGGCTGTCCACGCTGTACGACGTGTCCGAATCCGGCGAGTATGACCTCGTCATCTGCGGCACCTATCAGATGCCCGACTATCTGAAGGAAGTCGCCACGGCCTATCCCGATCAGAAGTACTTCATCTTTGACGACAACACCTATGTCGGCGAGAATGCCAACGTTGTCAACGTCACCTACCGTCAGAACGATATGGGTTATCTGATCGGTGTCTACGCAGCCTGCATGACTGCCGACACGAGCCTGCCCAACATCAATGAAGACGCGGTTGTCGGCTTTGTCGGCGGCGTCGACTCGCCCGTCATCAACGACTTCCTGGTCGGCTTCATCGAGGGCGCGCAGTCCATCAACCCCGACATCAAGGTCGATACCCGCTACACCAACGACTATGTTGACACCGCCATTGCCAAGGAGTATGGCCTGTCCATGATCAACGACAACAAGTGCGACATCATCTGGGGCGTCGCCGGTAACGCCGGCAATGGCGCTGCCGAGGCCGCGCTCGACACCGGCAAGGCATGGTTCATTGGCGTCGACTCCGACCAGGAGCTGACCCTCTCGCCTGATCTGGCCGCTCTGACGCTGACGTCCGGCCTGAAGAACATCGGCAACTCCATCATCTGGTTCTTCGACGAGTGGGACGCAGGCCGTACCTACTGGGGCACCGAGGTCACGCTGGGCCTTTCTGAGGGCGGCGTTGGCATCGTCACCGACAAGAACTTTGACAAGTATGCCTCCGACGAGACCAAGGCTGCGGTTGCCGCTGCCGAGGAAGGCGTTCTGAATGGCACCATCGTTGTTGACTCGGCACTGTCCGGCTTCGACGTCACTTCGCTCAGAGAGGCTGTCCGTCCGTAACCTGTATTACAGAAGCAAACAGGTTTCCGAGCTTAACCAGCAGGGGGCTCAGTTTTGAGCCCCCTCTTTTCTATTTGTGTGCCGCTTTTGAACGTGGAGCCCGGCTTCAAAGGCAGCGCAGATGTAAAAAAGGCATCTATCCCGGCAAATTCCAGAAACAAGGAGGCTCACAGCCATGCCTGACGAGAAAACCGTCCAGTCCGGCGAGCAGTATGTCGTCCAGATGAAGGCGATCACCAAGGTCTATCCCAACGGCGTCGCCGCAAACCAGGGCGTGGATTTTAACCTTCGCAAGGGCGAAATCCATGCGCTGATGGGCGAAAACGGCGCCGGCAAGTCCACACTTATGAAAATGCTCTTCGGCTTGGAACAGCCGACCAGCGGCGAGATCATTGTCAACGGAGAAAAGCTGAACCTCACATCCCCTTCTGTCGCCATCAGCAAGGGCATCGGCATGGTGCACCAGCACTTCATGCTCGTTCCCAGCCTGTCGGTGGCGGAGAACATGGTACTCGGCATGGTACCGAGGAAGGGATTGTTCATCGATCAGGCAAAGGCCATCGAGATCACGCGCGAGTACGCCGAAAAGTACAACCTGCATGTTGAGCCCGAGGCCAAGGTCATGGATATCCCCGTCGGCATGAAGCAAAAGGTCGAGATCCTCAAGGCGCTGGTTCGCGGCGCAAAGATTCTGATTCTCGACGAGCCGACGGCCGTGCTTACCACACAGGAGACTACAGAGCTGTTCAAGGAGCTGCTGCACCTCAAAGAGCAGGGCTATACCATCGTCTTTATCTCGCACAAGCTCAACGAGATCATGCAGATCACCGACCGCCTTACCATCATGCGCAACGGCCGCAGCATGGGCGTATACAACACCAGGGACGTCACCAAAGAGGAAATTTCCCGCCTGATGGTCGGCCGCGACGTGGTGCTCACCGTGCAGAAGGAGCAGGCGCAGCCCACGGATACGGTTTTGCGCGTGCGCGACGTGGAATATGTCAACGAGTGGAACAAGAAGATGCTCGACAAGGTCAGCTTCGACGTGCGCAAGGGTGAGATTCTCGGCATCGCGGGCGTTGAGGGCAACGGGCAGAAGGAGCTTGTGGACATGCTCTTTGGCTTCAATACGCCGAACGCCGGCTCCATCACGGTAAACGGCGAGAGCGTCATTGGTCTTTCGCAGCAGAAGCTGCGCCAGCTCGGCGTATCGCTCGTGCCTGAGGACCGTATGATCTACGGTATCGCGTCGAGCGCCTCGATTGAAGAGAACGTCATCTCCGACCGCTGCTCCGACAAACGCTTCAACAAGGGCCCGCTTTTCAACATGAAGGCCATTCATGCCGAGTCGGACCGGTTGATTGAGGATTATACGGTGCTTTGCAAATCACGCAAGCAGCAGGTCGGCATGCTCTCCGGCGGCAACATCCAGAAGGTCGTCGTTGCACGTGAATTCTCAAACGATCCCGTGCTCATTCTGGCCGACCAGCCGACGCGCGGCATCGACGTCGGCGCAACTGAGTTCATCCGCAAGAAGCTCGTTGAGCTCTCGCGCTCCGGCATCGCGGTACTGCTCATCTCCGCCGACCTCAATGAGGTCATGGAGCTGTCCGACAGCCTGATTGTCATGCACAACGGCCATATCGCCGCTTACTTTGAAGACACCTCCGCGCTGAGTGACGACGTGATGGGCGAATACATGCTCGGCCTCAAGCAGCAGCCGGAGGAGGAAGTCAGGAGGGTATGTCATGACTAAAAAACGCGAAATCATATTCTCGCTGGTGCGCGGTCTTGTCGCCATCTGCATTGCGCTTCTGGTGGCGATGCTGCTCATCTTCATCAGTGCTGAGGGTGCGACCTTCGCGGCCAAGCTGAAGGCCACCGGCGAAGCGCTGCGCCAGCTGCTGCTGGGCCCTCTGTTCCGTATGGGCAAAAACGGCACCGTGTTTGAGTTCAAGCGCCTGACCGACATTCTGGCCTCCATGATCCCCATCATCTTCACGGGCCTTGCCGTTTGCATCATGTTCTCGGCCAACCAGTTCAACCTCGGCGCCGAAGGCGGCATCATGCTTGGCGCTTTCACCACTGCCATGATTGCCATCTATGTGCCGATGGCAGCGTTTATCCACCCGCTTGTGGCGGTGATCGGCGGCGGTGTGGCAGTCGCGGTCATGATGCTGCTGCCCGCACTGCTGAAAACCAAGCTGAACGTGAGCGAAATGGTCTGCTCACTGATGCTCAACTACATCATCATGTATCTCATCAAGTTCCTGATGAATACATACCTTGCCGATAAGTCCAAGGGCCAGATCCAGAGCTATGAATTTCTGGAGACGTCGAAAATCGCACCGCTGATCGACAACGGTTCCAAGCTTTCATGGGGCTTTATCGTGGCCATTGCAGTGGTCGTTTTGTGCGGCCTTTTCGTGTACCGCACGCGCTGGGGCTATGCCATCCGCATGATCGGCATCAACCAGGACTTCTCGCGTTATTCCGGCATGAAGGTCGCATCCGTCATCGTTCTGTCCCAGGTGCTGGGCGGCTTTTTGGCCGGTATCGGCGGCGGCATCGAAATGCTGGGCCGGTATAAGACGTTCTCGTGGAGTTCACTGCCTGGCTACGGCTGGACGGGCATCACCATCGCGATTCTGGCCGGCAACAACCCATGCTTCGTCCCATTGGCCGCATTCTTTATGGCCTATCTTACCAAAGGCTGCGAGCTCATGGCGACGTACGCCAACGTCCCCTCGCAGCTCATCGACATCATCCAGGGCGTCATTTTCCTGTTCTTCGCGGCCGAGCAGTTCCTGTCCGGCTACCGCCAGAAGCTGGTCGTAAAGTCCGCGCAGGAGGAGCTGGCGCGCAAGCAAGCCGAACAGGCACAGGAAGGAGGCGCACTCCATGCTTAACTTCTTAAAGATGCTGCTCACGCCGGAGTTCTTCTTCTCCATCATCCGCATCTCCGCGCCCATTCTGTTCGCCACACTGGCGGCCATTGTGGTCGAAAAGGCAGGCTTCTGCAACATCGGTCTTGAGGGCCTTATGATGTTTTCCGCACTCTCCGGCTCGCTCATCAGCTATTACGCCGGAAGCTGGGTATGGGGACTTCTCGCCGCCGTGGTGGTCGGCGTTCTGATGAGCCTCATGATGGGCTTCTTCGCCTTCCAGCTCAAGACGGACATCACGCTTGTCGGCATTGCCGTCAACATGATGGGCTCGGGCGGTACCCTGTTCTTGTGTAAGGTCATCACCAACCTCACCGAGGGCAATGCAATGGCCTCCACCACAGGCCTTATCACCAAGTCTCTCTGCATACCGGACATCACCATCCCGCTTGTA
Source organism: Clostridiales bacterium (assembly GCA_004555655.1). Lineage (GTDB taxonomy): Bacteria > Bacillota > Clostridia > Oscillospirales > Oscillospiraceae > CAG-170. Next base: position 85,577 of record SFHJ01000001.1, read on the forward strand.
AATAAGATCCCGTTTTTGGGCGGTGTTCTGTCGGGGCACAACCTGCTCACCTATTTTGCCTTTATCTGCTGCCTGCTCACGTCTATTCTGCTGTATAAGACAAGCCTTGGCCTCAACATCCGCGCTGTCGGCGAGAATCCGAACGCGGCGTCCTCTGTCGGCGTGTCGGTGCTGAAGATCAAGTATATCGCCATCGGCTTCTCGGGCCTCATGTGCGGCTTTGGCGGCGCGTTCATGTCGATGGCCTACGCGCAGGGCTGGTCTTTGGACATGGTCTCCGGCCGCGGCTTTATCGCACTGGCAGCCCAGGCCATGGGCAACGGTGAATGTCTGGGCGGTATGCTGTCGTCGCTGGTGTTCGGCTTCGCGCAGGCGCTGGGCATCAAGTTCTCGGCTATCGGCCTTGACTCAAATCTCGCCTCGCCTATCCCCTACGCCGTGACCATCATTGGCCTTGTCATCTTTGCCCTTGTCCGCCGCAGCCGTGAGAAGAAGCGCCACTCTTCCGCAGGCCTGGAAAAGGCAGCGGCTGCTGCAAAATAATCACATTTCGCCTCCCGCCCGCGCTGCGGGCGGGAGCGCTTGTTTTGGAGGAAGCGCATGTCTGAAATCAAAAAAATCCCCGTCATTCTTGACGGCGACCCCGGCCATGACGACGCGATCGCCTGGACGCTTGCGCGCGCCAGCGGCAGATTTGATATTTTGGCCGTGACGTCCTGCTGCGGCAACCAGACCATTGAGAAGACCACCTACAACGCTCAGCGCGTATGTACGCTCATCGGCCTTGATGCGCCCATCGGCCGCGGCTGCCCGCATCCGCTTGTGACCGAGCCCATGAACGCGCCTTCGGTACATGGAGAATCGGGCCTTGACGGCCCTGTCCTGCCCGAACCTGCGATGCCTGTCAGCGAACTGGGCGCGGTCGAGCTCATGGCAAACGTGCTGCGTGGGAGCGCCGAGCCCGTCACCATCGTGGCAACCGGCCCTGAGACGAATGTGGCCGCGCTGCTGCTGGCCTATCCGGAGCTCAAGCCCAAGATCAAGCTGATCTCCATCATGGGCGGCGGCATCGGCTTCGGCAACTGGACGCCCGCAGCCGAGTTCAACATCCTCGTCGACCCCGAGGCTGCAAAAACGGTCTTCACCTCTGGCGTTCCCATTCTCATGGCCGGTCTTGACGTGACGGAAAAGGCACTGATTCTGCCCGAGGATTTCGAGCGCATCCGCGCCATCGGCGGCCCTGTCTGCACGATCGTGGCCGAATGGCTGGAATTTTTCTACATCTTCCATCACAACCTCGGCTACGCAGGCGCACCGATGCACGATCCGTGCGCCGTCATGGCGCTTCTGCATCCCGAGATCTTCCAGATGCGCGAGATGTACGTTGAGATTGAGACAGCAGGAGAATACTGCAAGGGCACGACCGTGGGCGACTTCTTTGGTACGACCGGCCACGCACCGAATGCGACATGTATTCTGGGCGTCGACCGGCAGGCCTTTGCTGACCGGCTCGTCGAGGCCATGGAGTTTTACAAGGAGGCCGAAGCATGAACAAATACCCTGTCTGGTTCGATTGCGATACCGGCGTTGATGACGCCATTGCGCTCATGGCGCTGCACACACTGGAGGAGATCGATCTCATCGGAATTTCCGCTGTCTGCGGCAATGCGCTGCTGGATGACACATTTTTCAACACGCACCGCGTCTGCGGCCTGATCGGCGCAAGTTATCCCATCTACCGTGGCGCAGACAAGCCGCTCTATGGTGAGCCTCATGTCTCCACCGCCTTCCACGGGCATAACGGCCTCGGCGATGTTGAGCTTCCCATCCCCGATTCTGCCGTGATGCACGATGCACCTGCCTGGGACGCGCTGCATGCGGCGGCGCTTCAGCACCCGGGCGAGCTGCGGCTCATCGCCACCGGTCCGCTCACAAATATCGCCGTTGCACTGACCAAATACCCCGATCTTGCCTCTCTTCTGCATACCATCCTCATCATGGGCGGCTCGGCGTCAGTCGGCAATGTCACGCCCGCTGCGGAATTCAACATCTATATCGACCCCCATGCGGCGCAAATCGTGTTTAAATCCGGCGTACCCATCGTGATGTGCGGTCTGGATGTGACGCTGAAAGCTGTGCTCACACCCGACGATTGGGACGAGCTGGCCGCAACGGGCAGCAAGGCGGGCGCGTTCACCAAGGCCTGTCTGCAGCCTGCATGGCGGATGCTGCAGGCGATGGGCTTTGCTGGTGTGCCGATGCACGATGCGTGTCCCGTACTCTATCTTGTCCATCCGGAACTCTTTTCCGTCGAGGAAGCGGGTGTATATGTGGAGACACATGGCACCATCACGCAGGGCAAGACAGTCACCGATCTCTACAGCGACAAGCAGTTTGAGAAGAAAAACGCCAAGGTCGTGCTGGACGTCGACCGCGACCGCTTCATTGAGATACTGAAAGCCTGTATCCGCCGCCTGCCTTAGGCGTTCCGGCAACCTGCACAATTTTCTCCATTTGTATTTTCGTTCAAAACTGCCTTTGAAGCTGCAGCTTCAAAATTGGTATAATAGTTTCAGTACTTCATGAAACTATGAAAAATTCGCAGTTTCTTGCAGTAAAAATACACATGGAGGATGGAACTATGAAACGAGTAAAAGCTGCGTGCATCTGCCAGACACTTCATTTTATGCTGAAAGACGGCGTGGAGCATGATCTTGCCGTACAGCAGGTCAAAGCTGACGTTGAACACTATAAGAAAACGCTCGAGCGCAACCGCACGCTGTACAGGATCGTTGAGCAGACAACACAGCCTGACGGTTCGATCGTCGTAAAGGTGATCAAGCAGTACAACACCAGCCCGGTCGGCGATTATCTGCAAACGCTTTGAAAGAAAGAGGCATGGCCCACCGGCCATGCCTCTTTTCAACTGCAGTTCTCTTTCACAGCGACCTTGCAAGCGCTTTGGCGCGCACGATTGCGTCATCCAGCGAGCCCTCGGCGTCAAAGCCTGCCACGTCCATGCCGTCTGCGGCCACACAGTGATACCGGCCCACGCCAAAGAATGTGTGCAGCGCGTCGAGATACCGGCTTCCCATCTCCATGGCGTCGCCCGTGTAGAATCCGCCGCGCGTGGTGAGAAACACCATGTCCGCTGCACGGCAGAGGCCCTGCAGGCCCTGCTCCGTCGAGCCGAAGGTAATTCCGTCGACCGAAACCTGCTCAATATAGACCTTTAAGAGCGCCGGGAAGCTCAAATCCCAGAACGGCGCAGCAATGACAATGAGATCAGCACCGGCGAACTGGTGTGCGTAGCGAAAACGCGGATGGCTGCGCTCACCCGCCTCCAGCAGCCGCTGCCGCTCGTCAAAATACGCGCCCTTGAAATACGGCAGATTTTCCTCCATAAGATCCAGCCGCGTCACATGGCAGTCAGACGGCAGCGCCGTCAAAAAGCTGTTCGCCAGCCGCTTCGTTCTGGATTCAGCGCCGCGGATGCAGCAGTCGATAAAAAGGACCTCTCTCATGCCTGACTTCTCCCCTTCTGCATCCGCACAAACGCCTCGAGCGCCGTTAAAATCTCGTTGCGCTCGCCCAATGCGGTGAGCGATTCCCCATCCACATAGCCGCCAATGGCGTCCGCCGTATCTTCTCCATAGACGACCACGTTATTGAGGATCGACGCGGCCTGCATGCCGCGCAGGCGGCCGATGGTGTAAAGTGCGGCGGTTTCCATGTCCGCGCCCAAAACGCCCTTCCGTGACCAGTAGGCGCTCTCGGCGTCAGACTCGTCATGGTAGAAGCTCTCATGGCTGTGGGCAAGACCCACGCGGTGTTTGACGCCCAGCGCCTTCGCGCTTTCAATACAGGCGAAAAGCAGCTCCGTGTCGGCCACGGCGGGATACATCACGTCGACATAGGCTTTTGAAGCTCCATCGTCGCGTACCGCGCCCGAAACCAAAATCAGCTCTCCAAGCGCGATACCCGGCTGCAGCGCGCCGCACGAGCCGATGCGGATGGCGGCGGTGACGCCGATGTTGTGCAGCTCCTCCACCGCGATCCCGGCAGAGCAGCCTCCGATGCCCGTGGAAATGGCCAGCACCCTCACGCCCTTGTAGCTGCCGAGCACGCTGCGGAATTCGCGGTTGTACGCCAGCTCCTGCGCGTCGTCCAAAAATGCGGCAATGCGCCCCACGCGTGCCGGGTCGCCCGGCAAGATGGCATAGCGCGTGCCAATCGATTCATCCAGACAGATATGCGGCTGTTTCATCGTTCACGCCTCCCGTTTTTTATTTGATTGTACCATATTTTTGCTCCAGTGGCAACGAAAAACCGCGGCAGGCTGTGCTGCCGCGGTCATGTTATAAAACCCGGATCTCGATGTGATACGCGTTCACACCGCATACAGTGTGCTCGATTTCGACGGCATATTCCAGGTCAAGAATCCCGCCGTTTTCATTGAGCAGCACGGTCATACTCCTTGTCTGTACGCCCAGCAGCAGCGCGCCCACGCCCTCAGCGTTGTAGAGCGACTCATTGCACGTGCCGCTCACAAAGACCATGGTGGAATTGATCTTGCCGGTGCGGCGCAGCGTGACCGTCTTTGCGTCTTCCACTGTGAAGGTTGTGACCACGCCCTCGAGCCCTGTCATCTGCGTCTCGACGTAGGAAAGCGTGGCATAACCCGGTTCAAAGCAGTATGACCCCTCGGTCACAAGCTCAATGCTCTCGGGCTTCTCGCCGGGCAGCCGCTGCGTGCCGCGGATGGAGATGATTGCAGGTGTGACCATGCTTATTCATCCAGCGCCAGCGAGATGAGATTGTCAATCAGCTCGCTGTAGGCAATGCCGCTGGCCTCAAACAGCTTCGGGTACATCGAAATCGATGTAAAGCCCGGCATGGTGTTAATCTCGTTGAACACAACCTGCTGGTCCTTGCGGGTGACAAAGAAGTCGACACGCGAAAGACCGCGGCAGCCCATTGCTGTGTAGACGCGGATGGCCTGCTCGCGCACGCACTCGGCCACTTCCTCGGAAAGCCGTGCGGGGATATAGAGCTGGGCGCAGTCGGAGATATACTTGGCCTCATAATCATAGAACTCAGCGCCGGCATCGATCTCGCCGCATACGGAAGCGAACGGATTGTCGTTGCCCAGTACCGCGACCTCAACCTCCTGTCCGTCGATGAACTCCTCGACGAGTACTTTGCTGTCAAAGCTCAACGCCACGCGCAGCGCCTCGCAAAGCGCCTCGCGCCCAGCCGCCTTGGACACGCCCACAGATGAGCCGGTGCCGGAGGGCTTGACAAATACGGGATAGGTAAACTTCGCCTCCACCGCGTCGAGAACCGCCTCCTCGCTGTGCGAAAAATCGCGCTGCGTGACAAGCTGCCACCCGGCCTGGCGCACACCGGCTTTCTCGGCAATCAGCTTGGTAATGGTCTTATCCATACACGTAGCCGACGCGGCTACATGCGGCCCCACATACGGAAGGCCCGCGATCTGCAGCAGTCCCTGCATCGAGCCGTCCTCGCCGTTCTCGCCGTGCAGCACGGGGAACACCACATCGATGCGCTCACGCACGACGCAGTCATTTTCAAAGCTGAGCAGGCCCTGCCCGTGCACCGGCGAAAGCGCCGCGCGGCGGTTGGCTTCGCAGTTCTGCCACGTTCCGGCGGGCAGCATGCTATAATCGGTCCCGCCGAACAGAACCCAATCTCCGTCCTTTGTGATGCCAACGGGGAAAATGTTGTATTTCTCCTTATCGATGTTGTTGAGCACGGACTCAGCCGAGCGCAGCGAGACCTCATGCTCCGGCGAAACACCGCCGAAAAGGACACAGACGCTTAATTTCTTCAATGAAATGATCTCCCTTTCACCTGCCCGGACTCAATCCCCCGGCAGGATAATTGCCTTACTATCATATGTCAAAACACCGCAGAACACAAGTACAAATTTCCATATTACTGTGATTTTAACAGTAGAAATCTTTGCGCAAAGTGTATATAATGAATGGGAGAGGAGGCTCGCGTCATGCAGATCGAATTGACAAAAAAAGAGTTTCGCAGACTTCTGGACATGGTCTATATCGGAAATTGGATTTTGAACTCCACCCGCGGCGACGACCGCATCGCCGACTACGACGAGGTCGAATCCAAGCTGTTCGGCCTCTGCCGGAAAGAGGGCATGAAGAGCCTTGTTGAAAAGTGGGAGGGCGAGGATGTCCCCTCGCGCGCATTTTCCGACGGCGGCATCCACGAAGCCATCATGGACTACGAGGACACGGTATTCTACGAAATCCTCGCCGAAGAGCTGGCGCGGCGCGACATGGATTATCAGCCCGTATCCAAAGAGAACTACGACGAGCTGGTTTCCCGCATGGACGACTACATTGCCGAATTTGAGGCGCACGGTACGGACAATATCCTGATCAACAATATGGACTGACAGAAACCCCAGTTTTGGTTCACAAAACCGGGGCAGCTTTTTCCTGCGCTCAGGTGACGTCCATGCACGGGTCGTGGGCATTCGGGCCGTCATCGAGAAACTCGTTGACGCGCACGCCGCGCTGCTGCTTCATTTCCTCCACATTCTGGTGGATGAGTTCCTTGACCACCATCGGGTCGCGGATGCTTTTGATCTCCAGATGCGGCGTGGTCTTATCAGATGAATGGATGAGCACCGTGCCGAGCCCGAATATTCTCTGGCCGATGCTGGCCTTTACACTGATATCCGTCACGCGGTAGAGAACGATTTCCTCCATATGCATATTGAAAAAGCCATGCTGCATAAACAGTCGATCTTTTGAAAGATAGTACTTGGTAAAGCTGATGGGCATGCCCAAAATCCGTTTTCGGTCCTGCCACAGCGGTTCAACACCGAGTTTCATGCACATTCCTCCTTTTTACCCAGTATACCGCCGCTTCTGCCGCTGGTCAAGGAAGAATTGCAGAAAATGTGTCAGACGAGCTGAAAAATGACCAATATCAGGCCGTATATCACACTTGCTACGGTACCGTAGACGATCACAGGCCCGGCGATGGAGAACATCTTGGCCGCCATGCCTGTCACAAAGCCCTCGGCTTTAAATTCAATCGCCGGCGCAACGACCGAGTTTGCAAAGCCTGTGATGGGCACGAGCGTGCCAGCGCCGGCGTGCTTTGCAATGTCGTCGTAGACGCTCAGTCCCGTCAGCACCGCGCTGATAAACACCAGCGTCACGGACGTTGCTGTGGCGGCCATGTCCTTGTCGAGCTCCAGCGCCTTGTAGCCGTTCTGGATGAGCTGGCCCAGCACGCAGATGAGTCCGCCGATCCAGAAGGCGTTGAGCATGTCCTTCCAGATGGGCGATTTTTCCTGCAGCGAGCCGACATATTCCTGGTATTGCTTGTTTGTCATCATAAAAACGCACCTCCGTTTTGCTAGTTTGCGCAAAACGGAGGTTTTTACAACGAAAAGTTGCTTTCAGCTTTCTGAATGTGCGCCCGAATTTCGGTCTCATGTGAATGGCTCACATGGAACCATAGTTTTCTGTCATCGTCGTATCATAAATCAAAATCTGTGTAAATATTAAAACGCCTTCGGCTTTCTCAGCCGAAGGCGTTTTGGGAACTGTAACTTAAACGAGCTCGATGACAGCCATCTCAGCAGCATCGCCGCGGCGAGCGCCCAGACGGGTCACGCGGGTGTAGCCGCCGTTGCGGTCGGCGTACTTCGGAGCGATCTCGCTGAAGAGCTTCTTGGCGACGTCTTCCTTGGTGATATACGCCAGAGCTCTGCGGTAGGATGCGAGCGTGTTCTTCTTGCCGAGGGTGATCATCTTCTCAGCAACCGGCTGCACTTCCTTGGCTCTGTAGAACGTGGTCTCGATCTTGCCGTTTTCGAACAGATACGTGGTCATAGCCCGGAGCATCGCCTTTCTCTGATCGCTGGTTCTGCCGAGCTTTCTGGTACCAAACATGGGTGTTTACCTCCTTCTTTGAAAGGTTATCGCTTAATTGTTGTTATTGGAATTGGTGGAATCGTCACTGGCCAGAGACAGGCCCATCATGGCGAGCTTGTTCTGTACTTCCTCGAGCGACTTTCTGCCCATGTTGCGAACCTTCATCATATCCTCGCCGGTTCTGGAGATCAGATCTTCGACGTTGTTGATGTTGGCGCGCTTGAGGCAGTTAAAGCTGCGGACGGAAAGATCCAGCTCTTCGATGGTCAGCTCAAGGACCTTGTCGCGGTGCGTTTCGGCCTTTTCCGCCATCGTGGGCTTGCTGGCCACAGTCTCGGACAGATCCGTGAACAGGCTCAGGTGGTCGGAGAGGATCTTCGCGCCCAGGCTGACAGCATCTCTTGCGGAGATGGTAGAATCGGTCCATACTTCAAGCGTCAGCTTGTCATAGTCGGTCATGTTGCCCACGCGGGTGTTTTCCACCGTGTAGTTCACCTTGTAGACCGGCGTATAGATCGAGTCGACAGCAATCGTGCCGATGGGCATGTTCGGCGTCTTGTTCTTATCGGAAGAAACATAGCCGCGGCCATGGCTCAGCGTGATTTCCATGTTGAAAGTAGCGTCCGGGCCGAGCGTGCAGATGTGCAGGTCGGGATTGAGAATCTCAACCTCACCGTCTGCCTTGATATCGCCGGCTGTGACCTCGCACTCACCTGCAGCGTCAATATATACGGTCTTGACGCCCTGGCAGTGCAGTCTTGCGATGATCTTCTTTACGTTCAGCACGATCTCGGTGACGTCTTCCTTGACGCCGGGGATCGTGGAGAACTCGTGCTGCACGCCCGCGATCTTGATGGAGGTCGCGGCCGTGCCAGGCAGGCTGGAAAGAAGAATTCTTCTAAGGCTGTTGCCAAGGGTAGTGCCATAGCCTCTTTCGAGGGGCTCTACGACATATTTGCCATAGGAGCCGTCTTCCGGTGAATCAACACACTCAATACGGGGCTTTTCAATTTCTACCATTTAATCATTACCCTCCTTGTAACTACGAAACCTTGTTTCGTTGCCGAATTCAGCTTACCAATAAACGAGGGTCAAACGTTACTTGGAGTACAATTCGACGATGAGATTTTCTGCGATCTCGAAATCGATGTCGTCTCTTGCGGGCAGTGCAATAACCTTACCGGAAAGGGTGTTCTTGTCTCTGTCCAGCCACTTGGGAGCTGCGACGAACGCGTCGTCCTCTTTCAGCTTCTTGAAGCGGTTGTTGGAGGCGCTCTTCTCGCTGACGGCGATCACGTCGTTCACGTCTACCAGGTACGACGGAATGTTGACGCGCTTGCCGTTGACGGTGTAGTGGCCATGGTTGACCAACTGGCGCGCTTCGCGGCGGGTAGCGGCGAAGCCCAGACGGTAGACCACGTTGTCCAGTCTGCGCTCGACAAGGCTCAGCAGCAGCTCGCCGGTGTTGCCGTTCATGCGCTCGGCCTTCTCATAGTACATTCTGAACTGCTTTTCCAGAATACCGTAGACAAACTTGACCTTCTGCTTCTCGGTCAGCTGCATGCCATATTCGGATTTCTTCGTTCTTCTTTTGCCGCCGGGGTTACGGTTCGACGACTTGGAGTAACCCATCGCAGCGGGAGATACGCCCAGAGTTCTGCAACGCTTCAGAACAGGCTGTGTATTCTTTGCCATTCGTTTTCTCCTCCTTGTCTATTAAACGCGACGGCGCTTGGGAGGACGGCAGCCATTGTGAGGAATGGGAGTGACGTCCTTGATCATGGTGACTTCCAGGCCGGCCGACTGCAGCGCGCGGATCGCGGACTCACGACCCTGACCGGGGCCCTTGACGAACACTTCAACGCTCTTCAGACCGTAGTTTTCAACAGCGGCCTTTGCAGCGGTCTCAGCGACCATCTGCGCAGCGTACGGAGTGGACTTTCTTGAACCGCGGAAGCCAAGACCACCGGAGGAGGCCCAGGACAGCGCGTTACCATTGACGTCAGTCACGGTAACCATAGTGTTGTTAAACGAAGAGCGGATATGAACGGCGCCCTTTTCGATGACCTTGCGCTCACGACGGCGCTTGACAACTTTCTTTACAGCTTTAGCCATTACATATCACCTCTTACTTCTTCTTGTTCGCAATGGTCTTCTTCGGGCCCTTGCGCGTGCGGGCGTTGGTCTTGGTTCTCTGCCCACGAACAGGCAGGCCACGGCGATGGCGAACGCCGCGATAGCAGCCGATCTCAGTCAGACGCTTGATGTTCAGCGCAACCTCACGGCGGAGGTCACCCTCGATCGTATAGTTCTTATCAATAACTTCACGCAGCGCAGCCTCCTGCTCATCGGTCAGATCCTTGACGCGGATGTCCGGATCGATGTTGGCCAGCTTCAGAATTTCCGTTGCGCTTTTTCTGCCGATACCGTAGATATAAGTCAAACCGATCTCGATTCGCTTTTCACGGGGCAGGTCAATACCAGCAATACGTGCCATACTTTTCAGAGCACCTCCTATTAACCTTGTCTCTGCTTATGCTTCGGGTTTTCGCAAATTACCATAACACGGCCCTTGCGCTTGATGATTTTGCACTTTTCGCACATGGGCTTCACGGACGGTCTTACCTTCATACTGTTAACCTCCTGAGAACAACGTCTCTATTTACTTCTCCATGTGATTCTTCCGCGGGTCAGATCATACGGGGACATTTGAACCGTTACCTTATCACCGGGAAGAATCTTGATAAAGTTCATCCGGAGCTTGCCGGAAATATGCGCCAGAATGGTGTGTCCGTTGCCAATATCAACGGAGAACATTGCATTCGGCAGTGCATCTGTTACAATGCCCTCAAGTTCGATTACGTCGTCTTTTGCCAAGATCAATTAACCCC
>SFHJ01000062.1 GCA_004555655.1 Clostridiales bacterium
GCTGAGCTTCGCGAATACCTACACCTTCCACAAGATGCCGGAATGCTTCTGCCTGACATTTGCGGCGTTCTGGGAGAGCTGCCTGCAGGTGGGGCTGATACCGACCAACGGCTATTACCGCTATTTCTTTTCTGAATCCACCGTCGCCGCGCAGATTGTGGACGGGCAGGGGCGCCCCGTCTACCGCGCCCAAAACGCGCCTGACCTTACGGCCGGTCAACTGGACGCAGCGGCGCGCGAAGCGATTCTTCTGAACGCAGACACGCGGCTGCAAAGCGCGCCGGTGCAGGACGGGCGCGTGTACTGGGTGGAGGATATTTCAAAAATCAATCGGATTCAGGGACAGCTTGCCGAAATCAACGCCCGGCTTTCGGAGGAAAACGAGCTGATCCAGGCAGAAAATGAACTGAAGCGTCAGCGCGCGCAGATTGAAGAAAAGAACCGGCTCATGGACGAGATGATCGCGCTCGTGCAGCCCCAGCTGCTTCAAATCAACCGGCTTCTGGAAGAAGAAAACGCGCAAGCACTGAACGTTCAAAATCTGAAGCAGGTCTGTCTGCTGGGCGCGTATGTCAAGCGACGGGTCAATCTGGCGCTGATCTGCGATCAGAAAACAGTCGTTCCCGTAGACGAGCTGGCCCACTGCATCCAGGAATCGCTGACTTATCTGACGCAGTACGGCGCTGTTTGCGCGCTGCATCAGGAGGGAAAGGGCAGCGTGAGCAGCCGCGACGTGCAGACCGCCTACGACTTCTTTGAGGATTGTCTGGAGGCCGCGCTGCCCTCGCTCAGCGCGCTGATGGTGCGTGTGGAATGCAGCGAGCGCTTTTCCATTCGCCTGATGATGGAAGACGCGGCAGGGCTCCCGAAGGCGGACAAATACAGGGCTCTGGGGAAGCTGACCATCGACGATGCAGACGGCGCGCTGTGTGCGACGCTCTCTCCTGACTGGGGAGGTGTGCGTGCATGAATACGCTTCACGCCGGTTTGATGTGCACGGTGCTGCTGACGGGAACAATTGCCAGTCTGTTTGGCTGCATGAGCGCCGTGCGCCGCCACCGCCGCTTTGCGTTCGCAGCTTGTCTGGCAATCGCTTCGCTGGATTTTGCAGTGCTGGCGGTATTGCTTTCCCGTCTGCCGGGAAGCGAGACCCTTGCCCCGGTTCCATGGACGGCAGCCGCATTGTCCCTGACGGCGCTCAGCCTTTTTGCGTCCTTCACGCTGTGGCATAAAAGCAGGCGGCAGCTTTCGCCGATTTCCGTTAAGGAAAGCTGCGACCATCTGCCCAGCGCGCTATGCTTTGCATATGAAAACGGCCAGCCTTGCCTGAAAAACCTGAAAATGGATGAGCTGAGCCATCTGCTCACGGGCGAAGCGCTGCTCAACGCGAACGTTTTCTGGGAAACGATTGAGTCGCAGCCCATCGTCACGCTGCCGGACGGCCAGACGTGGAGCTTTGCGCGGGTGCGCATGAGCATGGCTGGACGAACTGTTTACCAGATCACGGGCACAAACATCACCGAGGAAGCGCGGCTCCAGCGGGAACTGGAAAAGGACAATCTTCGCCTGAAAGACATGAACAGGCGGCTTCGGCAATATGGGCAGGACGTGCAGGCGGCGACGCGGGAAAAGGAGATCCTGCGCGCCAAGACCCGCGTTCACGACCAGATCGGCCATGCGCTTCTGCAAACCCGGCAGTTTCTCTCCGGTACGCAGGGCGATGCCGAAAGCGTCTGCACCGCGTGGCGGCAGAACGTCCGGCTGCTGCTGGGAAAATATGCGGAGGAAGCGCGCGAGGACAGCTTTGAACAGCTCGCCCGCGCGGCACAGGCCATCGGAGTGGCTATAGCGCGCGTTGGAGCGTTTCCTGAAGACGGCACGGAAAACGCGCATCTGGCGGAGACCGCCGCCCATGAGTGTCTGACGAATCTGGTGCGCCACGCCCACGGCACGCGGCTTGAAATTTCCAGCGAAGCAACCAAAATCGGATGGAAAATCCGCT
>SFHJ01000063.1 GCA_004555655.1 Clostridiales bacterium
ATGTTCATGCACATTCCCGGCGAGAACCTCTGCGGCGTTTATTCCGCCAACGAGTTCCTCACGCGCATCAACCTGATGAAGGCCTACAAGGAAGGCTCCGACACGCCCATCATGCCGCTTGCCGGCAAGAAGGTCGCCGTCGTCGGCGGCGGCAACGTCGCCATGGACGCCGCGCGCTGCTCCAAGCGTCTGGGCGCCGATGTTTACATCGTCTACCGCCGCGGCATGGAAGAGCTTCCCGCCCGTCGTGAAGAAGTTGAGCACGCCGAGGAAGAGGGCATCATCTTCAAGACGCTCAATAACCCCGTCAAGATCAACGGTGATGACAAGGGCTATGTCTCCTCCATGACCTGCGTGGAGATGGAGCTGGGCGAACCCGACGCTTCCGGCCGTCGCCGCCCGATCGAGAAGGTCGGCAGCGAGTTCGATCTGCCGGTCGACTGCGTCATCATGTCCCTTGGCACCACGCCGAACCCGCTCATCAAGAACACCACTCCGGGCCTTGAGGTCAACCGCAAGGGCGGCATCGTGGTCAACGAAGAGGGTCTTACCTCCCATCAGAACGTCTACGCCGGCGGCGACGCCGTCACCGGCGCAGCCACCGTTATCCTTGCCATGGGCGCGGGCAAGCTCGCCGCCAAGAGCATCGATGAAGCACTGAGCAAATAACTTTATCAGCGAAAGCGCGCAGAAGCGTACGCTTCTGCGCGCTTTCTCAACACCAATCTCACGGAGGAGAGTTATTATGAATCTTTGGCATGATATCGCACCGGCGCGCGTGCGCCCCGAGGACTTCTTCGCGGTCATCGAGATCGAGAAGGGTTCGAAAAACAAGTACGAGATGGACAAGGAGACCGGCGCGCTGCGCCTCGACCGCATTCTCTACACCTCGACTCATTATCCCGCCAACTACGGCTTCATTCCCCGCACCTGGGCGGACGACGGGGACCCGCTGGACGTTCTGGTGCTCTGCTCGGAGTGCATTCGTCCGCTGAGCCTTGTGGAGTGCTACCCCATCGGTGTCATTTCGATGGAGGACAGCGGCAGCCTTGACGAGAAGATCATCGCCATTCCTTTCCAGGATCCCACCTACAACACCTATCAGGACATTTCGGAGCTGCCGAACCACGTGGCAAGCGAAATTCGTCATTTCTTCCGCGTGTATAAGAGCCTTGAGGGCAAGGAGACCATCGTCAGCGTTGAACAAAGCATGTAGTGGCCGGGCTGCGTCCCGGCCACTACATCTATACCCGCCGCAGCGCAAACCAATGCGCCCCGCCCCCGGCGAAAAACGGGGGGCGGGGCGGGAGCGGCGGGGCGCGAAGCGGGCGGCCTTTTGGCCGCCTGTAGCAAGCCCCCCCTACCGCTGCTGCCCGCAGCACGACCGGGCGCGCGGGGCGGCGGCGGCAGAGTGCGGCCGGAGGAGCCAACCGCCACCGACTCAAAACAATGGAATGGCGGGAGCCTGCCGGAGGGCGCGCCTGCCGCCGACTGCTACGCGCGGCACGGCACGCGAGGGCACAGGGGGGGCGCAGCGGAACCCCGCCGCGGGCGCGCAGGCTTTTGCGCCCAGCCACCGCCGCCAGCTGCGTGAGCGGGGGCGGCGGGGGCGGTTAAGGCGCAAAGCCGACGAATGCACGGCGCGCCGCTGCGGTCGCGGCGCGACGGGCTGCGCGCATACCGAAGAAGTGCTGACGCGATGAGCGGCAGCACAACGAGCGGCAACGGGGGGCAGCGCCCCCACGGCAGCCGCGAGCAACATGCATCACAGACTGCGCGGCGAGCTACCGTCACGCCGCGCAAAAAGGTGGCCTTATTTGTAAGGCCACCATTCTTCCCCGCGTTCGGCGTAGTAGTCGGAAACGTATTCCACGCACATTTGCTCGTAATCGTCGATGAGGGATCGCCATGCCGCCCACTTCTGTTCCGGCGTCTGCGGCACAAAGGGGTGACGTTCGGGAATGAGCGTGCCGTGCGCTTCTGCATGGCAGCGCCAGCAAAGCGTGATGAGGTTGCACGGCGTATCATTCCCGCCGCAGGAACGCTTGATGATATGATGGATTTGCAGCCCCCGGGTATCGTCGCAGAGCGCGCAGCGGTAGCCGTCGCGCTCGTAGACGCTTTGGCGCGTCTGGTTCGGAATGGAAGCATTCATGGTACGTTTGGTCTTCATTGTAAGACCCCCTTTCGTTTGATACGCGCGCAGCAACACGCCTGTCAAGGGTGGCTGAAGGCCACTTGCGAAGCCCTTGACGGGCGTGTTATCCACAGACTTTTCCACAAACGGAAGGGGGGCTGCTATGAAGACCGCGCCAGCTCTTCCATGATAAGCCGCCGCAAAAGCTCGTAGCGCGACATGCGCTCCCGCTCACAGTGTTCGACAAGCCGGGTGAAGTCCTGAAGGTCAAGCTTCGTTCCAACGGAGCGAAGGTGCACAGCGTCCCACGCCCGCCGCTGCAAGATGCGGTCTGCTTCGCTCATATCGCAGCGCCCCTTGCCCAATCCGCAAGCCCGGCAATAAAAGCGGCATTCGTCGGCTTGCCCTTTTCGGGCGAAACGACAGCGCCGAAATAGTGCTGCTGCGCGTCCGGGCTGCCATACGTCCACGCATACTCAATCGCTGATCTAATGCAGCGCTCGACCCGTGACGGCGTGGTCTCGTGCTTCGCTGCGACCGCCGGATACAGCTCTTTCGTGACGGCATGCACCAGCTCTTCGTCTGCCGCTGCAAGCTCCACTGCCGTGATGATGTAGCGCCAGCCCCGCACATTCGGCTGTACCCCGATCAGGCGCAGCATGACCGCAATATGGCACTCTAAGGCTTGGTTTTCCATGTAGTGAACCCCCTTTTTCACGTTGTTCTGGTAACCCCAAGCTTACAAGATTCTTGTCAGTATGTCAAGATGTAGTGTTATCCGATTCCAGCAGGCACTATATATGGTTCCCTACGCGTAGCGTATGCCGTTAGCTTGAGGGCAAGGAGACCATCGTCAGTGACGTCCTTGGCCGCGAGGAAGCTATCAAGATCATCATCAACTGCCAGAACGCCTATATTGAGAAATATTGCTTGCCGTTGAACAAAGCATCTGCCACCGCACCTTTGAAAACAAGATCATGTAAGGGAGGATACCCCCATGCGCAAGCTGTTCATCGCGCTCCTGTCGGCGCTGCTCTGCCTGCTGCTGTCCGTTTCCGCGCTGGCAGCGGACGGGTTGAGTACCTTTCAGGAAACGCAGACCTATCAGCCCGGAATGTTTTCCGACGTCAAAGCGGGCAGCTGGTATGAAGCCGGCGTCCGCGCTGTGTACACCCGCGGCATCATGAACGGCACGGGCGGAAAAGCTTTCGCTCCCAGCCAGACAATCACCTGGGCGCAGGCTGCTGCCATTGCCGCGCGCATCCACGCCGCCTGCGGCGGCGCGGAAATCGCCGCCGCGGAGGGTCAGTGGTACGAGCCGTACCTCGCCTATGCCGCGCAGGCAAAGCTGCTGCCGTCCACCTGCCCGGAGGGCGCCGCCGCCGCGTCAACGACCATCACCCGTCAGGAGCTGGCAGGGCTGTTCGCCAACGTGCTGCGCGCGGACGACCTGCCCCCGCTCAACGATCAGAGCATCCCTGACCTTGCTGCTGTGGATGCGGAGTTCCGCGCCGCAGTGCAGCGGATGTACGCCGCAGGCGTCTTTACCGGCAAGGACGGAGGGCGTTTCGATCCGAAGGGCTCCGCCACGCGCGCGGAGATCGCTGTGATCGTCAGCCGTCTGCTGCTGCCCGGCCAGCGCGTCAGCCATGACAGCCGCATCAATACCGCCATGTCCGCTCAGATGGGCAACTACTATCAGGGCGGACTTGCCGTGCAGTCCGGTGATACGGTCTACTACGGGTTCCGCGACGACCGGAAAGCCGACAGCGGAGAATGCTACGGCCTTATCGCCCGCAAGACGGACGGCAGCACGAAAACAGTTTTCACTTCGAACCGTGCACCGGACAGCCTTTACCTCAGTGAGGACGGTGCGTTCTACTTCCTGTGTTGGGAAAAGCTGCTCCGCTACGACCCCGCCGCCGACAAGCTCGAGGAGGTCTACGCCGCAAAGGGCAAGATCGACTCGTTCCAGATCTATGACGGCAGGCTCTATGTGCTGGAAAATTACTCCGGCGACTCCAACTAT
>SFHJ01000011.1 GCA_004555655.1 Clostridiales bacterium
TTTCCATCTGCCAGCAGTTCCAGAATGAGCATTTGCGCTTGTGCGGTCTTGCTTTCCGTCTTGGCTGTGTCCGTTCCGGCAAGCAGTTCATCGGCGGTAGCGTTTTGAACAGCCATGTCGGAGCAAGCTTTATATCGCTTGCTCCGGCTTTTTTACAAAAATCAGAGCGCGCGCCTGCCACTGCTTCTGCTTTTCGTGTCGCAGCCGCTGCACCGGTTTGCGATTTGGTTTGTGCAAAACCTGTGGGCGGTTATATTTTGAGCAGACAATATTGAGAAATCCAAGTGTATTTCTGGATTTCTCAACTTTTATGTGATTGTTTGCCGGGCAGTGTTTTGCATTAGGCCTGTCATGCAGAGACATCCCGCGGCGGGTCAAAGCTGCGGTCCGGGTCTTTATACCGCGTCAACCCCTGTTTGGCTGCTTCTGTCCCGAGCGCAATGCAGCGGTTCAGATTGTCCAGATCGGGCAGGATATGCTCCACGTCCCGGAGCTGCAGATTGCTTGCGTCGAGCTGATAGCCGATCAGCACGGAACGGGCGGAGATGACACGCTGGGCCAGCGGCGAACATACGTGCTCAAACATCATTTCCAGCACGGCGAGCCAGTTGGAACCGTGCGCGCCGGCGACCAGATAGAACATCTTTCGCAGCGTCTGACTGCTGGATGTGGTGAGATAATCGATCACCTCGCTGCGGCGTTTCTCATCATCCTCGTGAAAGACCAGTTTTTCGTTGGGAAAGAGTGTACATTGAATATAGGCCCATGTGGGCATATTCAGCACACGGAACCATGTGCACAGCTCGAGAAACGACGGACTGTACCCCGACTCCCAATTATGAATGGTGTGCTCTGTTTTGCCCAGCGCCTTTGCGAGCTCCTTCTGCGTCGCACCGGCGTCGATCCTTGCGCGCGCCAGAAGATTGGAACATGCCTGCTCACTCTCAGAGAACGGTGGAATGATTGTATATCCGTGTTTCCCAGCGGAGGCGGAGGCCTCCTTCGCGGCAGCGATTGCTGAAAGCAGCAGCGTGCGGTCTGCCTCGATCTCATCAGGCGTGGACGCATGTCCGTCGGCCACGCTCATCTCATACGATACCTGGATGATCTCGGCGACGCGGTAGCGGCTGATGACGCTGGTGTGCAGATGCGCGCACGCCATATCCAGAAGACCGGACCACTCAGAACCGTGATCGCCGAAGATGAGATAGTGCAGTTTCTGAATTTCCATGGGGCCTGCAACTTCGGTGAAATAGAACTTGCCGGCTTTGCGGATCTCTTCGTCCGGGCTCTGCGGCGTAAGCCCCGGGAAAACGTTCGGCCAGAAGAAATCCATCATGTGCCGGTACGGACTGTCCCCGGCCGCGCGGAACCACAGCATGATTCCGTGCAGGGTCGGCGAACCCTGACCGTTTTCCCATGCCTTGATGGTACTTTCTGAAACGTCCAGCGCCTCGCTCATCGCCTTGCGGCTCAAGCCGGAACGGACTCTGCTCTTCGAGAGCATTTCGCCGCAGCGATCTGCCTCTGCAATGCTATAATTGAACAGCATGATAATGTTCGCTCCTTTCTGAAGATTGCCGTAAAGACCTGCTCACATGAAAAATTATGAGCAATAAAAAATAGTTTTTAGGTAAAAAAGTAAAACACCCCACAAAAGAAAATTAGGTGAAACATTTTTGCACATTCAAAAACGCAATTTGGACAAAAAATAAAGGCGATTCTGGACGAATTTTAGGTAAGGAAGAAGATCCGGGGACCTGATATAGTAGTTCTTGCAAGAAGTTGAAAGGAGTGGCAGCCGTGCAAACACTGAAAACTCTGATCGCGGATCCGGATATGGATTTTCGGGAACAGCTGAAAAGACGCATCAATTCCGAACGCGATATCGAAGTTGTAGGGACTACAGAAAATGCATGGGAACTACTACGTATGGTTCAAAATGAAAACCCTGACGTTCTGGTTGTTGATCTGACGATCGAAAACGGCATGCAGATGCTGCCATATACGCAGATGCGGGCTAAACCGCCGGAAATACTGGCGACATCGAATACGGCCAACGAACTGATGACGCCGCTTTCGTCGGCCCTGGGAATCCGGTTCTTCAGAAAGACAGACCGGCAGATCGGCGATCTGATTGCATGTATGCGGCAGATCATCCGAAAACTTGCGCAGACCAGCGGACAGCAGAATGTGGAGATGCGGATCTCGGAATTTCTGCGCCAGCTGGGAATCCCTGCACATATGAAGGGATACAAATATCTCCGAAGAGCCATCAAAATGATAATGGAGGATCCGGAGATGATGCGGGCGGTCACCAAAACGATCTATCCCGACGTCGCAAAGTACTTTGGTACATCGGCAAGCTGCGTCGAGCGCGCCATCCGCAGCGCAATCGAGACGGCTTGGGTGCGGGGAAATATGGAATACCTGCAGAAGAGCTTTGGCAACACCATAAAACCCGATACTGGCAGGCCCACAAACTCGGAGTTCATCGCCACGGTGGCCGATACACTGCTGCTGCAGCACAACAGCATGCAGTGCTGACAGGCCGGCGTGAGCACGGAGGGCGAGGTTCCTCAAAGTGCAAAAACAATACAGTCAGTATACACTAATTTCCCAAAAATTCCAAGAGATAATTTGGCTGTTTTTGTAGATATTTTTCCAGAAAAAGCAAATAAGAGGAAGTCAGGCGGAATCTGGGCCTTCCGGCCGGGCCGGAGCGGCAGCGGAGGAGAACAGTCGGCCCGCCGCAGCGGAAGTTTTGCCAAGGGCAAAACTTGCACCAACAAAAAAACGACAGGTCGAAACCTGTCGTTTTTTGTTGGTGACCTGCCGGAGATTTACCCCTGAGGGGCATAAACTTCGAATCTCTGCAACCTACGAAAAATATCCGCCCCACCGCTCGGCGGGACGGATATTTTGGTGACCTGCCGGAGATTCGAACTCCGGACACCCTGCTTAAAAGGCAGGTGCTCTGCCGACTGAGCTAGCAGGTCATGGCTGGGGTGGCAGGATTCGAACCTACGAATGACGGAGTCAAAGTCCGCTGTGTTACCGCTTCACCACACCCCAATGTTGGTGCGCGCGAAGTTCATCCTGCACTGGACGTTCGCCGCAGAGCGGTGAAAAAAGGCGCATGTGCATATTTTGCTATGCTTACGCATAGCAAAAAGGAAAATGGGGTGAGTGAAGGGACTCGAACCCTCGGTCTTCAGAGCCACAATCTGACGCGTTAACCAACTACGCTACACCCACCATATTCATTTTCTCCAGAACGCTGCTTCAAGCGGCCTTCTGTTGGCACGCCAGGAGGGATTCGAACCCCCGACCTACTGCTTAGAAGGCAGTTGCTCTATCCAACTGAGCTACTGGCGCATGCAAATGGAGCGGGTGACGGGAATCGAACCCGCGTCCCCAGCTTGGAAGGCTGGTGCCCTGGCCGTTGTGCTACACCCGCAGGCATACACTGATGAATCAGCCTTAAGATAGTAACATATATCCAGCTGGATGTCAAGCGAAATTTCCGGGTTTGCCTCTATTTACGGCGCTTGGCGGCTGGCCAAACTGCTTGCGGTAGGCGCGGGAAAACGCGGAGTAATCGCCGAAACCGCACGCATAGCACGCCTGCGTGACCGGCATTCCGCCCGCGATCTGCTCGCGCGCCAGCAGCAGCCGTTTTGTGATGAGGTAATTGTGGATGGTGTAGCCCGTCTCTGCGCGGAAGCGCCGCATCATATAGTATTTGCTGATATAAAAGCGTGCAGCCAGCTCGTCGATGCTGATATTTTCGGTCAGATGCGCGGAGAGGTAGCGCAGGATTGCAACGATCTTCTCATCCTCCGCGCCGGGCTGGGCGTAGGAAAGATCATGCGCGCGCATGCCGCGGCTGAGCTGCACGAGAAACTGCCAGAACAGTCCCTTTGACAAAAGTGCCTGCCCGAAGTCCGGCTCGGTGCACGCGCGATCCAGTGCATGCAGAATCTCCAGCAGCTCCTTTTTTCGCGCACCGGGCCGCACGACAAAGTCAAACTGTGTTCTGGCCAGCGAGAAGCACGTCTCCAACTCGCAGTCCTCCGTGCTGCTTTGCCGCAGGAATTCCGGCGAGATATACAAGATGATGCGCTCATACGGCGCGCCTGGCGCGGCCTCGGGCCGGTGAATGCAGCCGCGGCTGACGAGCACCATGTCACCCGGCTGCAGAGGATAGCTGCGGCCCTCAATGCCGTAGGACGCGCTGCCCGAGAGAAAGACGATGATCTTGTGGAACGTGTGATAGTGCCAGTCGACGGTCTCTTCCATCGGCCCGCGCAGGTGGAATACACGGAAATCCTCGCGCAGATACCCGCGCTCGGCATAGCCGGGCTGTTCCATGTTTTCGCCTCCCGTCCTTTTTTGATTCTCATGCGTACTGAAGCGCTGCAGTGCACATGAAGACCGCAGAGCGGCCCGCTCAGTCAGTTGTATTATAGCAGACCTTCTGCCTGTTTTCCACCGCTTTTGCCGCGGCCGCTCAAAACTCCCGGGCATCTGTCCGGGAGTTTCTGCCTGTTTCCTTTGCCGCCAGTATGCGCTGCTGCAGCGCCCGGCCGCCCGGTTACGCCAGCGGCTTCACTGCGCGCAGCTCGATATACCCGCGCTCACCGCGCGGCTCGAGCTGGATGCGGGGGTTTTCGTCGTCCCACGCGTAGCCATACAGCGCCGGGTCGTAAGTACGCATGGCGTGCTGCACGGCGTCGATGGCCTGACAGTAGTCCTCCTCGCAGAACGGCTGGCCATGGAACATGAGATAGTCCGCCTCGGGCAGGCGAATGACGTCAAAGCCCTCAGGCACTGGGCCTGCGTAGTCCTGCGCGACTTCCACACCCTGCACGTAGGTCGAAGTGCCGGGCGTTTTATAGCGCTCGGGCAGCCACAGGCACACCGGCTCACCGCACAGCGACGGCATGCTTGTGAGCATGCCCCACACGTCGCAGCCGACCTGCTCGCAATAGGCAAAATAATCCTCCGCCTGCACGGCGCGCTTGATGATGCATGCGCGTGCGGGTTTGTGTACGGGCTGGACAAAGATCGTTTGCAAGTTTTCCATTTTGGATGTCTCCTTTCTGAGCTGTCTGTATTTCACCCCATAGGGGATGAACAGGGTAACGGGGATGGGTGATCTGGCATATTCGCTGGGATTCAGGCCAAATTCCCGGAAGAACGTGCGCGTGAATGTGTCCGCGCTGCCGAAGCCGAGGTCAAACGCCACGTCGATGATGCGGCAGCTCTCGTCCCGCAGCCGCAGCGCCGCCCGTGACAGCCGCAGCTTGCGGATGTAGTCTGCGGGGCTGAGCGAGAGATAGCTCCGGAACAGCCGGTAGGAATACCACGGGGAAAACAGCGACACGCGCGCGAGCGCCGAGAGCGTGATGGGTTCATCCAGATGCAACTCGATATAGTCCTGCATCCGCTGTACGGCCAGAATCTGTTCATTCATCTGTCCCGCCTCCTTTGCTGCTATTCTAACGCATCGCGGCCGTTTTTTCTCGACGATTTTTGCCCAATGCGGCAGATGGTGGAAAAACACAAAATGCTGGCCTGGCTTTTGCAAATAACCGTGCGCTTTGCCGAAAAAACGCACATGCGCTTGACTTGCCGCGCGAAGTGTGCTTTAATAGCGAAAATCAAAAAAGTAAAATACGATGACGGAATTATGGGTCTGTTGGAGCGCTTCAGAGAGTTGGCGGGCGGTGCGAGCCAATACCGAAGACAGAATCCCAGTCTGCTTCCCGAGTAGGTCCTGCGAACGCCTTTGCCAGTAAGAGGACCCGGTTGGCCGCGTTACGGGCCATGGGCTTGTCTGAGTCCAAGAGTGCTCCTTCGCCGTGAGGCGTTGGGGAAACAGGGTGGTACCGCGAAGAAATTTCGCCCCTGAGGCCGCAAGGCTTCAGGGGCTTTTTGTATTCAGAAAAGGAGCTGTGCTATGAGAAACATTTCCATCACCGACATCACCATCCGGCAGTCCGGCAAAGCCGCCGGCTACAGCCTGAGTTTCCGCGAAAAGATCGAGCTTGCAAAGCTGCTCGACCGGCTGGGCGTGAGCGTGATCGAGCTGCATCCGGTTGAAAATGAGAAGATCGACAGCCTGCTGATCAAATCCGTAGCCTCGGCCGTGAAGGAGAGCGCCGTGTCAGTGCCGGTGGCGCTCAGCGAGCAGGGCGTTGCGGTGGTTTGGAACGCACTGCGCGAGGCGCGCCGCCCCAGACTGCAGGTGGCGGCGCCTGTGAGCGCCGTGCAGATGGAGTATCTGGCCGGCAAGAAGCCCGATGCGATGCTGCAGGCCATTGATGAGACGATCCGCGCCTGCCGCGCGCGCTGCAGCGACGTGGAGTTTGCAGCGCTCGACGCCACGCGCGCCGACGCAGCCTTCATCCGGCAGGCCATCACTGCGGCGATCGAAGCCGGTGCGACGTGCGTGCGCGTGTGCGACGCGGCGGGCGCGATGTTGCCCGGCGAGTTCGGTGCGTTTCTGGAGGGGCTGTATGCCGATATTCCGGCACTGAAAACGGTGGCGCTTGGCGTGGCGTGCAGCAACGAGCTCTCCATGGCCGACGCGTGCGCGCTGGCCGCTATCGGAGCCGGCGCGGCACAGGTGAGCGCCGCGGCCTACTGCGTGCAGAGCGTGAGCCTTGAAAACATCGTGAAGATTCTCTCCGCCCGCGGCGCGAGCTTCGATTGCGCCTGCGGTGTGAAGACTACGCAGCTGCGCCGCATCACGGGCCAGATTGCGTGGATGTGCCAGACGGGCAGAAGCAAGACCTCGCCCTTTGACAGCGGCGTGCAGCCTGAGTCCGGCGTGTACCTGACGGCGCACGATTCTCCCGAGGCCGTGCTAAAGGCTGTGGCCGCGCTGGGCTACGATCTGTCCGAGGAGGACGGCGTGAAGGTCTGCGAGGCGTTTGGGCGCATTGCGGAAAAGAAGCAGACTGTGGGAGCCAAGGAGCTCGACGCCATTGTCGCGTCCGCCGCGCTGCAGGTGCCGCCGACGTACCGGCTGGAAAACTACGTCATCAACACAGGCAATACCATCAGTGCATCTGCGCACATGAAGCTGGCGAAAAACGGCCAGATCCTTGAGGGCATCAGCCTTGGCGACGGCCCGATCGACGCGGCCTTTATCGCCATCGAGCAGATCGTGGGCAGGCATTATGAGCTCGATGATTTCCAGATTCAGGCCGTCACTGAGGGCCGCGAGGCCATGGGCGAGTCGGTCGTGAAGCTGCGCAGCGCCGGAAAGCTCTACTCGGGCCGCGGCATCTCGACGGATATCGTCGGCGCGAGCATCCGCGCGTATCTGAGCGCGCTCAACAAGATCGTCTACGAGGAAACGGTGAACTGAGCGCCAGACGGAAAGGAGAGCAGTTATGAATTTATCATTTTCTACCCGCGGCTGGCAGGATATCGACTGGGAGCAGCAGCTCAACACGGCAGTGACGATGCGCTTCGGTGGCGTCGAGGTCTACAACGTACACAAAGACGCAGCGCTCACCGGCCGCGGCGGGCCGTTTGACAGATATAACGCGGCCGCCACCGTGCGCGCAATGCGCGAAAAAAATCTGCAGATCCCGTGTTTCGACACCTCATGCGACATCTCCGTCCCGGGCAGCGCCGACGATGTGCGCCGCACGATGCAGATCGCGCGCGACGTGCGCGCACCGTATGTGTCGGTCGTGGCGCTGCACGATGACGACGCGGCCATCACCGAAGCGCTCAAGGCGCTGATCTGCGACGCGCAGGCGATGCAGCTCACCGTTCTGATCAAGACCAGCGGCGTCTACGCCGATACGGCGCGGCTGCGGCGGCTGATGGACGAGTTTGCCTGCGACGAGCTGGCGGCGCTTTGGGATATGCACCATCCCTACCGCGACCACGGCGAGTCTGCCGATACGACCATCAAAAACCTCGGCGCGTATGTGCGCCATGTGCACCTGCGCGACTCGAACGACGACGGCAGCTACAATCTGATCGGCGAGGGCACGCTGCCCGTGCGCGAGATGATGCGCGCGCTGAACTCGATCGACTACGACGGCTTTATTTCCATCGAGTGGAAGCCCGCGTGGATGGCAGATCTTGACGATCGCGAGGTCATTTTCCCGCACTTTGTCAACTACATGAACCGCTTCGACAGTCCGCGCGGCAAGCGCCCGACGCTCTACGACAACAAGGCACACACCGGCCAGTACGTCTGGAAGAAGGATACACTGATCAACGAGACCTTTCCGCAGGTGCTTGACCGCATGGTCGACGAATTCCCCGACCAGTACGCGTTCAAATACACCACGCTCGACTACACAAGAACGTATGAGCAGTTCCGCGACGATGTGGACAACTTCGCCCGCGCGCTCATCAGCCTTGGCGTGCGCCGCGGCAGCAAGGTCGCCATCTGGGCCACAAACGTGCCTGCGTGGTACATCACCTTCTGGGCCTCGACCAAGATCGGCGCGATTCTGGTCACGGTCAATACCGCCTATAAGATCCACGAGGCGGAGTATCTGCTGCGCCAGTCGGATACGCACACGCTGGTCATGATCGACCACTGCCTGGACTCCAACTACAGCCAGATCATTTCCGAGCTCTGCCCCGAGCTGGAAAACACAAAACCGGGCCAGCCGCTGCACAGCCGCAAGCTGCCGTTTCTGCGCAACGTCATCACCGTGGGCTACCGGCAGGCGGGCTGCCTGACGTTCGACGAGGCCATGGAGCGCGCGGAGCTGGTCGCGCCCGAGCAGGTTGCGCGCATGGCCGCGGCCGTGCGCCCCGACGACGTGTGCAACATGCAGTATACCTCCGGCACGACGGGCTTTCCCAAGGGCGTCATGCTCACGCACTACAACGTCGTCAACAACGGCAAGTGCATCGGCGACCGGATGGATCTGTCCACGGCTGACCGTATGATGATTCAGGTGCCGATGTTCCACTGCTTCGGCATGGTGCTCTCCATGACCGCGTCCATGACGCACGGCGCAACGCTCTGCCCGATGCCGTATTTCTCGGCCAAGGTGTCGCTGGCCTGCATCAATCAGGAACGCATCACGTGCTTTAACGGCGTTCCCACGATGTTTATCGCCATGTTCAACCACCCGGACTACAAAAAGACCGATTTTTCGTATATGCGCACCGGCATCATGGCAGGCTCGGGCTGCCCGCCGGAGCTGATGCGCCGCGCTGCGCAGCCGGATGAGATGAACATGACCGGCATCGTGAGCGTCTATGGTCAGACGGAGTCGGCACCCGGCAGCACCATGAGCGCGTGCGGCGATCCGCTTGATCTGCGCTGCAACACCGTGGGCTACGCATTCCCGCACGTCGAGTGCAAGATCATCGACCCCGACACGGGCGAGGAGGTGCCCGACGGCGTGAACGGCGAGTTCTGCTCGCGCGGCTACAACACCATGAAGGGCTACTACAAAATGCCCGAGGCCACGGCGCAGACGGTGGACGCGGAAGGGTGGCTCCATTCGGGCGACCTTGCCTGCCGCGACGAAGACGGAAACTACCGCATCACGGGCCGGCTGAAGGACATGATCATCCGCGGCGGCGAGAACATCTACCCCAAGGAGATCGAGGAGTTTATCTACACCCACCCGGCGGTCAGGGACGTGCAGGTTATCGGCGTGCCGGATAAGAAGTACGGCGAGGAGATCATGGCCTGCATCGTGCTCAAACAGCCCGGCAGCGTGAGCGAGGACGAGATGCTCGCATATATCAAAAAGTCGCTGGCCCGGCATAAGGTGCCGCGTTACATCGATTTTGTGGATGGCTTCCCCATGAACGCGGCGGGTAAGATCTTAAAGTACAAGATGCGCGAGGAGGCCACTGAGCGGCTCGGTCTTGCAGGCGCCGCCGGCATCGACACGGCAAAAACTGCCGAGCAGGTGGCAAAATAGCGCCGGTGCGATGCGCCAGCATGTTTTTTTCGACAAATACTCTTGACATGACAGCCTGGCTGTGATAAATTTGAGGCAAGTTCACAAGCAAAAAAGCAATGACGAAGACGGTCGGACAGACTGCTTACAGAGAGCCGGTGGTTGGTGCAAACCGGCAGCACGAACTCCTGTGACCTATCACTTCCGAGTTGGAGGCCCGAACGCGTGTGTCAGTAGGCGCCTCTCGTCAGCCCGCGTTAAGGGATAGGAGCTGTTAGGCTCTGAAGCGGCGGCCTTCCGGCCGCAATTTGAGTGGTACCACGGGTTTGTATTGCTGCAGCTCGCCTCAAGAGGATTCTTGAGGCGGGCTTTTTGCTTGTCAGGGGAGGATTTATCATGACCAATCAAACAACGACAAATCAGCTTTTGGAGGTGGCGCAGCGTATCCGTGAGATGCGGCAGATCATCGGCTTCACAACGAAGCAGATGGCGGAGAGGACCGAGGTCCCGGAGGAAGAGTATCTGTCCTACGAGGCCGGCACGGCCGACCTGCCGTTCACCTTTATGCATAAGTGCGCGCTCACGTTCGGCGTGGAACTGACCGACCTGCTCGAAGGCCACAGCGCAAAGCTCTCGAGCTACATGGTCACGCGGCGCGGCCGCGGCCCCGTCACGGCCAGCGAGGACGGCATCACCATCCAGAACATGGCGGCGCTGTTCCGCCAGAAGCTGGCCACGCCCTACTGGGTCACGTATCAGTATTCCGAGCAGCTCCAGCACGAGCCCATCCACACCACCACCCACGCCGGTCAGGAATTTGACCTTGTTATCAAGGGCGCGATGCGCGTGCGCGTGGGCGATCACGAGGAGGTTCTGCACGAGGGCGACAGCATCTTCTATAAGAGCTCCACGCCGCACGGCATGATCGCTGTGGACGGGCAGGACTGCGTATTTTTGGCCATGATTATGGCCGGCAGCGAGACCGAGCAGGCGATGGTCGTCGCGCCCCTCAAGCTGCCCGAGCCCGAGGCCGCGCCGGCGGCGAGCGAAGAAGAGCTGCCGCTTCTGTGCGAAAAATTCATCCGCACCACCGAGGACGAGAAGGGCTCGCTGCGCGGGATCGAGTTCATGCGCGAGAACGAATTCAACTTCGCCTTTGACATCGTTGACGGCATCGCGCGCAGAGACCCCGAGAAGCTGGCGATGGTGCATGTGGCAAACGACATGACCGAGCGCCGCTTCACGTTCAAAGACATGAAGGATGCGTCGTCACAGGCGGCCAACTACTTCACATCGCTTGGCATCAAGCGCGGCGACCGCGTCATGCTGGTCTTAAAGCGGCACTATCAGTTCTGGTTCGCCATTCTGGGCCTGCACAAGCTGGGCGCCATCGCCATCCCGGCGACGAACCAGCTGCTGGAGCACGATTTTACCTACCGCTATCAGGCGGCGGGCGTATCAGCCATCGTCTGCACGGCAGACGGCGATACGGCTCATCAGGCAGAGCTTGGCGAGCAGGCTGCCGGTGTGCAGCTGACCAAGATCATGGTCGGCGGTTCACGCGAGGGCTGGCACGACTTTGACGAAGAGTATGCGCTCTTCTCGCGCCGGTTCCGCCGCCGCGACAACGCGCCGTGCGGCGACGATCCCATGCTCATGTTCTTCACCTCCGGTACGACGGGTTATCCCAAGATCGCCATGCACAGCTATAAATATGCCCTCGGCCACTACGTCACGGCCAAATACTGGCATCTGGTCGAGCGCGACGGGCTGCACTTCACCATCTCCGAGACCGGCTGGGGCAAGGCGCTCTGGGGCAAGCTCTACGGCCAGTGGCTGTGCGAGGCGGCCATCTTCGTCTACGACTTTGACCGCTTTGACGCCGAGAAGATTCTGCCCATGTTCAAGCGGTTCAATATTACGACCTTCTGCGCGCCTCCTACGATGTACCGCATGCTCATCAAGCAGGATCTCAGCAAATACGACCTCAGTTCCATCCGCCACGCGACCACGGCCGGCGAGGCGCTCAACCCCGAGGTCTATTACCAGTTTGAAAAGGCCACGGGACTGCAGATCGCCGAGGGCTTCGGTCAGACCGAGATGACGCTCGGCATCGCCAACCTCGTCGGAGAGCCCATGAAGCCGGGCTCCATGGGCAAGCCCGTGCCCGGCTACGGTATCGATCTGGTCGACCCGGACGGCAACCCCGTCGATGACGGCGTGAACGGCGAAATCGTTATCCATACCGAAGGAAAGCAGAAAAAGTGCGGCGTGTTCCTTGGCTACTACCGCGACGAAGAGCGCACCAAGGCCGTCTGGCACGACGGACTCTACCACACGGGCGATCTTGCCTGGCGCGATGAGGACGGCTTCTACTGGTATGTTGGCCGCGCCGACGACGTCATCAAGTCCTCCGGCTACCGCATCGGGCCGTTCGAGATCGA
This sequence comes from Clostridiales bacterium, assembly GCA_004555655.1. Classification (GTDB taxonomy): domain Bacteria; phylum Bacillota; class Clostridia; order Oscillospirales; family Oscillospiraceae; genus CAG-170. The sequence goes on from SFHJ01000011.1 coordinate 12,353, forward strand.
AAACGTCATCATGGAGCTGCCGTATGTGCTCGAATGCGGCGTGTCGGCCGCGCCCGACGAGGTGCGCGGACAGGTCGTCAAGGCCAGCATCGTGCTCGTGCCCGGCAAGGAGCCGACAGAGGAGCTCAAAAAGGAGATCCAGAAATACGTCAAGGCGCACACCGCGCCGTATAAATACCCGCGTATCGTCGAGTTCCGCACGGAGCTGCCCAAGACGATCAGCGGCAAGATCATTCGCAACCAGCTCTAAACTGCTGAAAACGCCTATGGCGTTTTCAGTAAAAGGCAGCGGTCTGCTGCATCGCACCCGCTGCGCTCGCACGTTTGCAGACCGAGCAGTATTTTTTCCGACGTACACGCCGCCGGAAAAAATGATTGACACGTTCTTTCGCGCCTGCGGGCGCGAAACTCTGCGAGGCTACCAGTTAAGCAGGTAGTTGACAAACAAATACTTTCGTGATATGATTCTTTACAATAAGAAAGGCGACGACGGAGAGGGTCCCTCCCAGCCGCATCTCAGAGAGCCGGCGGGCGGTGTGAGCCGGTGATGCGCAGGTCGGATTTGTAGCTCCCGAGCCGGAGAGAAGAACGCCTGCCGGCAAGTAGACCTCTCCCGCGTCAGCTGCGTCAGTGCTTAGGGTTTGTTGGAACCCGATGAGTGGTACGTGTCGTGAGGCATGTGCAATTTGAGTGGTATCGCGGGTCGCAGTATGCAGCTCGTCTCAAAGAATCATCTTTGAGGCGAGCTTTTTTGCTTGCCTCGGTATGGAGGCAAATGCAATGGAAAACCGTACACTGACAGGACTTGACTTCAAAATCCGCGAAATGGCGGGCCGTATCCGCGAGCTGCGCGAGATTTCCGGCTTTACAATCGCCGACATGGCTGCGCGCACGGGCGTAAGCGAGGCGGAATATACGCTCTGTGAGCAGGGCGGAAGCGACCTCAACTTTGCGTTTTTGTACCGCTGCGCGCTGGCGTTCGGCGTCGACGTGACCGACCTCATCGAAGGCAGCAGCCCCAAGCTGCGCGCCTATACCGTCACGCGCGCAGGCGCCGGCCAGAAGATCGAGCAGGCGCACGAGATGATCTACTACAACATGGCTGCGGGCTTCCAGAACCGTATTGCCGACCCGCTGTTCGTGGAGAACAAGTACAGCGACGAGGCGTTTTACTCGGACATTGAGCTCACCAGCCACATCGGGCAGGAGTGTGACCTCGTCATCAAGGGCTCGATGAAGGTGCAGGTCGGCGAGCACACCGAGATTCTGCACGAGGGCGACTGTATCTACTATGACAGCTCGATTCCGCACGGCATGGTCGCGGCCAACGGTGCCGACTGCCTGTTCTACGCCATTGTGCTGCGCCCGCAGGACGAGCAGACGCTGGAAAAGCAGCGCGAGCAGTCGCAGGCCGCGCAGCCCTCCGCCGTCACGGCAGATAAACAGCCGCGTATCGCAGACGGCTTTATCGAGGCCGATGAGGATGAAAATGGCCTCGTCAAGGCCATCCGCTTCAAAAACGAGGACAAATTCAACTTCGCGTTCGACGTGGTGGACGCGCTTGGCCGCACAAAGCCCGAAAAGCTCGCCATGCTCCACGTGTCCGAGGACGGAACCGAGCGCCGCTTCACCTTTAAAGATATCAAGGATGCATCGTCGCAGGCGGCAAACTACTTTACCTCGCTCGGCATCAAGCGCGGCGACAGGGTCATGCTGGTCTTAAAGCGGCACTACCAGTTCTGGTTCTGCATCCTGGGCCTGCACAAGATCGGCGCGATTGCCATTCCCGCGACCAATCAGCTTTTGGAGCATGATTTCTCCTACCGCTTCCGCGCGGCAGGCGTTTCGGCCATCATCTGCACGGCGGACGGCGATACCGCGCATCAGGCGGAGCTCGGCGAGCAGGACGCGGGCACTGCGCTGACCAAGCTTATGGTCGGCGGCAGGCGCGAAGGCTGGCACGACTTTAACGCTGAGTACGGCCTGTTCAGCCGCCGCTATGTGAGAAGCGATGATGCGCCCTGCGGCGACGACCCCATGCTCATGTTCTTTACCTCCGGCACCTCGGGCTATCCCAAGATCGCCGCGCACAATTATAAGCATCCGCTCGGCCACTACATCACGGCCAAATACTGGCACTGCGTGAATCCCGACGGGCTGCATCTGACCATTTCCGACACCGGCTGGGCCAAGTCCCTCTGGGGCAAGCTCTACGGCCAGTGGCTGTGCGAGGCTGCCATCTTCGTCTACGACTTCAGCCGCTTCGACGGTGAGAAGATTTTGCCGATGTTTGCCAAGTACCACATCACCACCTTCTGCGCGCCGCCCACGATGTACCGCATGCTCATTAAGCAGGATTTGTCCCGGTTCGACCTCAGCTCCATCCAGCACGCGTCCATCGCCGGCGAGGCGCTCAACCCCGAGGTCTTCCGCCAGTTTGAAAAGGCGACGGGCCTTCGCATCATGGAGGGCTTCGGTCAGTCTGAGTCCACGCTTATCATCGGCAACCTCTGCGGTGACAGCCACAAAATCGGCTCCATGGGTAAGCCCGTGCCCCTTTACAACGTGCAGCTGCTCACGCCGGAGGGTGAACTGGCGGAGCCCGGCGCAACGGGCGAGATCTGTATTTCCATCAAGGACGGCCTGCCCTGCGGCCTGGCCTATGAATATTTCGGCAGCCCGGAGGTCACCGCGCAGACGTGGCGCGACGGCTGGTATCACACGGGCGATCTTGCCTGGCGTGATGAGGACGGCTTCTACTGGTACGTCGGCCGGGCCGACGACGTCATTAAGTCCTCCGGCTACCGCATCGGGCCGTTTGAAATTGAGAACGTCATCATGGAACTGCCGTATGTGCTCGAATGCGGCGTATCCGCAGCGCCCGACGAGGTGCGCGGCCAGGTGGTCAAGGCCAGTATCGTGCTCGTCAAGGGCACCGAGCCGACGGAAGCGCTCAAAAAAGAGATCCAGAATTACGTCAAAACACATACCGCGCCGTATAAATATCCGCGCATCGTGAAATTCTGCGAGTCCTTGCCCAAGACCACGAGCGGCAAGATCATCCGCAGCAAGCTCTGAGGACAGGCCATGAATTATAAACGGCTCACGCTGTTTGCCGGGCACTACGGCAGCGGCAAGACAAATATCGCGCTGAACTATGCCCGGTATTTAAAGCGGCAATCGCTTCCGGTCACGATTGCAGACCTTGACATCGTTAACCCCTATTTCCGCACAAAAGACAGCGAGGCCGCGCTGAAGGCTGAGGGAATTGGCCTCATCTGCTCGGCGTTTGCAAACTCCAATCTCGACGTGCCGGCCATGCCCAAGGAGGTCTACGCGCTGGTGGACGACCGGACGCAGTGCGGCGTGCTGGACATTGGCGGAGACGACCGCGGCGCGCTTGCGCTGGGGCGGTATGTGCCCGAGATCAGGCAGGAAAACAACTATGAGATGCTGCTGGTCATCAACAAATCCCGGCCGCTCACGCGCACACCGGAGGCAACCGCCGAGGTGCTGCGCGAGATCGAATCGGCCTGCGGCCTTGGCTTCACAGCGATTGTGAACAACACGAACCTCGGCCTGCAAACTGCGGCAGAGGACGTGCTATCGAGCCTTTCCTATGCCGAGGCCGTGTCAAGGCTGACCGGCCTTCCCATCAAGATGACCTGCTGCGCGCAGGAACTTTATCCATCGCTGCAGCCGCACGTGGAAAACCTCTTCCCACTTGCGCTGCAGAAGCTGTATTACCAAATCAAGACGGAGGTGCCCAATGGCGAAATTAACATTTCAGGAAGAACTGTGTAAGGGCTGCGGCCTCTGCGTCAATGCCTGCCCCAAGGGACTTTTGACGCTGTCGAAAACGCGGCTCAATCAGAAGGGCCACGCACCGGTCGAGCTGACCGATGAAGCCGCGTGCGTCGGCTGCGCGTTCTGCGCCACGATGTGCCCCGACTGCGTCATCACGGTCGAGCGGTAGAGAAAGGAGAAACGCATGCAGGAAAAAGTACTCATGAAAGGCAACGAGGCCATCGCCGAGGCGGCGATTCTGGCCGGCTGCCGTCACTATCTGGGCTATCCCATCACCCCGCAGACCGAGGTTGCGGCGTATATGGCCAAGAAGATGCCGAAGATCGGCGGTACGTTCATCCAGGCCGAGAGTGAGATTGCGGCCATCAACATGGTCTACGGCGTAGCCGCCACCGGCAAGCGCGCGATGACCTCGTCGTCGAGCCCCGGTATCGCGCTCAAGTGCGAGGGCATCTCGTATCTGGCGGGCTCCGACCTTCCCGCGCTCATCGTCAACGTCCAGCGCGGCGGCCCGGGCCTTGGCGGCATTCAGCCGTCGCAGTCGGACTACTTCCTTGCCACGCGCGGCCCCGGCCACGGCGACTTCCATGTGCTGGTGTTCGCGCCTGCGAGTGTGCAGGAGATGGCGGACCTCACCGTCCGCGCGTTTGACCTGGCCGAAAAGTACCGCATGCCCGCGATGCTGCTGGCCGACGGCACGATGGGTCAGATGATGGAGCCGGTCGTGCTGCCCGAGCCGTGCGGCGAATCTGCGCACGACAAGAGCTGGGCCGTCACGGGCACCGGATGCAAGCGCAGGCACAACATCGTAAACTCCCTGTACCTGTCTCCGGCGGAGCTGGAACGGCTGAATGTTGAGCGCTTTGAGCGTTACAAGAAGATTGAGCAGGACGAGTGCATGTGGGAAGAGTTCATGATGGACGACGCCGAGATCTGCATCGTCTCGTGCGGCATCACCGCCCGCGTGGCGCGCAACGCCATCGTCGAGGCCAGAAAGCAGGGCATCAAGGTCGGCATGCTCCGGCCCATCACGCTCTGGCCGTTCCCGAAGCAGGCTCTGTATCAGGCGGCGCAGAAGGTGAGGCGCTTCCTCTGCGTTGAGCTCAACATGGGCCAGATGAAAGAGGACGTCGAGCTCGCCATCCGCTGCCAGAAGCCCGTTGATCTCTGCTTCCGCGTCGGCGGCATGATCCCGTCGCCGGAGGAAGTTCTCTCGTACATCAAAAAAGCGAACGAAGGAGGGAATCTGTAATGGTCGTTTTCCAGAAACCCAAGGCGCTTACCGACGCCGTATTCCACTACTGCCCCGGCTGCACGCACGGGATTGTGCACCGGCTGGTTGCCGAGTGCATCGACGAGCTTGGCGTCGAGGGCAGGACCATCGGCGTCGCGCCGGTCGGCTGCTCGGTGCTGGCGTATAACTATTTCACCTGTGATATGATCGAAGCTGCGCATGGCCGTGCTCCCGCAGTTGCCACGGGCGTGAAGCGCTCGCTTCCCGACAATGTGGTCTTTACCTATCAGGGCGACGGTGACCTTGCCTCCATCGGCCTGTGCGAGACGGTCAGCGCCGCCGCCAGAGGCGAAAACATTACCGTCATCTTTATCAATAACGCCATCTACGGCATGACGGGCGGCCAGATGGCCCCCACGAGCCTGCCCGGCCAGATCACGCAGACCTCTCCCTATGGCCGCGACGTGAAAACACAGGGCTATCCCATCCGCATCTGCGAGCTGCTTTCCACGCTCGACGCGCCGTCGTACCTCGCGCGTGTGACGGTGAATAAGGTCAAAAACGTCAATCAGGCCAAGAAGGCCATCAAGAAGGCGTTCCAGAACCAGCTTGACGGCAAGGGCTTTTCGCTGGTGGAGGTGCTCTCCGCGTGCCCGACCAACTGGGGTCTTGAGCCGCAGAAGGCGCTGGAGTGGATCGACGAGAAGATGATTCCCTACTACCCGTTGGGCGTCTATCGGGATAAGGAGGCGTAATATGGCGGATTTTGAAATTGTCATCGCCGGTTTCGGCGGACAGGGCCTGCTCTTTGCTGGCAAGGTTCTGGCCTACGCAGGTCTGGTCGAGGGCCGTCAACTCAGCTGGCTGCCGTCCTACGGCCCCGAGATGCGCGGCGGCACGGCCAACTGCAACGTGATTCTATCCGACAACCCCGTCGGCTCTCCCATCGTTGAGCATCCGAACGTGCTGATGGTCATGAACAACCCGTCTCTTGACAAGTATGAAAACGCGGTACAGCCCGGCGGCACGGTCTTTGTTGATTCCACGCTTATCGGCCGCAAGCTGATGCGCACCGATGTTGAGGCAGTCTATATCCCCGCCACGCAGATGGCGATCGATATGGGCGTGCCGACGCTGGCCAACATGATCCTGCTCGGCGCGATCATCGAAAAAACCGGCTGTATCGACTTCGGAAGCGTCGAGGCTGCGCTGCACAAGGTCATCCCGGCCAGAAAGGCGAATCTGTTCGACGTCAACATGCAGGCGCTGAACGCGGGCAGGGAATTCAAGGCATGAAAATTTCGTGCATTCAGATGGACATGGCCTTCGGCGCGGCGGATGAGAATTTTGAAAGAGCGAAGCAGCTCATCCGCGCCGCCGCGCAGGAGGGCCCCGACGTTATCGTACTGCCCGAGACGTGGAACACCGGCTTCTTTCCCCGGGAAAATCTGCCCGCGCTTTGCGATACCGACTGCGCGCGGGTCAAGCAGGAACTCGGCACGCTGGCTGCAGAGCTGCATGTGAATCTGGTTGCCGGCAGCGTGTCGAATCGGCGCGAAGGCCGCGTATACAATACCGCCTGCGTCTTTGACCGCACGGGAAGCTGCGTCGCGCAGTACGACAAAACGCACCTGTTTACGCCCATGGGCGAGCACGAGTTCTATACGCCGGGCGATCACGTCTGCCGTTTCCGGCTCGATGATGTGGAGTGTGGACTTATCATCTGCTACGATATCCGCTTCCCTGAGCTGACGAGGTCGCTCTCACTTTCCGGCGCGCAGATGCTGTTCGTGGTGTCGCAGTGGCCGCAGGCCCGTGTGGAGCATCTTTCGACGCTGGTCCGGGCCCGTGCCATTGAAAACCAGATGTTCGCCGTCTGCTGCAATTCCTGCGGCACGGCGGGTGAGACAAAATACGCCGGCGCGTCGGCGGTCGTCGACCCCTGGGGCAAGACGCTCGCGCAGGCGGCAGAACACGAAGAAACCATTACCGCGGCGTGCGACATGGCCGTCGTGGGAGATATCCGGCAGTCGATCAACGTCTTCCGCGACCGTCGGCCGGAGCTGTACAACGTATAAGACAGAAAAGGAGCGAAGAAAACCATGGAATACAACTTTCCCGTGACCAGAACCACCCATCCCAAGCCCCGTCCCGAGGATGAGAGCAAGCTGGGGTTTGCCAGATACTTCACCGACCACATGTTCGTCATGGACTATGACGAGGGACAGGGCTGGCATGACGGCCGCGTCGTGCCGCACGAGCCGTTTCTGATCGAGCCGGCCTCCTGCGTGCTGCACTACGCGCAGATGATGTTCGAGGGCATGAAGGCCTACCGCACGCCCAACGGCGAGATCCAGCTCTTCCGCCCGGACATGAACATCAAGCGCATGGCCCGCACCAATGAGCGTATGTGCATCCCCGAGCTGCCGGGCGAGCTCTTCCTCGCGGCCATTAAGGCCGTCATCCACGAAGATATGGACTGGGTACCCTCCGCGCCCGGTACGGCGCTGTATATCCGCCCGTTTATCTTCGGCGACGAGGTCTCGTTCTCTGTCCTGCCTGCCAAGCACTATAAGTTCATGATTATCCTCAGCCCCACCGGCTCTTATTACGCGGCCAACGACGGCGGCCTGAGCACGACCCGCATCTATGTGCAGGACGAGTACATCCGCGCCGCGCGCGGCGGCACGGGCTATGCCAAGGTTGGCGGCAACTATGGCGGCGGCATGCGCGCCTCCCTTGACGCGATGAAGTATAACTGCAAGGACGTTCTGTGGCTCGACGCGGCCGAGCACAAGTATGTCGAGGAGATCGGCACGTCGAACGCGTTCTTCCGCATCGCGGACGAGGTCATTACCGCGCCGCTCGATTCCGGCACGATTCTGCCCGGCATCACGCGTGATTCCGTCATCCAGCTGCTCAAGAAGTGGGGCGTGAAGGTCTCCGAGCGCAAGCTGTCGATTGACGAGATTGCCGCGGCCGCCAAGAACGGCACGCTGCAAGAAATCTTCGCCTCCGGCACGGCGGCGGTCATCTCGCCCATCGGCTGGCTCAACCACAGCGGCGAGGACATCCAGGTCGCTGACGGCAAGGTCGGCCCCATTGCGCAGAAGCTGTATGATACCCTGTATGGCATGCAGACCGGCACGCGTGAGGACGACATGGGCTGGATCTACAAGCTTTGACAGAGACTGCAAAAAAGCTGCCCGGCGGGCAGCTTTTTTGTGCGTTGACTGGGTGCTCCGGCTGTCATATAATGGTGCTGCAATGTATGACACAGGAGGGCGGCCAGTATGAAGGCAAAACTCCGGCAGCAATATCCCTGGCTCGTTGCGGCAGCGGCGTTTTTTCTCGTCGCGTGCGCAATGGGCCTTGAGAATAATCTCTACAGCCTGTATCTCATCCCGGTCACCGAGGCGCTGGGTGTCTCGCGCGCCGCGTTTTCCAGCGCGCAGAGTGTGCGATGCCTTGCCGCGCTCGTCAGCAATCTCCTCTTCGGCGCGCTCTACCGGCGCTTCGGCTTCCGCAGGCCTGCGCTTTTGTGCATCGCTCTGGTGACGGCAAGCTACGTCTGGTACGCAGGCGCGCACGATCTGGTGGCATTTTATGCAGGCGCGCTGGTCTTCGGTCTTGGCGAGTCGTTTCTCAATACGGCGGGTGTGGCGCGGCTGACAGACAGCTGGTTCGTCCGCCACAAGGGCGCGGTGCTCGGCGCGGTGATGGCGGCCAGCGGCCTTGGCGGCGCGGTTCTGGGCGTGACGCTCGAGACGGCCATCCGTGCCTTCGGCTGGCGGGGATCGTTTTTGCTGGGCGCGGGACTGATGGCCGCTGCAGGCGTGCTTGTGCTCATCATCGTGCGGGATCACCCCAAACAGCTGGGGCTGCAGCCGGTACGCGGCGAAGAAGCGCAGAAAAAGCGGCCCGCGCGCGCAGGCTGCGCCGCGTGGGAGGGGCTATCGATGCGGCGGCTGCTTCGCAGGCCGTATTTCTATCTCACGGCGCTGAGCGTATTTCTCTGCTCGGTCTGCACCTATGGCGCATACCCCATCGTCACGGCGCACCTGCAGGATCAGGGCATGTCCGCCGCATTTGCCGCGTCGATGTACAGTCTGATGATGCTGCTGCTCGCGGCGGCGAAGGTGATCGTCGGCGCGCTGAGCGACCGTTTTGGCGCGCACCGGGCGATGACGGCGTGCATCGTCTGCAACATTCTCGGCACGGCGCTTCTGGCTGTGACCAAAGCGCCGTGGCAGGCGGCTTTGATGACGGTTCTGATGGGCTTTGCGCTGTGTACGCAGACGTTTGCGCAGCCGCTTCTGGCGGCAGAGCTCTTTGGCACGCAGGCGCACGCCGCGACGCTTGGCATTCTGCTGGCGATGGTTTCGGCTGGCGGACTGATCGCACCGCCCATCATCAATGCCAGCTTCGACGTGCTCGGTTCGTATACGCCGTCGCTGCTGGTGCTGACGGGGCTGACGGCGCTTGTGCTGGTGATGTTCCTCTGCTGCGTGCGCGCGGCGATGCGCGAACGGCAAAAAACCGCGCCGCAGACGGAAAAATGACGTGCAACTGCAAGCGCAAATACGTGCAACTTTTTTCGGGGTTGCCGCGAAAGCGGCAACCCCGTTCTTTTTGCGCGCTTCGGGTAGGGGAGGGATGATATGACGATCGACGGCTCCATCCGCGCGCGCTGGTTCGGCGGCGCGAGGGCGCTTGACGAGATCACTGCGGTGGTCTTTCATTACACGGCCAACACCGGGCATACAGCTACGGCCAGAAGCAATGCACGCTATTTTGCCACAGGCACGCGCAAGGCCTCGGCGCATTTTGTGGTGGACGAGGCAGATGTGGCGTGTCAATGCGTGCCGCTGGAGCAAATCGCGTGGGCCGTGGGCGACGGGACAGGCGGGACGATGGGGACGCTTGTGAACAACCGCAACTCGGTGTCCATCGAGATGGTCTCGCACACGGACGAGGCGGGAACGGCATATATCCCGCTTGCGACGCAGAAAAATGCCGCGCATCTGTATCAGATGCTGCGGCGTGAGCTTCCGGGCATCCAATACGCAGTGCGGCATTACGACGTGTCGAAAAAGCTGTGCCCGGCACCGCTGGTGGACGAGGCGTGCTGGGCAGAATTTCAGATTTTACTGCAGGAGGAACTGAATATGACGAAGCAGGAACTGCTGGCGCTCGCCGGCACGGGCGACACACCATCGGACTGGGCCATGGAAGCGACGCACTGGGCGAAGGAAATGGGCGTCTTTTCCGGAGACGGCGCGGGAAACTACGGCTGGCAGCAGCCCATCACGCGCGAGGCTGTGGCGCAGGTGCTGTATAATTTGGCGAGAAAAGAAGAAAGAAAAAGTACTGGTATTACATGTGCCATTGGGATTTGATATACTGAAAAAAACACAGTAGCAGGAGGAGCGAACTATGGCAAGAAGAAAGAAAAAGGGCAATAATATTCTTTCGATACTCATTGCTGTGTTGTTCTTGCTTTTAATAGCTGGATTATTGTTATCTCGGTATCCAGCCCTTGTTTTTGTTCCTATTGTGCTTGCAATAGTATTGGCTTTTAGAAAGATTCTATTGCAGAGGAAAGAAAATCGCCTTTATATGGATGAAATGTGCCGGAAGCAGACGATTGGTAACCTAATTGCTGAATTCCATGCAAACCCACAGAGTTTTGAAAAATATGTTGCTGATTTGTTTGAATTCTATGGATTTGATACACATGTGACGCCGGGTTCTAATGACGGCGGTAAAGATATCGTCATGTATAAAGATGGATATACATATGTGGTGGAAGTCAAACTATATGCAACATATAATAAAATAGACAGAGAAAAAATTCAAAAACTGCATTCAGCAATGGGAGATTGTCGCGCAGATTATGCGATATTTGTCACCACAAGCGAGTTTACATCTCCGGCAATTGAGTTCGCAGAGCGAAATGGCATTGATCTAATTGATGGAAATAGACTGGTAGATATGATCGACGAAAGAAGCCAGGCGTATCAGAACGCACAGGAAGGTTGCTGAAAGATCACAATAGTTGCAAAAAAGCAGCGGGATCGTAAGATCCCGCTGCTTTTTATAGGTTTGCAAGGGTGGCCTTGATATCGCCGATCATGTACAATGAGCCGTAGCACAGCACCACGCCGTCTTTGCCGGCACGGGCAATGGCCGTCCTGACACCCGTTTCGATCTCAGCGCAGGGAGTAACGGGCTTGCCGAACTGCTGAAGATACTCCGCCAGCTTTTCACCGGCCAGCGCGCGCGGATTTGGCGGCGTGACGGTGATGAACTCACGGGCGAAGGGCGCGACGCTTTCATACATGCAGGCGTAGTCCTTATCGGCCAGAACGCCTGTGAGCACCGTGAGCGGGCGGTTGGGCAGGTATTCGCGGATATTCCTCGTGAGCGCCTCGATGCACTGCGGATTGTGGCCGCCGTCGATGATAAAGAGCGGGTCGCGCCGCGCAAGCTCAAACCGTCCGGGCCAGGTGACGTCTGCAAGGCCCGCGCGGATATCGTCGTCTGTGATGTTCCAGCCGCGCGCACGCAGCGCGTCGGCTGTGGTGAGCACGACGGCCGCGTTTTTGAGCTGATGCTCACCCAGAAGCGGCAGGCGCAGGTTTTCAAACCGGTTCCACGAGAAGACCTGGCCCTCGAGCGAGTGGGACACGGGGCGCAGGGCGGCAAAATCGGCCTCGTGGAGCGTCGCGCCGACCTTGTCACAGCGCGCCTGAATCACAGCCTCGACGCTTTCACTCTCCCGGTAGCACACCGCGTCGCAGCCGGGCTTGATGATGCCGGACTTGGTCGCGGCGATCTTCTCGAGCGTGTCACCAAGAACCTCGGTGTGATCGAGACCGATGTTGCAGATGACGGCGGCCTCGGGCGGCAGAATCACATTCGTCGCGTCAAATTCGCCGCCCATGCCGACTTCGCAGACGACCACATCGCAGTGCTCGCGCGCAAAGTACGCAAAGCCAATGGCGGTGACGAGCTCAAACTCGGTTGGCTTATCGTCCATGGAGTCGGCCAGCGGCTTTACGGCCTCGGTGATCTGGCACAGCGCCTCGTCAGGGATGTTTTCGCCGTTGATCTGGATGCGCTCGTTGAACGAGACGATATACGGTGAGGTGTAAAGGCCCGTCTTATAGCCTGCGTGCTGCAGAATGGACGAGAGCATCGCGCAGGTCGAGCCTTTGCCGTTGGTGCCCGCGACGTGGATAAACTTGAGACTGCGCTCGGGACGGCCCATTTTTTCCAGCAGCGCGTCGATGCGCGACAGGCCCGGGACGCTCCCCTTCCAGCAGACGGCGTGGATATATTGCAGTGCTTCGGTAATGTTCATGAGATCATGCTTCTTTCGTATTTAGACTGGTGTTTTCTGGCGTTTGAATCAGTCTTGCCTGCCGCAGGGCGATCAAAATCGGCAGCGCCACAGTGGCGGTCAGAATCGCGGAGAGGATGCCGGACAAAATGCGCACGCCCAGCACGCCGAAAATCAATGCGTAGGAATAATAGCCGAACAGCTTGGAGTCAACATAGTACGCGCCTGTGTTGCCAAGCGAAGTAAGAACCGCTGCCAGAATGCACACGGCATAGTAGACATACGGACGCTTGGTGTGCATGATTGCGTCCAGCGACATGTATTTTTTCAGGAAAATCGTGCCGAGCCCGACGTATACGCCGCGCAGTGCAGGCGGCAGAACCCACAGCAGCGTTGTGACGGTCAGGCCATACGGCCCCATCAGCTGCGCGAGAAATTCGCCCAGGAAGCCCACGATAAATGCGTCGAGCGGGCCGAAGATCATTGCGGCGATGACGACCGCCAGAGCGTCAAATGTGATTTTCACGCCGGAGATCGTAACGGACAGACGCGACAGAACAAAAAACACCGCCATCAAAACGGCGTCGATCGCGATGCGCTTAAGCGTAAAACGGTTCTTTTTTTGCATAAAAAAGCCTCCTATAATGATATGGGAGGAGGTTATGTTTATGGAATTGTAACAAGATGGAAACTGCAGTACAATTTCTCTTTGCTTTAGCGGATGCGAAAATGGCATCGCGGATTGCTCCTTCGCCCGGCGGCAACCTCCCATCCAACCGGTACTTAACGCGCCATTTCTACTCATGCAACGTTCGGGTACGCATGTAACTGTTAAAGTGACAGGTACACATCTGCCTGCCCTTATTCGGCCTCCTGTCATACATTGTAGTGCTTTTTTGGAAAATAGCAAGAGGGAAATCAATATTTTTTTATTGATACAGAAAATGCCCGCCGCCCGTGCGGGCGGCGGGCAAACAAACCAGGAATTATTCGCCCCAGGCGGCGGCGTCACAGATGAGCGTGACGTCGGGATGGAACTGCAGGATCGAGGCCGGAACCTCGGGTGTGACGGGGCCGAAGAACGCCTTGCGCATGATCTCGTGCTTGTCGGCGCCGGTGATGAGCATGACAATCTTCCGCGCGGCCATGACCGTGCCGACGCCCATGGTGAAGGCGGCTGCGGGCACCTCGTCAATGGAGGCGAAGAAGCGCTTGTTGGCCTCGCGCGTCATCTGCGTCAGCGCGACCTCGTGCGTCATGGTGGGGAAGTGGTCGCACGGCTCGTTGAAGCCGATATGGCCGTCGTGACCGATGCCCAGCAGCTGCAGATCAACGCCGCCCCAGTCCTCAATCTGCTTTTCATACGCCTGGCACATGGCGCTCACGTCTTCGGCCAGACCGTCGGGGACGATGGTATTCTCGGGCTTGATGCAGATGTGGTCAAAGAGGTTTTCCTGCATAAAGCGGCGGTAGCTCTGCGCATGATCGGGCGCAAGGCCCTTGTACTCGTCGAGGTTGGCAGACCGCACGCGCGTGAAGTCGAGCTTGCCGGCCTTTTCGCGCGCAATCAGCTCACGGTACAGATGCAGCGGCGTTGAGCCCGTGGCAAGGCCGATGACGCAGGCGGGCTTGGCCTGGATGAGCGCTTCAAACTGGTCGGCGGCAAGACGGCCGGCCTCGGCAGGGGTGGGCGCGATCAGAATTCTGGGATGCAGCATAAAGACAGTTCCTCCTAATCTGGCAGAGTACGTATAGTTTCTTCTGATACAATACTAGCCGATTTTGGAGAAAAAGCAAATAAGTTTTTCAAAAGTATACAAAAGTATAAATTCTGGCGCAGATTGTGCAACTTGTGCCGCGTGCAAAAGCGGACGGCCGGGAAGAAAAATCCATTTACAGACGCGCGCGGGTGTGGTAGGATAGTTGCAGAACGCAAAGGAGCAGACAGATGCAGTATATTATTCTGGATATGGAATGGAACCAGCCGTGGCCGGGCTCGTACTCGGCAAAAAAACAGCTGCCGTCGCCTATCCGCGGCGAGATCATTCAGATCGGCGCCGTGCGCATGACGCAGGCCCAGCAGCTTGACGGTGAGTTTCAGATCCTGATCCGTCCGAAATACTATAAAAAAATGAACCGCAAGGTGGCGAGCCTGACAGGCATCAAGGATGCGGCGCTGAAAGAGCACGGCGTGGAGTTCACTGCGGCGATGGAGCAGTTCAAAAGCTGGTGCGCAGATGACAGCGTCTTTCTCACCTGGGGCTTTGACGATATCGCGATTTTACGTGAGAATCTGGCGCTGCACGGACTTGACGACGCATGGACGGCGCGGTGGTATAATGCGCAGCTCATCTTCAACGCCCAGACCGACGGCGCCACGTCGCAGCGGGCGCTGAAGACCGCGATGGAGATGATGGGAATTGCGCCCACGCGCCCGGCGCACGACGCGCTGGGGGACGCGTATCACACGGCGCTCATCTGCGCGAAGCTGCGCCTTGGCGAGGGAATTGAGGCGTATGAGCAGGCACTCAAGAGCCACGAAAACGGCTTTCACGGCGCGCAGATGCCCGGGTGCATCCACCGCAGCGTACTGCACGGCTACAAGGACAAGACGCAGGCGCTCGGCGCGGTGCACGCGCGGGAGAATCCGTGCCCGGTGTGCGGCAGGCAAATGCGCTGCGGCAGGTGGCTGAGCCAGCCGGGCAAGCGCTGCATGACGATGGCCGTATGCGACGAGCACGGGGAGTTTCTCGTGCGGCTGCGGCTGGCTGATGAGCCCGACGGCACGCTGCGTGTGAGCAGGCTCGTGTACGAGAGCAGCTCTGAGGCGGCCGAGAGCTACCGCAAGCTGGCGGAAAAGCCGCGCAGAAGGCCCAGACGGCGCAAGGCGAAGTCCCCGGCGAGAACAAACGAGTAAGAAAAGTGCGAAAGCGGCTGCTTTCGCACTTTTTTCGGATATCAGGGCCTTGGCGCGTTTGCGCGCAATCGCGCGAGCGTTTCGCGGATGACGGGAAGACAGTCTGCGGGATCGTCGATCTCCAGCACGGCCTGCTCGAACGGGCAAAGGCCCGTACCCGCGCGGTTGATGATCTGAGCGGTCTTCGTTTCAAACCTGTACGGCACACCGTGGCGCGCGAGAAGCGCGGCGGCGGAGGCGCTCATCGTCTGGCCGTAGACGGAGCGCACACCCGCAAGAATGAAGATCGACGCGGCGGCCTTGCCGACGATGGTGTCGAATACGTCCGAACCGTGCAGGAGCTCCGGCTGCTCGTCGTAGAGCGTCAGCGCCGGGCCGATGCCGCGGCCAAACTGGGAAAAGACGAGCCTGCCGCCTTTTTTGAGTGCGATGCTCGCCTGCTGCGCGGCGAATAATTGCTGAATGTCGTAATCCATGGTGACCTCATTTCTGCCGCATATCTTCCGGCAGCAGTTTTTCGTTCTGTGCGATGATGAGCGAGAGTCCGAGCGCGACGACAAGCAGCGCCACGCAGATGGAGTAGTACGGCTGCGTGCTTGCTGCGGCGTAGCCGATGATGAGCATGATGGCTGCGGCTGCAAACAAGACGGCGCGGACGGTATTGCAGCGCCGGTTATAGCGCGAAAGAAACTGAAAAAATGCCTCGTCTTCGTCAAAAAGCGCCTGCGCGCGCCAGGGCGTGACGAGCCTGCAGAAAAAATCCTTCAAATCGGTTTCCCCCATATTCTGCGGTTTTTCCCAGTATAGCATATGAAGCGGCCGCTGACAAGAAAAAACGCCGGGGAAGCGCATGCTTTCCCGGCGCGAGATGACATCCCTGGAGGTGCATGTATGGCGTCCCATGGGACGCCGTTGTCAGGCTTTAGAACCGGCGCGTGCAGCGGAAGCAGCCGCATCCGCAGCAACATCTGCGGCAGCAGTTGTTATTTTCACTGACGCCGCCGACAGAACCGCTATTGCAGCAGCAGTGCTTATGGCAGCAGCTGTTGCTTTCGCTTACACCGCCGACAGAACCGTTGTTCTGGCAGCAATGCTTGTGGTTGTTCTCGCTCTCGCCGCCGACCGAGTCGTTTTCTCCGCGGCAGCAGCAACAGCAGCAGCATCTGCGGCAGCTGTTGTTGTTTTCACTGACGCCGCCGACAGCGCCATTGTTCCGGCAGCAAGGATTGCAGCATGATTGCGACACAAAACTCGGGAACGTGATGCCCCCGACAATACCGTTATTGCAACACATAAGAAGTACCTCCAAAAAAGATGTCATGGGATTTTCATCCCATGACATCTTATGACGCTATCTTGCAAATGGTGTCAAAGCAGGCCGGGCGCGGGCGGCTGCGGCTTCGGCTGCGGAAGCAGAACGTCGGTCGTGTCGCTGCTTGCGCCCTTGACCACGGGCACCGGCGTATCACGCAGGTCGTGGATGGGCGCGGGCTGTTCCTTCTTCAAACCAATCACCTCTGCAATCAGTTTGCGGCGCGATGCGGCGGATTATTCGCGGGCGAGCTCGGCCACCTGCTGGAACTTTTCCAGAACTCTTCCATAATTTTCCCGCCGGTGCGGGAACATACAGCCCGTGCAGTCCTTCACGCCCTTTTCCGTGTAGCGGCAGTTGCCGCCGCAGTTTCTGCCCAGCGCGTAGAGCGGACAGTAGCAGAACAGGCAGTTGAAGTTGTCTGGGTCGCCCGTTTGGTGGCAGGGGAAGAACTCACACTGCCGGTTCTGAAAAAACGCGTAATGCTTGCCTTGCCAGTCGTGCTTCATGATTTTTCCACCTTTAATTTTTCCGCAAGCGCTGCGTCGGGCGTGACATAGCCGGTGGCATAGCGGTCGTAGATGACCATACCGGGCTTGGCGCCGTTCGGCTTTTTGACGTTTTTGACCCGCGTGTAGTCCACAGGCACGTTCTGCCCCTCGCGCGACTGCGAGTAATATGCCGCCAGCGTCATCGCCTCGGTGACAGTCTGGTCAGAAGGCGTCTGGCCGGCACAGACGATGATGACGTGGCTGCCGTGGATTTTCTGCGCGTGCAGCCAGAGATCGCCCTTTTCAGCCAGCTTTGTTGTGAGCATGTCGTTTTGCTGGTTGTTGCGGCCGACCAGAATGGTATAACCCTCCGTCGAGCGAAACTGCATGGGCTTGGCGGGCGGCAGCTTCATGCGCTTTTTCTGCGTCTGCTCGCGCAGATACCCGCCGTCCGCCAGCTCGGCACGGATCTGCTGGATGTCGCGCTCGGATTCTGCGCGCGAGAGCGCCTCGAGGACGCTTTCAAGATAGTCAAGCTCCGTCTCGCCCCGCGCAATCTGTTCGGTCAGCACGCGCTCGGCCGTTTTGGCTTTCTGGTAGTCCTTGTAGAATTTGGCGGCGTTCTGCTGCGGCGAGAGGGCGGGATTGAGCGGAATGTCAATCTCCTGCATGTCGGGGTCGTAGAAGTCGACGGCGCGCAGGCGCGATTGCCCGCGCGCGATCGCGTGCAGGTTTGCCGTGACAATATCGCCCAAACGGCGCAGCCGCTCGCGGTCATGCGTGCCGGCAAGCTCCTTTTTCTGCAGCGCCAGCTTGCGCGCGGTGCGGTTACAGAGGTTCGTCAGCAGCTTGCGCATGGCCTGCGTCTTCTGGCGCAGCCGCTCCGCGTGGTCACGCTCGCCATAGAACGAGTCGAGCAGCTGCGAAAAGCCCTGCTGCAGCTCGCAGCGGACAAAGCCACCATATTGTGCGATAGGGATGCAGGTGAAGTCCCACGGCCGGTCCTGTTTGACGAGCAGCACCGGCGTTTTTTTGCCGTCTGCGAGCGCGGAAAACTGTTCGTGCAGGGAAAAGGCCGCCTGCTGCTTTGCGTCCTGCGAAAGCGCGGCGATATCCGTGTCGACGTCGCCGAAGATGCGGAAGGCCAGCTCGCGGCAAAGAAGCGGCGAAATGCCGCCGAAGGTATCGAGCAGCCATGCGTCAAACTGTTTCTGTCCCGTCTGCGCGCAAAGCAGCTGCGCGAGCATATCCGCGTCCGTTTCAAACGGGCTGCGCTTTCCCTGCGTGGGCGGCAGGCGGTAATAGAGACCCGGCAGCAGCTGCCGCTCGGCGGACATCTCAAAATCGACGCGCCGCAGGCAGTCGAGCACGCGGCCCGTGCCGTCGGTCAGAATCAGGTTTGAGTTGCGGCCCATGAGCTCCAGAATGAGGTGCTTCTGCACGCTCTCGCCCAGCTCGTCGGTGCACTCGAAGCTGAAATCCAGCAGGCGCTCCATGGGCGGCTGCGTGATGGCGGACAGCCTGCCGCCCGTCAGGTGCTTGCGCAGCAGCATGCAGAACATGGGCGGCTGCGCCGGGTTTTCAAAGCTGCGCGTGCTCAGATGCGCGCGCGGATGGTTCGTACTGGCGCTAAGCAGCAGCCGCGCAGACATGCCAGGCGCGCGCAGGTGCAAAATAACGGTGTCGCGTTCGGGCTGCTGCACTTTGTCCACGCGGCAGGTAAGCGTCTGCGCGCGCAGCTCATCGGCCACAGCGGAAAGAAATACGGCGTCAAACGGCATCGGAATCCTCCATCGTCAAGACAAAAAGTTCATTGATCCGTGCAAGCTCGCCCGCGAGATACAACGCGCCGAAGAGGCACTCAAGCCCCGTGGCTCTGGAATACTGCTCGTGCGTGGCGTTCTTGGGAATCGCATGCACGTGCGCATTGCGTCCGCGGCGGTAGACGGCCAGCTCGTGCTCCGTTAAAAGCGGCAGCATCCGCTGCGCACGCGCGGCCTGCGCGGGCGCGTTGACGTATTGGACGGTGAGCCGGTGCAGATCGCGCGTCGTGGCCTTGCCGGTTGAGCAAAGCCAACTGCGCACCAAAAGCTCAAACACCGCGTCGCCGCAGTGCGCAAGACCCAGCGCGCTGATCTGGCCGATCTCGCGCGGGTCCATCGTCAGGTGAAAATAGTTCTGCAAATCGGAAGCCTCCGTTGTGGTTGATCTGTTTTCTCTATTATATCATACGATGCAAGAGGGTATAACGCGAAAAAAACGGGATTTTCCCGACGGACGTCGGAGAAAAGGAGAACGCTCGGGTTGACAAAATGGTTACAAACGATTACAATTATACAAACCGCAGGGAAAGGAAGCGGGTCTATGCGCGGAAGCAGAATACGGATGTTTGCGCTGGCGCTCTGTCTGAGCGTGTGTCTGGCGGCGCTGGCCGTCCCGGCGCTGGCGGCGGATGAAACGTTGGACGTTACATATGTGGAGATTTCCGGCGACGGCTTTGTGGCCGACAGCTGGCTTGGCGTGGATGCAGTTTACAACCTGAACGGGCCGACGCTCTACTGCTCGGATCTCATCGAGCGCTTTTACGCGCAGGTCTACGGACTGACGGTCACGACGACGCCCGGCACGCCGGAGGTGGCGGAGAGCGGCTACTGGTTCGAACTGACCGACGCGCCGCAGCCGGGCGATATCGCATATGCGTCCGCGTCCAGCCGCGCCAGCGCACATTATGCCATCTGCCGCGAGGTGGATGCGGCAAACGGCACCGTGATGCTTTTTGAGCAGAACTGGCGCTGGGGCAACAAGGCCGGCGTGGGACGCGTGATTGCGTACAGCGGAAGCCCGTATGTGTTCTACACGCTCTGCGGCAATCAGGGCGAATTGCCCGCCGCGCCGCAGCCGGTGCAGTACGAAAGCGCGTCTGTTTGGGCGGCTGACGCGCCGTCAAACTGGGCGGTGGATTCGGTTTTGCGTGCTTCACGCTATGGCATCAGCGGCAGCGTTGTAAATAGCGGCTACGCCCAGCCCATTACGCGCGGTACGTTTGCAAAGCTCGCCGTGAACGCGGCGCAGGCAATGGGGCTCACGCCGGAGTCGGGCGACCCGTATGAAGCCGTGCGTGAGCTGGGACTCATGGGCGGCAACGCCTCGGGTGATCTGTGCGTGGATGATTTCATCACGCGTGAGGCCGCGGCCACGGTTCTGGTGCGCTTCGTGCGGCTGTTCCGTGCGGCGCCTGCGGCGGATGCGTCGGCGCTGGCGGGCTATGCCGACCGGGCAAAGATCTCCGATTGGGCTGCGGAGGCTGCTGCGCTTCTGACCGCCGAGGGCATCATGGGCGGCACGGGCAGCGGCTTTGCTCCGCAGGAGAATTTGAGCACCGAGCAGGCGCTGGCGCTGCTGGTCAGGATCTATGAATATATCTGGTGACAACGCGTCCGAAACCGGGCGATATGACAGAAAAACCTCTCTGCTGCGGCAGAGAGGTTTTTGTTTAGTCCATATAGCGGGTGATGTACTCAGGGGCCCCGGCGGCATCGCCGGCAATGGTGATGGTGAACGCCACGCCGTTTTCAGCGGAGAAGACGCTGCACCAGTCGAGGAAGTTCTCAGTCTCCTTCGGGTCCTTGCTCTGGGAGATCTTGTAGAGGTTGTCGATGAAGATGTGCGAGATATCAAAATTGCCCGCATGCAGGCCGCTCAAAAAGCCCTTTAGGAATGTATAGGTGCCGGGAGAGTATTCGCTGGCGTCGATCAGGCGGACACGGTGGTCTACGTCAAAGCGCAGCGTGTGTCCCTTTTCGATACAGACCATACTGCCGGATTCTTTCTTCAGCGCATTGTTGATCGTAGCAATCAGCTGCTTCGTCTTACCGGAACCTTCCGGTCCCATCATAATTGTAACCATAGGGCATTCCTCCTTTTCGTCTTATGGTTAAGCTCTCTTTTATTCTACCAAGTTTTTCGCAGAAAGACAACAGTTATATTTGTCAAACTTCTGTGAATTTTCCTCACGATTCCGCGTCATCCGGTTTTCCGAGCAGCTGCTCGGTATATGCGCGCGAGGGCTGCCGGTTTTGCGGCTCGAACGGGTCGACGCCTGCGGCACAGGCGCTGATGGCGTTTGCGAGCTCGAAAAAGTAGAAAAGCTCACCGAGCTGCGCGGCGTCCATTGGGCCGGTTTCAAGCACAACGACGGGCACGTCGGCAGCAGCGTGCGTCTGCAGCATCCCCTCGAACGAGGCCTGCTCCACATCGGCAAGCGTCCGGCCGGACAGGTAGCCAAGACCGTCGTAGTCCTTCCAGTCCATCTCCACATTGACCTTCTGCCCAACCGGCAGCGGCGCACGCAGAAGCGTTTCAAAGACGGGATATTGCCCGCTGGCAACGGCCCGGTCGAGCGCGCCGAGGGCGGCCGGGAGCTCGGCATGGATGGGGATGAGGCCCGCGCCCTGCTGGCAGGTGTGCAGCCACACGCTCTGCTGCCACCAGTCGCCGAAGGCGGAAAAAGCGGGGTCGAAGGTACCGAGAAGCTCGGATGAACGGCGGGCTTCACTGCTCAATACGTGCCGCGCGCCGGCGTACATCCAGACGGGGTTTTCAAACGCGCGCAGATCATAGGCGCGGTAGGCCTCGGCCGCGCCTTCGAACACCGTGAGCGGGTCGAGCCCGGCTACGGCCAGCGGCACGAGCGCGGCGGACGTGAGCGCGCTGTACGCGCCGCCCAGCTGCTGCGGCATGGAAAGAAGCGTATAGCCCTCTTCCTTTGCCATGACGGCCATGGGCGAGTCGGGCAGCGCCGAGACGTAGATGCGCGTCTTAGCCTCAGGGCCGTAGCGCCGCTCCATCATCCAGCGAAGCGCGCGCGAGGCAACGGCGGGCGCCATGTCCGCGCCGTCGGCGCTGATGAGAAGCAGAGAAAAATCACAGCCGCTGAGCTGGTCGCAGAGCGTCAGCCAGCTTCCGGCAGAAAAATTGTCACCCGTAAAGAGCAGGCGCGTGCCGCGCTGCATGCGGTCCTGACGGCCGAGCAGCGCCGTGCCCGCCTTTGCGCCGAGATAGGCCCCGCCCGCGCCGATGACGACGAGCGTATCGCCCGAAGCACGGATCTCATCTGCCGAGCTGCGCACGGCGTGGATGGTTTTGGCGGTGATGGCGTCGGGCAGGGCCAGCCAGCCGAGGTAATCATTGCCGATGGGCTGGTGGTTGCACAGGTGCAGATGCGCGTCGAACAAGTCTTTCTCCGCGCCCAGCAGCTGTGGAAGACTCACACAGCTCCAGATGTTGGAGAGCTCTACATTGATCATGGGCCCTTGCCTCCTTTGGCGGTCGAAGCGGTCGCGAACGTTTTTTTCAGTATACTACAGTTTGCGGAAAAACGCAAAAAAATATAACGGGACAGCCGCAGAGCCGCGGCTGTCCCGCGGACGGCTTCAGCCGCGGCAGGCAAGATATTCCGGCGTCTGATAGCGGAGCCGGTCCGCCTCGGTGATGGGCCGCAGCACGCGGCAGGGATTGCCGGCGGCCACGACATTGGCAGGGATATCGCGTGTGACGACGCTGCCGGCGCCGATGACGCTGCCGGAACCGATCGTCACGCCCGGCAGCACCACGCAGCCGCCGCCGAACCAGACGTCGCTGCCGACATGGATGGGGTAGGCCGCTTCGAGCTTGGCCGCGCGCTGCGCCTTGTCCAGCGGGTGCAGCGCCGTATAGAAACCGCACTGTGGGCCGATGAGCACGTTGTCGCCGAAGATGATCCTGCCGGGGTCTACAAAGACGCAGTTGTTGTTGGCAAAGAAGTTGTCGCCGGCTTCAATATTGAAGCCGAAGCCGCAGAAGAGCGCCGGCTCGACGTAGGGGGTTTTGCCGAGCCTGCCGAAGAGCGCGCGCAGGATTTGCTCGCGGCGGGCCATATCGGACGGGCGGGTGTGATTATAGTTGTAGCAGAGCTCGGCGCATACGAGGTGCGCCTGCTCGCGCTCGGGCGTGGTGGTATCATAGAGAAGACCGGCGTCACATTTTTCGCGTTCTGTCATCTTTGGCGTCTCCTTTGGCGTGTTTTTGCAATTATGGCTTTTTGCTGCGGTTGCGGCTGCGGCGGCCGTCGGCGAAGGCCACGACCCTGCCCGGCGGCGCGAAGGGGTCGGAGCGGTACTTTCTGACGGGCGATTTCGCCGGCTTTGCGGCGGGCGGCTGCGGCAGGTGCGTGGCTTCGGGCAGCTTGACGGCAGGCGGCTGCTTGACAGGCGCTGCCTTTGGGGTGGGCGCTCTGGCAGGCTCCTGCTGTTTTGGCGCGCTCATTTTGGCGTTCCCGGGCTTTTTCTGCGCGTTTGGCTGCTGCTTTGCAGGCCGCGGCGGGCGCGGCTGCTTGACCGACGGCTCGAAAACCTCCATGGGCCAGGGATGCCCGCTGATCTCGGGAATGGTCTTCTTTGTCAGCTTTTCGATGTCCTTCAGATATGCCAGCTCGTCAAAATTGCAGAAGCTGATGGCAAGGCCGCTGCGCCCGGCGCGGCCCGTGCGGCCGATGCGGTGCACATACGTCTCGGGGACGTTGGGAAGATCAAAATTGATGACAAGCGGCAGGTCGCTGATGTCAATGCCGCGCGCGGCAATATCTGTTGCGACAAGCACGCGAATCTCGCCCGCTTTGAAGCTGGTGAGGGCATTCACGCGGGCGGTCTGGCTCTTGTTGCCGTGGATGGCCATAGCAGGAATACCGGATTGCGCCAGCTCGCGCACCACGCGGTCGGCGCCGTGCTTGGTGGCGGTAAAGACGAGGACGGATGCTTCCGGCCGCTGCTGCAAAAGCCAGACGAGAAGCCGCCGCTTGTTGGCCTTGTCCACCTTATAAAGCTGCTGCTCGATGGCCTCGACCGTGGACGCGGGCGGCGTGACCTCGACGCGCACCGGGTCGCAGAGAATCTGCTTCGAGAGCGCCGCGATCTCCTGCGGCATGGTGGCGGAAAAGAGAAGCGTCTGCCGCTTGGAAGGCAGGCGCGCAATGACCCTGCGCACATCGTGGATGAAGCCCATGTCGAGCATCCGGTCGGCCTCGTCGAGCACAAACGTCTCAATGCGGCTTAGATCGATAAAGCCCTGATTGCACAGGTCGTTGAGACGGCCCGGCGTGGCGATGAGCACGTCTGCACCGCTTTGCAGCGCTTCGACCTGCGGGGCCTGTCCCACGCCGCCGAAGATAACCGTACTGCGCACGGGCAGGTATTTGCCGAACTGGTCAAAATTCTCGCCGATCTGCAGCGCCAGCTCACGCGTTGGCGTGAGAATGAGCGCGCGGATGGGCTTGTGGGTCTTTGCGATACGGCCGTGCAGCCGCTGCAGAATGGGGATGGCGAAGGCTGCGGTCTTGCCGGTGCCAGTCTGCGCGCAGCCGACAAGGTCGCGTCCTTCCAGCACCGGGCCGATGGCCGCGGCCTGGATGGGCGAGGGCGCTTCGTAGCCCAGTTCTTCTATCGCACGCAGCAGCGCGGGCAGTAATTTTAAATCCTGAAATGTCATAAGAATCCTTTGCTGTGTTATCATCAGGCGGCGCGGGAGAGAAAAGCTCCCGAAACCGGGCGGTTTCGGGAGCACGAAAACGCGAAACGCGGCCGCACGCGGCCTGTGGGACTATTATATGCCAAAAGCGCGGAAATGTCCAGTAAAATCCTGCCGGATGGATCGGACGCTCATTCTGCCATACACACGCGGCCGAGCAGCTGCGTGAATACGTCCCAGAATGTGAGCGCCTCGACGCGTGCGGGCGCGACGAGTGCAATTTCGGCCAGTGCTTTATCGCCCGAGCGGACCGTCATCGTGCCAAGCCTCTGGCCCTCGGCGACGGGCGCGGTGACGCTTTCGTCGAGCTGCACCTCGGTCTGTATACCCGCGGCCAGCGCCTTGTCGATCAGGATCGGCTCGCTCGTCTCCGGCACGGGCGTGAGAGCGTCGGACTTTCCCAGCACGACCGGCACACTGCCGATGGCCTGCGGCTGCGGCGTGACGAGCGCGTAGTTGGAAAAGCCGTAATTCAGAAGCGCCTTGGCCGATTCAAAGCGGTCGGTGGAGCTTTGGCAGTGCAAAACGACCGCAATCAGCTCCATGCCGCCGCGCTCTGCCGAGGCAGACAGGCAGTAGCCCGCGGCGGAGGTGTAGCCGGTCTTGAGCCCCGTTGTGCCGTCGTAGAAGCGGACGAGCTTGTTGGTGTTGGACAGGCCAAACTCGCCGTTTCGTACCGTGTCCATCCAGATGGTGGTGTATTTTTTGATTTCGCTGTGTTTCAGAAGCTCCCGCGACATGATGGCAATGTCCCAGGCACTTGTCAGATGCTCGGCCGCCTCCGGCTCGTCATCCAGGCCCGTGCAGTTGACAAAGTGCGTGTCCTGCATGCCAAGCTCGGCCGCGCGCTCGTTCATCATGCCGACAAAGGCCGATTCACTGCCCGCCACGTGCTCGGCCAGCGCCGTAGCGCAGTCGTTGGCCGACGAAACGACCACGGATTTGAGCATCTCCTCGAAGCTGAGCTGCTCGTTTTCCTCCAGATAGATCTGGCTGCCGCCCTTGGCTGCGGCGGCGCTTGATGTGGTGATGGTGTCGTCCCACGAGATGCGCCCGTCTTCAAGTGCCTCCATGACGAGCAGAAGCGTCATGATCTTTGTCACGCTCGCCGGGCGCAGCCGTTCGTGCGCGTTTGATTCATAGAGCACTGTGCCCGTCGCGGCTTCCATCAAAATAGCGGACGGCGCGGCGAGATCCAGCGCGGCGGCCTGCGCGCCGGTGACCGAAGAGGCCGCAAGAATGAGTGCCAGCAGCAGGCACGGCAGCGTTTTTTTCATAAAAAATCACCCTTCCGTTTCATCTGGTACAAGCGTATGAAACGGAAAGGCGCAATATCACAGAAGACTCAGTCCAGATGCCGCGCGGCATCTATGTAGGGCTGGATGGCGGCGATGAAGGGCTGCGGGTCGGCATAGCGGTCGTCGATGCGGATCGTCAGCAGGGTATTGAGATGTACGTCGAACAGACCCAGAATCGATTTGGCATCAAAAGTGTTATCACCCTCCAGAATCTGAACCGGGAACGGCTGACGGTTGGCAATGCTGACAAATGTGCTGATCTCCTTGACTGAACGGAATACAGCTGTATATTCTTTCACAGAAATACCTCCTGATTAGACTGTACAATCCAGGGAATTTCGAATATAATAAATCGCGAACGACCGCGTTTACTGACGGTTATTATAGTATAAGCGAAAAAAAGTTTTGTGACTATGCACAAAACGAACGAACCTTTTTTGTACATTATCTTTTTCTTGGTGGTTTTACCTATGAAATTTGCATTTTATACATTGGGCTGCAAAGTCAATCAATATGAGACGCAGGCGATGCAGCGGATGCTGGCCGAACGCGGGCACATGATTGGAGAATTCGACGAGGTGTGCGACGGCTACATCATCAACACCTGCTCGGTGACGGCCGTATCCGATAAAAAATCGCGCAATATGATCCGGCGCGCGCGTGCAAAAAATCCGCAGGCCGTAATCGGCGTGTGCGGCTGCTACGCGCAGGCAGCGCCAGACGAGGTCAATGCGCTGGGTGTGGACGTGATGGTGGGCACGGCCGACCGGGCGGAGTTTGTCGAGCACATGCTTTTGGCCGCGCAGGAGCGGCAGAGCTGGCAGAAGGTCTGCCCGGCAGGTGAGGCGCGCACGTTTGAAATTTTGCCCGCAGGCGGGCTTTTTGAGCGGACGCGGGCGCTTTTGAAGGTGGAAGACGGGTGCAATAATTTCTGCACCTACTGCATCATTCCGTATACGCGCGGGCGCGTGCGCTCGATGGAGCTGAATGAGGCGGTGCGCCAGGCCGTGGCGCTCCGCGAGGCGGGCTACCGCGAGATCGTGATCAACGGCATCGAGATCTCCTCCTGGGGCTGGGAACGGCACGACGGCAGCACACTTCGCCAACTTGTCGCGGCGCTGTGTGAGGCCGTACCGGATGTACGCATCCGTCTGGGCTCACTTGAGCCGCGCACGATCGACGCCGAGTTCTGCCGCGCGCTTTGCGGCTTTGAAAACCTCTGTCCGCAGTTCCATCTGAGCCTGCAGAGCGGCAGTGATGCGGTATTAAAGCGGATGCACCGCAAATACGACACGGCGAGGTTCTATGAGAGCGTCAGATTGCTGCGCGAGTACTTCCCGGGCTGCGCGGTGACGACCGACCTCATCGTGGGCTTTCCAGGTGAGACAGAGGCGGAATTTTCCGAATCGCTGGAATTTATGCGCAGGTGCAAGCTGGCGCAGGTGCATATCTTCCCGTATTCCCGGCGCAGGGGAACGCCGGCTGCAACCATGCCCGGCCAGTTGACAAGCGCTGAGAAGGCTGCGCGGGCAGAAAAGGCCGCGCAGACAGCGCAGGAACTTGAGCAAAGCTACCGGCAGGCGATGGCGGGCTCGGTGCAGGAGGTTCTGTTCGAGCAGCCCGAGGGTGAATATTTTACGGGGCACGCGAAAAACTATGTGAAAGTGTATGTGAAGGCGCAGGATGCGGCGCTGCACAACACCGTGCGCGGCGTGCGCGTGCTGGAGCCGTATGCGGACGGCGTACTGGCCGAGCTTGTTTAGAGCCAGCAATACGCGGGCCATGGCTCGCGGAACAGAAGGTAGCGCAGCGCGTCGTCGGCCAGAACAGCGAAGACGGACAGCGGAATCCAGAGCGTGAAATAGCACAGGCAGATTTGTCCGAGAAAGTTGGGTTGAAGCGTGCGGTAATCCCAGACGGCGTAGCTGCGGTTGAAGCTCAGGCCCACAGCCAGCTCGGAAAAAGTAATGGTACACGCGCCAAGCATCGCCTGCACCGAAACCGGCGTTGCCGGCGCAAGCTCATTGAGAAGCCCAATGAGTACGAAGCACACCCCACCGTCAAAAAACATGCTGATATGCGACCGCCCGCGCCATGCAAACTCAATCAGCACATACATGATGCCGCCGGTGAGCGCGAGCGGGAGAAGTTTTACAGCAGACATTTCCAATCCCTCCGGCGTTAGTATGTGCTGCGCGGCGAAGAATCATCAAAATTTTTCAAAAAAGCCGCAGGTTGTGTGTTGACAAATCGGTGTTTACCATTTATAATACATCGTGCCGTTAAACGCGGCGTATATAAGGCGGCATAGCTCAGTTGGTAGAGCATTCGGTTCATACCCGGAGTGTCATCTGTTCGAGTCAGATTGCCGCTACCAGGCCCGTTGGTCAAGCGGTTAAG